>JAFDDA010000052.1 GCA_019311105.1 Deltaproteobacteria bacterium
GTTCACGTTGGGGTTCTGATGATGAAGAAGGTTGTGTTTGAACCGCCAAAGGTAGGAACTCATGCCGAGCAGATCGAGGACTCGGGCCGCGCTACCGTTCAGTGCCGCGCGACCCGAGAATGCACCGTGCCCGCCATCGTGCTGGACGTTGAACGCCAATCCAGCCAGCGCCATGCCTGCCGACACGGAACACGCGAGCAAGGCCATAAACGAACTGGTGAAGGTCATCGCAAGGTACGAACCCAAGAACCACGCCACCATCGCAAGCGCCTTGAGGTAGTGCCCGCGCGCAGCACTTTCGACCAAGCCTTGGTGGGCGAGATGCTCTCGCACCCTGGCTCGAAGGCTAGCGGTGAAGCGGTCGCAGCTGCCAAACTGGCCGCGTCTCATCCCATGGTTCGCACCCTCAAGCCCCAGACAACTCAACCTTGCTCAGCTTCACGCCGGACTCACGCAGGATCTCCAGCGAAGCCTCGCCCAGCGGGTAGTCGCCGTTGTAGATGACGGCGGTGATTCCGGAATTCACGATCATCTTCGTGCATTGGAGGCACGGCGACATCGTGGTGTAGAGGGCTCCCTGGCGGACCGAAACGCCGTGATAGGCCGACTGGACGATGGCGTTCTCTTCGCCGTGGGAGCAGATGCATTCGTTGAGCGCCTGGCCACTCTCACCGAAGGCGTTGCAGCGGGGGCAGCCGCCTTCGTTGCAGTTGCGGACGCCGCGCGGGGTGCCGTTGTAGCCGGTGGCAACGATGCGCCGGTCGATGGTGATGACGGCGCCGATCTTTCGCTTCACGCAGTTGCTTCGCGACGCGACGACGCGCGCGATGCTCATGAAATATTCGTCCCAATCGGGTCGTTCAAAAAAAAGCGAGCGCGACAGGACGGCCTGGATCTCGCGGTGGAGCGTCTCGCGCTCCCCGTCGTTCTGGACGGTGAAATCGGCCAGGGCCTGGATCGCGGCGAGTTGCTGGCCCGCCGCGTTGCCGCCACCGGCTTGCTCGCGGCCTTCGAGCTCGTGCAGGCGCTCGAGGCTCTCGGGGTCACCCGGGCGGCCGCGGCTCTGGATGCGGGCGAAGCGGGTCGCAGGGTCGGCGTCGACCCAGATGAGCTTGAAGTCGCTGCCGCCCGCGCGCAGGGCCTCGACCTCCGCCGGGTGGCGGATCGAGTCGACGATGTAGTTGCGGTCGGGGGCCATCTTGGCGAGCAGGCGCTCTGCGAGAACGGCCGGGCCGTGGTCGGTGCGCAGCTCGGTCCCGGTCTCGATCATGCGCTCGCGGGTCTCGCCCTCGCCGCGCTCGGCCAGGACGTCGCGGATGACGTCCGAGAGCGACAGCGGATAGAAGCTCCGCTGCTCGAGGTAAGCCATCACCTCGCCCTTGCCGGCGGCGTAGGGGCCCGAGAGACCCAAGATCATGTGATTCCCCCCACCTCTGGCTAACCCGAGGCTGCGACGGGGTCAAGGGGTCCGTTCGCTCGCCGGGTCTGGGCCCACGCCGACCCCGAGGCGATCTTCTTCGCGGCGTCTTCCTCACCGGTTCAAGTCACGTCCGGCGACCTGAGGCAGACTCCCACCTTGGCCGCCCCCCCGACACAGAGCATCCAGGAGGGCCTTCGCCTCCTCCGCCATCGCGACTTCGCGCGCTTGTTCGCGGCGCGTGCCGTCTCGGCCTTCGGCACCGGCATGGCATTCGTCGCCCTGCCCTTCGCGGTGCTCGGCGTGGTCGGCTCCGAAAACCCCGCGCCCGTGGGCTACGTGGTCGCCGCAGCCACCTCCGCCCAGCTGGGCTTCCAGCTCTTCGCGGGCGCCCTGGCCGACCGCGGGTCGCGCCAACGCATGATGGTCGTGGGCGACACGCTGGCAACGGTCAGCCAGGCGATCTTTGCCGTGGTGTTGCTGACCGGCATCGCCACCGTGCCCATGATGATGGGCCTCGCCGCCTGCATGGGCCTCGCGTTCGCCCTCCACTGGCCCTCGTCGGTGGGCCTCGTGCCGCTGGTGGTCGAGCGCGAGGATCTCGTGCCGGCGAACGCGCTGCTCAGCATGGCCGTGAACTCGGCCTCCGGGATGGGCGCGGCGGTGGGTGGCATCCTCGCGGCAACGGTGGGCGCCGGCGTTGCGTTGGCCCTCGACGCCGGAACCTTCGCGGCGAGTGGCCTGCTGGTCTGGACCCTGCGGCCGAAGGCCCAACCGCGCGAAGCCTCCCCGGGGCTGTGGGCCGAGCTGCGCGCGGGTTGGAGCGAATTCACCGGCCACCGCTGGCTGTGGACCATCGTCGTGCAGTTCTCGATCCTGGTGATGGGCTGGCAAGCGACCTACGCCGTGATCGGCCCGATCGTTGCCGACCGTTCGCTCAGCGGCCCTTCCGATTGGGGCTACATCGCGGCCGGCCTCGGCCTCGGCCTCGTGACCGGCGGGCTCTTCGCCATGCGGGTGCGAATCGAGCGACCCATGTTGGTCGGAACCCTGGGTGTGCTCGGCCTGGCGATTCTCCCCTTGTTGCTGATCGCGCCCGCCCCGCTCGCGTAGATCGTGGCCGGCACCTTCGTGGGCGGTATCGGGATCGAGCTCTTCGGCGTCCTGTGGAACACGGCGCTCCACACCCATGTCGCGCCCGAGATGCTCTCCAGGGTCTCGGCCTACGACGTCGTGGGATCGATTGCCCTCGCTCCTGTGGGCGAGGCGTTGGCAGGGCCGCTCGTCGCCCGAGTCGGCACGGCCCCGGCCCTCGAGCTGGCCGCGGCGGCCATCGTGATTCCCACCCTGCTCGTTCTGCTGGTCCCGGAGGTGCGGAATCTCCGCTCCAGCTGAAACGCTTCAGCCGGTGACGCCTCGCACCAGACGCCGGCCCAGTTCGGTGAGACTCACGACCGTCGGGCAGTCGACCGTGCCATAGCCGCCCGTGGGGTCGAGCAGGCAGGCCTCGATGCCCGCGCCACGCGCACCCAACACATCCACGGCGTAGATGTCGCCCACGTAGAGCGCTCGATCGGGCGCCGTCCCGCTGCGTGCCAGGGCCCGACGGAAGATCTCCGGGTCGGGCTTCTCGACGCCCTCCTCGTGGGAGTCGATCACGTAGTCGAGATGGGGAAGCAAGCCCGCCGCATCGAGGATCGAGCGGATGCGTCCGTCGGCGTTCGAGATCACCGCCGTTGCGAGGCCCGCACGGCGAAGCGCGGCCAGGGTCTCCGCAGCGTCGTCGAAGGCGACCCGCCAGAGGTTCGACTCGAAGTGCGCCTCCTGGACCTTCGGCGCGAGGGCACGCGCGGCATCCGCAGCGACACCGGCACCGATCAGGAGATCGGCGAAGTAATGCGGGATGCGCGCGGCGTCCGAATCGGCCTGCACCTCGGTGTCGCGCAGTCGAAGATCGACGGCCAGCCGTGCCGCCGCATCCCCGAGCGGCATCCGCTCCCGATCGACGGCTACGCCCTCGGCCGCAGCCACGGCCACCACGTGGTCGTAGTCGACATGCACGAGTGTGCCGCCCGCGTCGAACAGGATGGTCTCGAGATCGGAGGGGAACATCCCTCTGGAGGTAGCACGCGGGCTACGGCTTGGCGGTGCGGGCGACCAGCCCGATCCAGGCGTCCCCGCGAGCGTCACGGCGGCCCGCGTCCCCCACGATGGTCAGGCCGTGCGCGGCGATGCCCTGCTCCATGGCGGCCCGGTCGCTTTCGAGCAACCCGGTGAAGATCGCGACACCGCCTGCGACGACGCGCTCGAGCACGTCACCGAGGATCGGCTCGACCTCCTTGCGCAGCAGATTCGCCACGACGCAATCGAAGTGGCCCGGGCCGAGCATCTCGATGCCGCCCGTCGCGATCTCCACCACGCCCGCGACGTCGTTCGCCTCCACCGCCTCCGCCGCAGCAGCGGTCGCCAAGGGATCGAGGTCGAACCCCAGCGCGCGCCGGGCACCGAGCTTCGCGGCAGCAATGGCCAGCACGCCCGAGCCGGTCCCCACGTCGAGCACGACGGGCTCGTGCCCGAGGCGAGGGAGCCACTCGTCGACCAGTTCGAGGGCCAGGCGCGTCGACTCGTGGCCGCCGGTCCCGAAGGCCTGGCCGGGGTCGATCACGACATGGGCCTGCCCCGGGACGCGAGGGTGATCGACGAAGGGTGGCCGCACGACGAGCCGCTTCGAGACCACCACGGCCGCGAGGCCCTCGCGCCACGCCAGCGACCAATCTTCCGCCCGCACGGGCTCCGGCGCGCCGATCTCGCTATCCACGGCGACGGTGCGCAGCGCGCGCCCCACCGCAGCCGCGCGGTCGGCGTCGACGTAGAGGAGCAACTCCGTGCCCGACCCCACGCCCTCGCGTTCTTCACAACCCACGGCACCGGCCTCGTACGCTTCGGCGAGCAGCCGATCGGCGGCAGCCGCATCGGGCGCCCGAACCGTGAGGGTCACGAAGCTCGGGTCTTGGGGTTCGCGGCGTCTGTTCATCATGGGCCTCTTGTGCCTGGCCACGCTCGGCCAGTCCGGCTGCTACTACGTCCATCTGGCATCGGGCCAGTTGCGCATCCTGCGCGCGAGCCGCGGGATCGACGCCGTCCTGTCCGACCCCGCCACCGAGCCGGAACTGCGCGGCCAACTCGAACGCGTGCTCGAAGCGCGCGCCTTCGCGGCCGACCTCGGCCTCGACGTCGGCGAGCAGTATACGAGCTACGTGGCCTGGCCCGACGACCGGATCGTCACCACCGTGGTGGCCACCCGGCCCGGCGAGATCGAGCCCGCCGGCTTCGACTTCCCGATCGTGGGCAACGTCCCCTACAAGGGCTTCTTCGAACGCGAGCGTGCCGAGGCCGAAGCCACCCGACTGCGCAAACGCGGCCTCGACGTCTGCGTCCTGGCCGTCCCGGCCTACTCCACCCTGGGCTGGCTCGCAGACCCCGTGACCGACCCGATGCTGCGCCACGGCGAGCACTACCTCGTCGAGACCCTGATCCACGAACTCGTGCACGCCACGGTCTTCTTCGCCGACGCGGCGGAGTTCAACGAGGGGCTCGCGTCGTTCATCGGGCAAGAGGGCGCGGTTCGCTTCTATGCCGAGCGTGGGCTCGGCGAGTTGCTCCGAGCCGAGGTCGCGGATGATCGCGTCGTGCAGGAGGCGTTGCTCTCGCTCCGCGAGGAGGTGGGCCAGCTCTACGCGGCAAGCGAAGCCGGCGATGCCCGCGACAGGCGGCGTGCCGGGCTCGAGGCCAAGGGGCGTGCCCGCCTGGCCGCCCTCCCCCTGCAGCACGCCGACGCGCAGTTCCTCTCCGAGCGGGCCCGACTGAACGACGCCTGTCTCTCGATTGCCGCCACCTACGCGACCGACCTGCCTGCCTATGCCAAACGACTCGCGGCCATGGAGGGCGACCTCGTCGCCTTCATCGAGCTCGCTCGATCGGTCGAAGCATCCGACGATCCGCGCGCCGCGATCCTGGGTGCGAGCTACGGCACTTCTTCGGCCGCGAAGGCAGCCGCGGTCTCGACGAAGGAAGGCCGCGAGAGCATGGCGTCGGAGTAGCCGCGCAGCCGGGGCCACCGGCGGCCGTCCACCGATTCGCCCGCGAAGGCCCAGCTCTGCAGCTGCGCCCCGATGGCGCAGTCGGCGATCGAGAACCGCCCTCCGACGAGCCCTCTTTCGTTTGCATGGGCCTCCAGCCAATCGAAGACGGGCGGGACGATCTCGGCCCCCGTGCGGACCACCCGGCCCTCGTCGCCGGGCCGATCGAAATCCCGGGGCATGATCACGCGCTCCACCAGCGCCGGGGCGAACGCCTCGAGCGCGCGCGTGTCCGAATACTCCTCGAGGAACAGGGCCTGGGCGAACTCCTTGGCGTCTGCCGGGTAGAGCGCCGGGTTCGGATGCAGCCGCTCCAGGTAGGCGCAGATCACCGAGGAGTCCGGGAGGAAGCGACCCGCCTCCTCCAGGACAGGGATCTTCCCGAGCGGGTGCATGGCGAGCAGCTCGGGCGTCTTCGGCATCGGCGCGAGAAAGGCCGATTGGAACGGGATTCCTTTCTCGCGGCAGAGGACGTGGACCTTCCGGGTGAACGGCGAGACCAGGGTGCCCCGGATGACGATCATGGCGGGCCTCCAGCCGGGATCGTCTCACCCGCGCTTCTTCGGGTAAAGTCCTCGCCGTGAAACGCTTCGTCTTCCTCGACCGCGACGGCACCCTCGTCCGCGACGAGGGCTACACCCACCGGGTCGAGGACTACGAGCTCCTGCCGGGCGCCGTCGAGGGCCTGCAGCGGCTCGTCGCCGCGGGCTTCTCGCTCGCCATCGTCTCGAACCAGAGCGGCATCGGCCGGGGCTATTTCGACGAAGCGGCTTACGAGGCCTTCCGCGATCACCTGGAGCGCGATCTCACCGACCGCGGCATCCCGATCGAGCGCAGCTACCACTGCCCGCACACGCCCGATGCCGGCTGCGATTGCCGAAAGCCGGAACCCGGGATGGTGTTGCAGGCCGCACGCGACTTCGAAATCGACCTCGCCGCGAGCTGGGTCGTGGGCGATCGCGACCACGACGTCGAGCTGGCCGAGCGCGCCGGCTGCGCGGGCGGGATCCTCATCGAGGCGAAGGGCGGGCCCGGCACGGCCCTCGACCTGGCGATGGCCGCGGACCAGATTCTTTCGAAGGCGCCCTAGCGCTCGGGCAAGGCGAAGGCGACCAACGCGTCGCCGCCCGGGCCGATTCTAACGTGCGCCCCAGATCGGGTGGGTCTGGGGGATCACGCGCACGTCGCCAAGGCGGCGGGCGAGGCGGGCCTCGAGCGCCAGCATCCGCTCGGCGCTCGGCCGTTCGCGGACCGCGCCGACGGGGGTCACGGGCTGCAGGATCACCGGGATCCCGGGGTCGACACCCGCAATCCGGGTGGCCGCTTCGTCGATCTCAGCGTCTTCGCTCGCGGGCGTAACGACGAGCTTCACGGTCACATCGGCCCCCGCATGGGCCACGCGCAGGAAGCGTTCGTGAGCTTCGTGGAAGGGCGCGATCGCACTTCCGTGGCGCGGGTCGCTCTCGCGCCGCACGTCGCTCGCGAGCTTCCAATCCATCGATACGACGTCGACGCGGTCGATGACCTCGCGGAGCCCGGCCTCAGCCAGGCCGTGGGTTTCGAGGAAGATGCGCGGGCCGCGGCCCCCGAGAGCCAACGCGAGCGCTCGAACCGCCGCCGCCTGCAGCAGGGGCTCGCCGCCCGTGATCGCCACGAAGCGGTGCGCCTCGAGGTCGAGTGCCTCGCACGCCGCCACCACGGCCGGAACGGACAGCGGGTTGGCCATGGCTTCGAACTTGCCGGAGCCCCGCCCCCGTTCGATGCGGGCCTCGTCGGCCGGGAGCCAGGTGCCGGGCGAATCGCACCAGCGGCAGCGCAGGTCGCACTGGCCGAGCCGCACGAACAAGGTCGACGCACCGACCCAAGGGCCCTCGCCCTGGATCGACGAGAACACCTCGACGACGTTGGCGGCCCCGTCGGCGCCGGCGGCCAAGGGGCCTAGCCCTCCAGGATGGAGCGCCCCATCCCGATCTCGCTGATCACCGCCTCGAGGCGTTCCGGCGCCTCGTCGACGCCATGGATCCGGAAGCGAGCCACATGGTCCGTGCCCGGCAGCGTCTCGACCCACGAGAGCTTGTTGCCCAGGTGGTTCGCCATCGAGCCCACAGCCATCGGCCGGGTCGTCACGGCGTCGTTCGCACCGAGGATGCACAGGCCATCCCCCTCGTGTCGTGCAAGCGAGAGATGCGCCCCGTAGCGCTCGCGCGCGATCCGGCCCGCCAGCGAGAGCTCGAGGTGCGCGGGCACCTCGACCAGCGCCATGGCGTAGCCCCCGAAATGGACGATCCGGCAGTCGTGAGCCCCGACGTATTCCACCTCGGGCGGCGGCGGCGGCTCCTGGGCCCGGTCGGCCTCGGCGGCCAGGTCGCTCGGACGGCCCGTGAGCAGCGGCTGCAGCGCGTTCTTGTGCTCCCCGGGGTGGCTCGCGATGTCGGCCAGACGCCACCACCACACGCGACCCCAACGCTGGAAGTCGTGCTCTGAGAAGCGCGCCGACGCCAGGTCGACGAGCTTGTCCGAGAAACGACTGCGCCGCGAGCAGCGCGGCAGCACCAACGGCATGGGAGTGTCGAGGCCAGGGTGAACGTCCACGAAGTCGGTGCCGAGCGCTGCGGTGAACTCCGCCAGGTCTTCGGGCGGCCACTCGCTCGTGTCGTACCACTCGAGCCGGCCCGCGTAGAGCGAGGCCGCCTGCAGCACGTCGCGCACGGGCGACGCCTGGAAGCCCACGACGATGATCGTGACATCATCCCGCAGGTCGATCGCCACGCTTCGGAAGAACGTCATCAGCTCGTCCTGGGGATAGACCCATACGCCCTCGACTTGCCGCGCCTCGCGGGCGAGCAGCATCGAGGCGGCAATCGAATGACGGTCGGCGTGGGCCAGGATGGCAGCCCGACGCGGGCGCTCCTGGCGGAGCGGCTCGGGCTCTTCCTCGGGCTCCGAGGCCTCGGAAAGCTCGAGATCCTCCTCGTCGACGACGACGACCTCTTCCTCTTCGACCGCCTCGGGTTCGGCGTCCGCGCCCGCTTCACTGGCCGGGCCTAGCGGAATGCCGTCGCGCTCCGGCGCTTCACCGCCGGGTTCGGCGTCCTCGCCGTCCTCGGAGTCGCCGCCCGCACCACCCGGGCGTCGGCCTCGCCCGCGCCGACGGCCTCGGCCGCGGCCGCGGCCGGTTCGCTCGGCGGGCTCGCCCGCCAGGCCAAAGCTGTCGTCGAGGTCGAAGCTCGAGAGCTCCGCGAAGCGCGGGCGTGCCTCGCCCTCGTCGCCGCCGGACCCGTCGGAAGCCTCCGCGGGCTCGCCCGCTTCACTCCCACCGTTCCGGTCGCCCCGACCATTCCGGTTGTTCCGGCCGCTCCGGTTGCGGCCACCACGGCGGTTGCGATTCCCGCGGCCTTCGGACTCGGCGGGTTCGTCCCGGCCCTCCGGCTCCGAGGCACGCGGTTCCTCGGACGTCTCGACGTCCTCATTGTCCGAACCACCGTCCTCGCCCGGGCCGTCTTCGCGGCCTCGGCGCGGCCCGCGTCGCCCGCGTCCACGTCGGCGGCCAGCGCGTTCGCGGCTGCCCCCGACGGCAGGCGACGAGGCGGGTGCACTCCCGGCGGTCACGAGGTCGGGCACGCCATCCTGGCCGGCGCGGATATCGAGGCGCAGGAGTTCGAGGGTCAGCCCTTCCAGGGCCCGCGCGGCCGCAGCATCACAGGAGACCGTTGCCACGATGAGGCGCGGCGCGTCGCCGAGCCGGACGGGCGGCAGCGCATCGGCCAGCAGACCCGGAACCGAGGGTTGCAGCGCAGCCCACGCATCGAGGATCGCCCCCACGCCGTCGAGGCCGAGCTTCTCGCGGACCGCGACCACCGCGACGCGGCCGTCCTCGGCCACGCCCACGGCGTCGAGCACTTCGCCGTCCGAACCGCCCAACGGGAACGGGACGAGCGATCGCAGGCCCACCGTCGCGGCGAGGCCGGGCTGAACGCGTGTGCGCAGCCCCTCTTCGCCGCGGAGGATCTTGGCGTCGCGGAGCCGCTTTCGCAGCTGGCCCTCGAGCTGGTCGAAGGCCTCGGCCAACCCTTCTGCGCTGAGCGCGAGCGGGGCCGTTCGGTTCTCGAACACCTCCAGTTGAACCTGCGAGTCGCGCACCGAGAGCCGCGCGACGCGCCGGGCCATCACGACGAGTTCGACGCCGGCCTCCGTGCCGCGCACGCCCCCCGCGTGTTTCGCGGCGAGCCCGGCGAGGCTCGCCAGCGCGCGCCGGAAGAGCTCGCGTGCGGTCGGATCGGAAAGGCCTGCGCCCACCTGGGCCGGCGGCAGGGCCACGGCAGCAGGCGGCGCCTCGGGCGCAACGCCCGGGCCTTCGAGGATTCGCCCCGCTTCCACGGGCTCCACCGGGATCCCGACGTCCCCCACCAGAGCCAGGCGTCTACGCGCGGCGGCGCTGAAGCGCGACACCACGTAGGCCCGGGTCGGCGTGGCGGGCGCCTCGGTCGTTTCGGCTGCCTCGGTGGCGGCAGGGCCTGCTCCAATCGGTGCCTCGCTCGTCTCCGCGGCCGCCGCCAGAGTTGCCCCCGCGCGGTGAACCATCAGCCCGAGGAGCGCGTCGCTGCCGTCCTTCGGGGAGAACGCAACGAGGACCGCCCGGCCCTCGGCGTCGACTCCGCGCCCGAGGAGCGCGAGGCTCGCCGGGACGTCCGAGTCGGCCACCGGCTCGAGCGCTTCGACCGGGACGAGGCCCGCCTCGACGATCTTGCCCAGCCAGCTCGCATCGATGGGCGAGCCGCCACCGCTCTCGCCACCATCCGCTCCACCGCTACGGCGGCGTCGTCCGAATCTTCGCTTCATGATGTTCCCCCGGAGAGCCTCTGCCGGAAGCCGTGCGCGCCGCTCATTGCGGCTGCGCTCAAGGCTTCACCAACAGCGATTCGCTCTCCTCTTCTTCCTTTTCTTGCATGAGCGGCGCCAGCAGGCGGCCCAGTAGCGCTCGGGCTACGGGGTTGCTGCGGGCCTCTCCCTCGCGGAACGAACGGGCACCGGCCAGACAGGCTCGGGCCTCGGGCTCGCGCGAAAGCTTCCAGAACAGATAGGCCGATTCTTCGAATCGCGCAGCCGTACAGGCTGAAAACGCTTCGTCGTAAGCAGCTTCGGCGGCATCTTCGAGGATCTCCTCGAAGCGCCCCTGGGTCCCACCGGCCACCACGACTTTCGCGTCGCGGGCCTCGTTGAGCCGGTCGACGGTCTCTTTGAGGGGCTCCTCGAGCGGCGGCCACGGGCCGATCTGGTTCTGCTCGATCATTTCGAGCAAGCGCGCGCGGTCCTCGGCGTCGGTCTCGGGGAACGCGGCCGCTGCCTCGTCGCCGGGCAGGCTCACGCCTTCGGGCGCGGCGGCGATCTGGCTGCGCCACTCGGAGAAGCTGCGCGGCAGCGCCCGATCCTTCGGCTGACGCTCGGCGGCCCGCGCCACCATCACCCGGGCCGCATCGACCTCGATCATCACACCGGCACCGCTGCCGACCTGGGTCGCCTCGCGGAGGAAGCGCTTGGCCTTGCCGCGCGACGCCTTGAAGACGTCGCAGCTTTGGATTCCAAGCCAATCGTTGGCCACGAGTTCGAAGATGCGCGCCCCGCCCGACGGGTTGGCTTGGACGATCACGATGGCGCGCGAGCCCCCCGGATCGAGAGGCGAAACGAAGGCACCCTCCACGTCGGGCTCGACCTCGGGCAGGGTCGCGACCTTGGGGGCGGCCGGCGCTTCCGGCAGCACGATGCCCTGGCTGCGCAGCCGGTGTCGCACGCGACGCAGAGCCTTGCGGCCCGGCTTCGGCAACGAGGCTTCGTCGATGGACGACAGCGCGGCGAAGCCCGCTTCTTCGCCGGCCCACTCGGCGGCCAGCTCCCCTGCGTCGTCCGGCGCCTCGGCCAGCATCCAGGCCAGAACACTCGCGGCCTTCTCGCCGTCGAGCGCTTCGAGGACACGCGCCGCATCGCCGTTGGCGGGCCGGATCACCTCGGCGAGATCGGGGAGCGCATCGGCGGCTCGATCGAGAGCGTCCGCCAGGCTCACGACTGCACCTCCCCGGCGACCCAGCTCAGATAGGCGGCGCTGCCGCCCACGGCGGGCAGTGCGAGGACCTCGGGCAGGTCATAGGAATGGAGCGCTCGAACGCGCTCGGTCAGGGCCGGCAGCCCCGCTTCGGTGGTCTTGATCACGAGCAGCGCCTCTTCATCGGCCTGCACTTCTCCTTCCCAGCGGTAGATCGATCGCACGCCCGGGACGACGTTCACGCACGCCGCGAGCCGCTCGCCTACCAGAGTTCGGCCGAGGCTCTCGGCCTCGGCTTGGACGGCGGTGACGAGAACCACCCGGATCTCGGGGTCACTCGCCACGGCCATCGCTCCGCCCCGCGGCCCACAAGGGGCTGCCCAGCACGTCCGGCCCACGCCCCGTGAGGCGCTGATATTCGGACTGGGCGAAGCGATCCGTCATACCCGCAATGTAATCAGCGATGGCGCGCGCTTCACCCTCTCGTTCGAACCGTTCGCGGACCCCTTCGGGCAGAAGCGACGGGTCGCCGGCCCAGAGCCGGTAGAGCTCCGAAAGGACCTCCTCGGCCCGTAGGCTCACGCTCGCCACGCGGGGGTGATCATAGAGGTGGTCGAACAGGAATGCTTTCAACGCTCGAAAGTCGCGGTCGACGCCGGGGGAGAAGGCCACCACACGCTCGGAATGGGCGCGGATGGCGTCCGCCGATTCGAGCCCGGCGTCTGCCACGCGGGCCGCAGTCGCCTCCACGAGATCCACCACGAGATGGTTGATGAGGCCCCCCACGGTCTGGGCCCGCTGGACACGCTCGGGCGCGTCGGGCATGCGCGCGCAGACCTCGGCATGGACTTCGCGCCAGAGGGGCGCGCCTTCGAGCAGAGCGTCGTCGAGCAGGCCGGAGCGCAGGCCGTCGTCGAGGTCGTGATTCACGTAGGCGGTCTCGTCGGCGCGGTCGGCGAGCTGGGCTTCGAGGGTCGGGTGTGCGCCGAGGGGCGGCACCGGAACCGGGTGCGGCCAGTCCGTGCCGTGCTTGCACAGGCCTTCGCGCGCCTCGTGGGTCAGGTTCAACCCCGGGAAGCCCGGGTAGCGCTCCTCGATCCAGTCGACGATGCGAAGCGTCTGACGGTTGTGGTCGAAGCCGCCCTCCCCGGCCAACAGCTCGTCGAGCACGCGCTCGCCCGCGTGGCCGAACGGCGGGTGGCCGAGGTCGTGGGCCAGCACGACGGCTTCGGCGAGGTCTTCGTTGGCGCGTAGGGCGCGAGCGATGGAGCGTGCGATCTGCCCGCCTTCGATGGTGTGGGTCAGCCGGTTGCGGAAGTGGTCGCCCTCGTGGAAGACGAAGACCTGGGTCTTGTACTCGAGGCGCCGGAAGGCGGTGCTGTGGATGACACGGTCGCGGTCGCGCTGGAAGGCCGTGCGATAGGGATGGGGCGTTTCTTCTGTGAGGCGCCCTGCCGAGTCGGCCGCTTTCATCGCCCAGGGTGCGAGGCGTTCCTGCTCTTCGCGCTCGACGTCTTCGCGGGTGCGCAGGCCCAGCGTCGGGCTCACGGCCCGAGGCCTTCGCCTTCGAGGACGTTCTCGAGTTCGCGACGTGACGCGTCGTCGATCTCACCCATGGGCTTCCCGGCTCGGGAGGCCGCATTCGGGGAACGGGCGGGAGCGGGCCGGCTCGGCGCCGGCTTCCGGATGCGCTCGGGAGCCGCAGCCCGGTCGGTGCCCGGCGATGCGAGAAGGAGGTAGGCCGCGGTGCCCGCCACCACGAGACCCAGAGGTAGGAGCAACCAGCGCAGCATGGTGGCGGGCAAGTTAGGCTATGCGGCATGAGCGCACCCGAGATTCCCGACCGCCTGCTGCTCGGCCCAGGCCCCTCCAACGCGCACCCACGCGTCCTCGAAGCCATGGCGCGCCCGCTGCTCGGCCACATGGACCCGGCGTTCCTCGAGATTGTCGAGGAGGTGAAGGCCCGGCTTCGCCGCCTGTTCGGGACCGAGAATGAGATGACCCTGCCGCTCTCGGCCACGGGCAGCGCCGGCATGGAGGCCTGCTTCGTGAACCTCCTCGAGCCGGGCGACCACGCCGTGATCGGCGTGGCCGGCGTCTTCGGCGAACGGATGTGCGAGGTCGCGCACCGGGCTGGGGCGAACGTGCACCGCGTCGAAACCGAATGGGGCACGACGCTCTCCGAAGCCGCGATGCTCGAGGCCATCGAGCAGCACGGGCCCCGCGTCGTCGCCTTCGTCCATGCCGAGACGAGCACCGGCGTGTGCCAGCCCGTCGAGGCCATCGCCGCCGCCGCGCGCGCCGCCGGGGCCTACGTGGTGCTCGACTGCGTGACTTCCCTCGGCGGCTTGCCACTCGCCATCGATGCCTGGGGCGTCGACGCGGTCTACAGCGGAACGCAGAAGTGTCTCTCGTGCCCGCCGGGCCTTTCGCCGGCGAGCTTCAGCCCGCGCGCGATCGAGCACGTCGCCGAACGGCATAGCCCGGTGCAGAGCTGGTACCTCGACATATCGCTACTCGCCGGCTACTACGGCAAGACGCGCGTCTACCACCACACGGCGCCCATCTCCGCCATCTACGCCCTGGCCGAAGGCCTGCGCATCGTCGAGGAGGAGGGCATGCCGGCCCGCGAGAAGCGACACCGCGAAGCGTCGGCGCACCTGCTGGAGGGCCTGTCGCACCTGGGCTTCGAGCCGCTGGTCGAAGCGGGCTCGCGGCTTCCCCAGCTGAACACCGTACGGCTGCCGGAGCGCGTGCTCGAAGAGGGCGAGGCCACCCTGCGCAAGCGCCTCCTCGACAGCTATGGGATCGAGGTGGGCGGGGGCCTGGGCCCGCTGGCCGGGAAGATCTGGCGCATCGGCTTGATGGGCGAGAACGCTCGCAGCGAGTGCGTCGACCGGCTGCTCCACGCGCTGCAGGACGAGCTCGACTAGCCCACTCCGTTTGACCTCGCGATCCGGCGGGGGTATATCCGAGCGACAATCGATCGCGCTTCGGTGCCCGACATGGGTCGGGGTAAAAGGGAAGGCCGTGAAAATCGGCCGCGGTCCCGCCACTGTGATTGGGTGATTCGTTCGCAAAAAGCCACTGGGGCCAGGAGCCCTGGGAAGGCGCGGACGATGCCGGGGAGAGAGTCTCTCCCTAGCCCCCAAGAGCCAGGAAACCTGCCAGAGCGCAAACGCAACCGCTCCCCGCGGAGGGAGTGCCGGTGCGACCTGTGCGCAGGTTCTGCCAATCGCCGGTCGTCTCTTCGCAGTGAGCCTTGGAGGCGATATGCGCAGCCCCAAGGGCAGCCGCCGCGTGGACTCGGCTGGCCGCTCACTCACGATCCTTTCCCTTTCGTTCCCTGCCCTGCTCCTCGCAACCATGGCCTTCGCCGGCGATGCGCCGGACCCGGCGAAGACCGTCGTGCCGGTGGGCGACGTCGCAGTCACGGCGATGCGCTCGAACCGCGAGGTGCTCGAGACCCCGGGTCACGTCACCGTGCTCGACCGCGAGGACATCGAAGAGAGCGGCGTGGCCAACGTCGCCGAGCTGCTGCGACGCCAGGGCGGGCTCTATGTCACGAACACGACGTCGAGCCGTATCGGCTACAGCATCGAGCCGCGCGGCTTTGAGAACGGCTCGGGCGGTGGTTCGAGCCTGCTCGTCATGATCGACGGACGCCGGATCAACGAGCCTTCCACAAGCCAAGCCGACTGGTCGCTGCTGCACCTCGACGACATCGAACGCATCGAGATCCTGCGCGGGCCCGCGAGTGCCCTCTACGGGGACAACGCCGTGGGCGGCGTGGTGAACATCATCACCCGCACGGGCGAGGGCCCGGCTTCGGCAACGGGCACAGCGCGCTTCTCACGTCATCGCGGGCGGGAAGGCAGCCTCCGGGCCGGCGCGAGCGCCGGGCCCCTCTCCCTGAGCGTCTTCGCGGATCGCTTCCGCAGCGATGGCTATCGCGATCAGAGCCAGTTCCGGGTAGAGAACTACAAGGGGAACTTCCGCGCTGAGCTGGGCGAACGAGGCTCGCTCGCACTGCGCGGCGGTTGGTCCACGGACGACCGCGACACACCCGGGCCCCTCACCGAAGCGGAGCTCGCCTCCGACCGGCGTCAGGTCGACCCCGACAGCACGGGCAATCGCTTCGAGATCCGCTCACGCTTCGTGGACGGGGTGCTCGAGTATTCACCCCTCGACGACCTGAACCTCGAAATCCAGGGCTACTACACCCGGCGCAGCGACCGGGGCGCCTCCTCTTCGGCGGCGGGCGACTTCGTTCAGGACTTCACGAGCGAGGCCATCGGGATCAACACGAAGGCCCAGCTCGACCGCGAGATCGCTGGGCGGCCTTACCGGCTGGTGGCCGGCGTCGACCTGCTGCGTGAAGACCGCGACGGCAACGACGGCTTCATCAGCCCGTTCTTCAACAGCCGCGACCGGCGCCGCACTAGTCGCAAGCTCGTCGGAGCATTCCTTCAGAACGAACTCGAGATCCTCGACGGTCTGATCCTTTCCGCCGGCATCCGTCACGACCGTGCGGACTACCACATCGTTACGATCGACGAGTCGGTCCCGCAGGGGCTCAAGCAGACCTTCGAGCCCACCCATTCGATCTGGAGCCCGCGCTTTGGAGCCCTCTACCGCATCACGGAGCGGGTCTCGGCCTACGCGAACTATTCGCGTGGCTTCCGCTTCCCGAACCTGGCCGAGACCTCGGGCCCGTTCAGCTTCAACCCGGAGGTCGAACCCCAGAGGTCCCACGGCTGGGAGCTCGGCGTGAAACACCACGGGCCCCGGTTCCGAGGCAACTTCGCGCTCTACCGGATGGACGTGGTGGACGAGATCGTTGCGAACTCCGACGTTGTGTTCTTCTTCCCCGGCCCGACCCTCGGCGTCCAGACGGTGAACCTCGACCGGGTCCGCCACCAGGGTTTCGAGACGTCGTGGTCCCTCGACGTCTTCGACTGGTTCGAGGTCCACGGCAACTACACCTACGACGACACCCGGGTGCGGCGCGACGACGTCACCAGCCTCGACAACAACCACGTGCCGATCACGCCCCGCCACCGCGGACTCATCGGCTTCTTGGCGCACCTGCCCTTCTGGCTCGAGTTCGGGATGGACGGGCAGTTCGTCGGCGAGCGCTACGCCACCAACGACTGGGGGCAGGACTTCGACAAGATCGACGACTACCGCCGTTGGGACGCCCACGTCGCATGGCGGCCCAAGGTCGGCGAGCACGTGGAGCTTTCGATCTTCGCCGACGTCCAGAACTTCATGGGCCGACGCTACGAAGAGACCGGTGGGCGCCCCACGTTCGTCCCGGTGGGCGGGCCCGCAGCGCTGGCGTTCTTCCCCGCACCGGAGCGGGAGTGGACGGCCGGCTTCTCGGCCACGGTGCGCCAATGAGGGCCGCATGAAGCACGCCCGTCTTCTCGTCGCGCTGCTCCTCGTCGCCGCCTTCCCGCCGAGCGCGCTCGGCCAGGGCGGCGATGTGCATGCGGCGGCGGTGTGGATCGTCGATGCGCTTCCCCCGGCGCCCGGCGTGGACGAACGCCTCGCGCAGATCCGGGAGCGGATCCAGGAGGCCCTTCGTTACCCCCCGAGCGCGCGCTGGCGCGAGCTCGAGGGCGTGGCGCGGGTGCGCTTCGTGATCGACGCGGAGGGGCGCGCCCAGAGCCTCGAGACGTCCGGCTCCTCGGGCTACTGGGTGCTCGATCGGGCAGCAGAGCGCGCGGTCACCGAGGCGGCGCCGCTGCCCTACGTCTGGGGCCGGCTCGAAGTGCCCGTGCACTTCGATCTCGGCCGCTAGCTCAGGCCAGCTCGGTGGCGAACAGCGTCTTCACGCGCTGCCAGGCATCCGCGGCGGAACCCTCGTGGTGGGTCGCGCGGCGGTCGCAGAAGAAGCCGTGGTCCGCACCGTCGTAGACCACGACCTCGTGGTTCGTGCCGGCATCCGCGAGCGCGGCCTGGATCGTGGCCACCTGGTCGGGCGTGATGAGGGTGTCCTCGGCCCCGAACAGGCAGAGGAGCCGCCCGCCGATCTTCGCGGTTCGGCCGACCGTGGAGGCTTCGCCGCCGGGGCCCGGATCCGCGACGATCCCGCCTCCGTAGAAGCTGGCGGCAGCATCCACGTCGGCCTCGGCCGCGGTCAGGTAGGCCATGTGGCCGCCGATGCAGAAGCCCATGGCCCCGACCTTGCCGGTGGTGTCGACTCGGCCGCGCAGGAATGCCACCGCCGAGGTCGCGTCGCCGATCATCTCGCTGGCCACGAGCTGCCCGAGCAACACCATCCCCTTGGCCATGCCGTCGTCGTCGTAGTCGTACTCGACGCCCGGCCCGGTGCGATGGAAGTAGTCGGGGGCGAGCGCCACGTAGCCCTCGCGCGCAACGCGTTCGGTGACGTCCCGGATGTGGGCGTTCACGCCGAAGATCTCCATGAAGACCACCACGGCCGGGTGCGGGCCGCCGCTCGCCGGGCGGGCCAGGTAGCCCCCCATGGTGCCGCCCCCAGCGAGGGGGACCTCCACGCGTTCGGTCACGATCTCCATGGCGATCTTCTCCTCGGTCGGCGGCCGGAGCCGCTCGGGGTTTCGGGGCGGGAACGTGCTGGGCTCGGCGGGCGCCGTCAACCAGGCACGGCGATCAGTCGCGCACGCGCTCCAGGTGGGCGCGGAGCGCGCGCGTCCAGTGTTCCGGGTTCTCGAGCTGGGGTTGGTGTCCGGCCTCCGGGATCACGACGTGTTCCGCACCGGGGATCGCGTCGCTCAGCTCCCGCGCGCAGTCGAGGAACGGCGTGTCCTCGGCCCCGACCATCACGAGGGTCGGGCAGCGGATGGCGCCCAGGCGATCGAGCCAGTCCGGATGCCGGGCGATGGCACAGCCGAAGGGTGCCATCGCGTGCGGGTCCATGCCGACGAAGCGCTCGCGCCGCCACGCCCAGAAGCGCTCGGCACCCCATTCGTGCTCGCGCCGGATGTCGGCCGCCGTCCGCGTCGCGTCGCTCCCGGCTTGCTCCTGCAAGATCGTGTGCAGCGCCTCGACGCCTTGCTCCACGGCGATCTTGCCGCCCACCTCGAAGAGGCCGGCATCCATCCAACTCATGGCGCGGCCGGCCGTGTCCATGAGGACGAGCGAAGCGACGCGATCGGGATGCTCGAGCACCATGCGCTCGACGATGAAGCCCCCCATGGAGTGGCCGAGCAGATCGAACTGCTCGACACCGAGGGCATCGAGCCAGGCCATCAGGTCGGCGGCGGCGGCATCGAGGGTGTAGGCCGATCCGTCCTCGGCGTGGTGGCCGTCGGCGTGGCCGCGTAGCGCAGGGGCCAGCGTGCGCCCGAGGTCGCACAGGTCGGGCAGCAGCGGCGCGAAATCCTTGCGCGAGCCGGTGAAGCCGTGGACCAACACCAGCGGCCGGTCGCCCTCGCCTTCTTCGTCCCAGACCACATGGATACCGTTCGCGTCGACCTGGCGCGTCTCGAAATGCTCTTCGTGTTCGAAACCCAATGTTCTCTCCAGCTAGCCGTGCACGCGGATCTCGCTCGTACCCTTGGCGATCAGGTTGGCCTCCTGGGCCAACAACTCCACCAGCCGGCTTCGGACCTCGGCGCGAGGCGCCACCGTCTCGGCCAGCTGGACATACAGATTGTGGTGGCGCGCCTCGCACGCCAACAGGTCTCGGTAGAAGGCCGCGAGGTCGACTTCGCCCGCCGCGTCCAAAGCGCCCGCCAGAACCGTGAACCGCTCGCAGCTGCGCGCCTCGATCGCGCTGCAGCAGAGCAGCGTGTCGACGAGACGCCCGGGCTCCGACGTGCGCGCGAGGCCCAGCAGGCGCTTGGGGTAGGGGGCCGGTTCTTGCACCGCGTACTCGATCCCGCGGCTCGCCAGGACACCGAGCATACGTTCGAAGTGCTCGAGCTCTTCCCTCGCAACGCCCGAGAGCGGCGCCAGCAAGGCCGTCCGGTCCGTGTATCGGGAGATCAACCCGATCGCCATCCCCGCGGCCCGCTTCTCGCAATGGGCGTGGTCGAGCAGCAGGGCCGGCAGGTCCGTCAGGGCGCGCTCAGCCCAGGCCGGTTCGGTGCTCGAAGCGAGATTCAGCATCGGCGGCATTCTATCCGATGGATCCTTCGACACACGGCCCGACCGAACCCGCGGGGTACACTAGCCGCGATGGAATACCGGAATCTCGGCACGAGCGGCCTCAAGGTCAGCAGCGTCTCCGTCGGCTCTTGGCTCACGTTCGGGTCGAGCGTCGAAGTCGCGGCCACTGCAAAGCTCATCGAGCAGGCCTATGAGCTGGGCGTGACCTTCTTCGATACGGCGGACGTCTACGCCCGCGGTGCCAGCGAGGAGGCGATCGGCGAGGCGCTGCACGGGATCCCTCGCCAGTACGTGGTCGTCGCCACGAAGTGCTTCTTCCCCATGTCGAAGAACCCGAACGACCAGGGGCTATCGCGCAAGCACATCGTCGAGAGCGTCGAGGCCTCGCTGCGCCGGCTCGGCACGGACTACATCGACCTCCATCAGTGCCATCGAGCCGACACCGCGACCCCCATGGAAGAGACGGTCCGGGCCTATGAAGATCTGATCCGCCAAGGAAAGGTGCTCTACTGGGGGGTCTCCGAGTGGCACAGCGCACAGATCGTGGATGCCTGTCGCATCGCCGACCGGCGCAACGCCTACGCGCCCATCTCGAACCAGCCCCAGTACAACCTGCTGCGCCGCGGGATCGAGCGCGAAGTCTTGCCCGTGTGCGAACGCGAAGGTCTGGGCCAGGTCGTGTTCAGCCCGCTGGCCCAGGGGGCCCTCACGGGCAAGTACTCGGGCGGTTCGACGCCCACGGGCAGCCGGGCTGCCGATGCGGAACGCAACGTCTTCATGGACGCCTATCTGAAGCCCGAAGTCCTGGCCCGCGTCGATGCCCTCGCGCCGATCGCCCAGGAGCTCGACCTCTCCATGGCCCAACTCGCGCTCGCGTGGTGCCTCCGCCAGCCGGGCGTGTCGAGCACGATCGTCGGCGTGACGAAGGAATCGCAACTGCGCGACAACGTGGCCGCCGCCGGCGTGACCCTGCCCGACGACGTCCTCCAGAAGGTCGACGACCTCTTCCCCGCGAGGCGGCGCTGAGCGAACTCTACGAAGCGGATGCGGTCGTCATCGGGACCGGTGCGGGCGGAGGCCCGACGGCCGCAGCCCTCGCCGAGGCGGGCCTGCGCGTCGTCGTGCTGGAAGCGGGCGCGCGCTACGACGCCCGCGACTTCACCGGCGTCGAGGGCGACCTGTTCTTCCGCCTCGGCCGTTTCACGGCGACGGGCGACGGCAGTTTGAACCTCTACGCGGGCCAGTGCGTCGGCGGCTCCACCGTCGTGAACGACGCCCTGTGTTGGCGAACACCGCCCGAGATCCTCCGCGGTTGGCGCGAGGATCACGGCGTCGAACTCGGGCTCGACGACCTCGACCCCTTCCTCGACCACGCGTGGGAGGACGTGGGCGCCCACGTGATGGGGCGTAGCCACCTGAACCGGAATGCCCACGCGCTCGAACGCGGAGCGAAGCGGCTGGGCTGGGCGTCGGAGCCCATGGCCCGCAACGTGCGCGGCTGCGCGAACCTCGGGCTCTGCAACTTCGGCTGCCCCTCGAACGCGAAGCAATCCACGTTGCTGACCTACGTGCCTCGGGCCGAGCGGGCGGGAGCTCGCGTCCTGGCCGAAACACGAGCGACCGAGATCCTCCACGAAGGCGCGCGCGCGCGCGGCGTCCGCGCCACGCGCGCGGGGCTCGAGATCGAGATTCGCGCGCCGATCGTCTGCGTCGCCGCCGGCGTGCTCGAAACGCCCACCCTGTTGATGGCCAGCGGCCTGAGCGAAGGCGCCGGCGTCGGCCTTCAGTTCCACTCGAGCGTCCACGTGACGGCACGTTTCCGCGAACCGATCCACGGCTACTTCGGGCCCACGATGGCCTACGCGATCTCCGAGTTCGCAGACGTCCTCGGGCACGGCGGGCCGGGCTTCATGATCGAGAACACCACGGTCCATCCGCTCGTCACCGCCCAGAACCTGCCCGGCGCGGGAGCCGAACACGAGCGCGCCATGGCAGCCCTCCCCCATCTTGCGAAGGCGGTGGTCGTCTTGCGGGACGAGGCCCGCGGCACGACACAGCCGGGCGACATCGGACCGGAGTACGACTACGCGCTCACGCCCCACGACCTGGATCGCATGGCTCAGGGGATGCGAGAAACCGCGCGCGCCTATCTCGCCGCCGGCGCCGAAGAAGTCTGGCTGCCCGTGGACGGCCTCGCCCCCATCACGAACGAAGGCGACCTCGACGCGCTCGAAGGGCGGCGCTGGTCTCAGGCTGAGCTCTTCTCCCTGTATGCGGTGCATCTGTTCGGCGGCGCGGCCATGGGCGGCGCCCCCGATCAGGGCTTCTGCGACCGGCACGGCGAGAGCTTTGCCGTGGAGGGCCTCCACGTCGTGGACGCGGCCGCGTTGCCTGGCAACACCGGCGCGAACCCGCAGATCACGATCATGGCCAATGCG
>JAFDDA010000053.1 GCA_019311105.1 Deltaproteobacteria bacterium
GTCAGCTCCACGAGGCCCGCGCGCTCGCTGCGGCGCGCCTCGCGGCCGAGGCCCGCATCGTCTGCGCTGCGAGCCAGATCGTGGAGCCGCCGCGCACGTTCGGCCGCGGCGGCCTCGATGGCGGTGCCCAGCTCGTCCCGCTGGACGTGGGCGTCGTTCAGGTCGCCCAAAAGATCCTGGAGACGTTTGCAGCGCTTGACCAGGTTGCGCGCCGACTCGACGTGGTCGCGAACGGGCTCGACGAGATAACGGAGCCGCTTGCAGGCCACACGTGCCGCATGCCCGCCCGCGGCATCCTCGACCGAGCCGATCCGTGCGAGCAGGGTCGTCACCTCCCCCGCATGCGCCCGGGCGCGTTCCGCCAGGGCCTCGCCGAAACTCGCGGGCCGCGCGCCAAGCCGCAGATGTGTTTCGATCGTCACCACCTCGAGGCGGGGAACGATGCGATCGAAGAATTGCTGATAGGCTTCGCGAACGCCTTCGCGGGCGTGGCCGAGCGCCTCCCCGAGACGCGTGTCGAGCCGTTCCACCAGCCAGTCGTGCCCCAGACGATGAGCCGGCCGCAGGGAGTCGCGCTCGGCGGCGAGCCATTCGAGCGCGACCTGTGCATCGCGGCCCGCGCCGGTCGCCTGCTGGAGCGCACGGAGCGCGCGTCGATCGCGCTTGCGGACGCTCTTTTCGAGCTTGGGCTTCCAGGCCCGCAGGGCGCTGCGCGTACGGCGGATGGCGACGCGGAAGTCGTGAAGCGCCTCCGCGTCCGAAGCGTCGTCGAGCCGCTGGCCTGCCTGGCTGGCCGCCTCGAGCATGTCGAGGACGATCCGTCGACACGCCTCCTCGGGCGAACGTTGCAGCAGATCGGCAGGTAGGGACAAACGAGCCTCCGGAACCACCCCAAGGTAGTCGTGGCCTCAGGGCCAGTCCAGCTGGCCCGTGCCGCGATGAAACACTTCGGCGAGAGGGCCGGAAGCCGAAGAACCCCGAACGGCACGCGAATCGATTGCCTACCCTCGGCAGGTCTCCTGTGAACGGGACCGGGACGGAGCGCACGCGTTGAAGATCTACCTCGTCTGCCACGCCAAAGCGGAGAAGCGCAACGGCTGGGATGGCCCGATGGCGCTGCGCCCGCTCACACCGGTGGGCCTCGAACAGGCGCGTGCCTTGGCGGTGGAGCTGGCTTCCGAACACATCCCGCACGTGATCGCGAGCCCACACCTGCGCTGCCGGCAGACGGTGGAACCACTCGCGAAGCTGTGGGCCACGCAGCTCACGCACGACGACCGTCTCGCTGAGGGTGAGCCCGGCGCGAAAGCCCTCGCCCTGCTCGACGAGCTCGATGACCGCCCCACCCTGCTGTGCAGCCACGGCGATGTGATCGCCGCCCTGATGGGTGAACTCGAAGAACGCGGCGTGCGGATCGACGGGCCCTTTCGCTGCGAAAAGGCGTCCGTGTGGGTGATCGAGCAAGATCGCAAGAAAGCTCGGGCCCGGTATCGGCCACCGCCCGAGCGTGAGCAGGTGCTCGACTCGGCACCGAGCGATCGCATCGGCGTTCTCGACATGGGGAGCACCTCCTTCCGCCTCCTCGTTGCAGACGTGACGCGCTCGGGCCGGCTCGCGCCGGTTGCAACGGACAAGGTGATGCTGCGGCTCGGCGCAGCCGTCGCGCAGCACGGGGAGATCCCGCCGGCCCTGGCGGATCGGGTGCTCGAATCTGCGCGCGACTTCGGGCGCACGGCCCAGTTCGCCGGCGTCGATCGTCTCTTCCCGGTCGGCACCGCCGCGCTGCGTGACGCGACCAACGGCCGTTGGCTCTCGGAACGCATCGGCATCGCCCTCGGCACGCCCGTGCGCGTACTCGAAGGCGTCGAAGAGGCGCGCCTGGCCAACGCCGCCTATCGCCGACGCGTACTGATGGGGCCCGGCCTCGCCCTGGGCGCCGACCTCGGTGGCGGGAGCATGCAGCTCTGTCTGAGCGATGAGGACGGGCCCCATTGGGCCACGAGCTTCCCGATCGGTGTGACGCGCCTGCATCGCGAGTTCGTTGCCGACGACCCGATGAGCCCGGAGGCGGTGGTCGACATCCGAGCCCGTGTCCGCGAAGCACTCGAGCGAGCCCAGCCTCCGGTCGCTTGGCCACGGCGCTGTGTCCTGGGCGGAGGCACCGCTCGGGCGGTGGCAAAGCTCGCCCTCGCCCGCCGCGGCAAGTCGGACGGAGCGCCAACCAACGAACTCGAGATCACCCGGACCGCGCTCGCAGGCCTGGCGGACGACCTCGTCCGATCGCGCCAGGAGGAACGCGTCGCGATGCCGGGGATGCACAAGCAGCGGGTCGATCTCCTGGCTGCGGGCGCCTTGATCCTTTCGACCGCTGCGGAGACCCTCGGCCTCGACGAGTACGTGGTCTGCGACTGGGGCCTGCGCGAAGGTGTGATGTTGTCCGTGCGCGACGGACAGCTGACGATCCCCTAGGGTACGCCGGGGTCGGAGCGATGATGTCCACACGACCCCGGGAGGCACCATGCGAGCGGCGAGTTCGAGGCACACGGCCCCCTGGGCGTGTGCCGCGGTACTGGTCGCGCTTTCCTTCGGCACGCTGGCCTGCGAGCGCGGATCGACCCAACCCGTCGAAGAGGATGAAGAGGCGACCGAGACCGGCCGCTACGCGCACCGGAAATACGGGCTGTGGCACATCCATCAGGGCGACATCGCACGGGCCATCGAGTTCTGCCAGCCCACCGGTTCCAACGACTCCGAGAATCACTTTTGTCTGGCTGTGGCTCACGGTCAGCTTGGGAACATCCAGGAAGCGATGCGCCACGTCGAGCAGGCGGTCGCGGCTGGGGCTCCGGCCGAGCGCTTCCTCGCCGGGCCACGCGAATTGCTCGCACCGCTGACGCAGAGCGATGCCTTCCGCGCGTGGGCGGAGGGCCGAAGTGTCGATCTGCTGCACGGGCCGATGGTCGGCGCGGTGACTTCGGCCAGCGCCCGGTTCTGGGTCCGCACGCTCCACGAGGTCGCGGTCCAGATCCGCGTGGCACCCCACTCGGGCGAGCCCGGTGCCGTCGCGTCCGAGACCCGGGCGACCGCGGCGGAGCGGGACTTCACCGCCACCCTCGACGTCTCCGGGCTGAGGCCGGACACACTGTACGATTACGACGTACTCCTCGATGGCCGCCCCGTGCCCCGCCCGGTGCAGCCTCGCTTCCGCACCTACCCCGTCGCCGACGCGTCCACCCGCTTCGAGGTGGCCTTCGGCGGCTGTGCCAACTACATCCCCTGGAACGAACGCATGTGGGACACGATCCGCGCGCGCGGCCCCCTCGCCTTCATCTTCCTCGGAGACAACACCTACTTCAACATCCCCGACGTGCTCGCCCACCAGCGGCATTTCTTCTACCGCCGACACGCGCGCCCGGAGTTCCGCAGGATGGTCGCCTCGACGGCCATCTATGCGATCTACGACGACCACGACTTCAGCGGCAACGACCGCTTCGGCGGCCCGGAGATCGAAACGCCCGCGTGGAAGCGAAACGTCACGTGGCGGGCCTTCCGCGAGAACTTCGTGAACCCGTACTACGGGGGCGGCGAGGCGGTGCCCGGCGTCTGGACGGACTTCGAGGTCGGAGACGTCCACTTCATCCTGCTCGACGGGCGGTACTACCGCACCGATCCGACTGGCGAGCACCCGACGATGCTCGGGCCCGTCCAGAAGCAATGGCTCTTCGAAACGCTCGCGGCCTCGACGGCGAGCTTCAAGATCCTCGCGAGCCCGGTCCCCTTTGCACCGGGGAGAAAACGGATCGATGGGGGGCGCGACACGTGGGATGGCTATCCGGACGAGCGGGAGGAGATCTTCTCCTTCATCGAGCGCAACCGGATCGAGGGCGTCTTCCTGATCTCCGGCGACCGTCACCGTTCGGACGCGTGGAAGATCGAACGCACAGAGGGCTACGACCTCTACGAAGCCAGCACCGCCCACCTGACGAAGCCCGGCACCCATCCGCTGAAACCCGAGGCGCTCTTCTCCCATCGCGGCCGCCCCATGTACGGCGTGCTCGGTTTCGACTTCACGACGGCGGACCCGGAACTCCGCTACACGGTCATCGACATCGACTCCGAGAGGGTGGACTCGTTGGCGCTGCGGCGCAGCCAGTTGAGCTTCTCACCCGAGCCGCCCGAGGGCACCGCCCCGGAGAAGCCTCAGGGATAGGAGACGGCTTCGAGGAGCCGCGGCCTCCGGACCTCGACCGCGAGGTCGAGTTCCCGGGCCGCGCTCGCCACCTCGGCCTCGAAGGCAGCCAGGTCCGCCTCGTCGATGGGTACGGCGGCGTCGGGGTCGGCCAGTGGAACGAAGAAGTTGTCGTAGTGCTGGGGGACGACGATGCGCGGCCGCAGGGCATCGAGCAACGTGTGAACGAAGTCGTCCGTTCGCCCCGAGGTCGAGATCAACAACACGTCTGCGCGCACGCCTTCGTTCTTCAACGCTTCGATAGCCGGCCGGTGGAGGCCCGCACTCGAGAGGAAAAAGAGCCGCAGGCCCGACGGCCGATGCGTCACGAGATAGCCACGCGCGTCGCCCAACCGGAAGTCGACCGCCGGCATCGGCCACGCGGGAGGCTCCGTGACGACACCGGGTGCCGGCGGGCTGCCGGTGGGGAGGGTCATATGGCGCGATTCGACGACGCGCACGTCGAAGGCGCCATGGCTCAACCGATCGCCCGGGTCGGCGCGGCGCAACTGGGCCTTCGCCAGACCGAAGCCCCGCGAGATCGCCACGGTGGTCTCGCTTCCGACGACGGTCGCGCCCGTCCGGTCCGCGATCCAGGGGGCGTCGGCGAGGTGATCGAAGTGGCTGTGGCCGATCAGGATGAGGTCGCCGCGGCCCACCTCGGGCGCGGGCCCGTCGCTCGCGAGGAGCGGCTCGAGGATCGTTGCGTCGGGGACGTAGGGGCGAAAGAAGGTCCGCAGCGCGCCGGGCCGCGAGAGATAGGGATCGTGGAGAATCGTGTCGTCGCCCGCTTCGACCGCGAACCCAGCGACGCCGAGCCAGCGCACCCTGACGCCTTCCGCAGCCGCGACGTCCGCCGCCGGAGCGAGCAATGCGGCGAGAACGAATGAACAGGCAAGGCGGGTTCGCACGGCCGCGATCCTATCACGCGCCGCGCCGGCCGCAGAAAAAGGGGGTACCCTTGCCCGTCGCCACCAAGAGGAGCCCCATGGCCACGGTCTTCGAATCGCCCCGCGAACTGCTCGACAACGTGGGCAAGCATCTCGGTTACAGCGATTTCCTGGAGATCACCCAGGAGCGCATCAACCTGTTCGCCGATGCGACGGGCGACCACCAATGGATCCACGTCGACCCCGAACGCGCAGCGTCGGGCCCCTTCGGCAAGCCCATCGCACACGGCTATCTGACGCTGTCCCTGGCCAGCTACTTCCTGCCGCGCATCGTCGAGGTGCGGAACATCTCCATGGGCGTCAACTACGGGATGGACAAGGTCCGCTTCCCGGCGCCGGTGCCCGTCGGCTCGAAGATCCGCGCGGGGGCCGAGCTGGTGAAGGCCGAAGAGGTGAAGGGCGGCGTCCAGGCGACGATCCGGGTGTCGATCACGATCGAGGGTGCGGAACGACCGTCCTGCGTGGTCGATACGATCAGCCGCTACTTCCCCAAGGAGTAGTCAGGGCGAGCCCCGGGCCGGGAGCCGCTGTGCGGGTGGCCGAACCGTCACCGCCAGCACTTCGTGGTCGGAGAGTCCTTCGCCCGTAGCAAGGTCGACGGCGTCGATCACCGCGGCGCCGCTGCAGCCAAGGCCGCGCACCAGGAACCAATCGAGCCGCACCGGGGTGCGATGCGAATCGCTGCCTTCGCCCACGTGGCGATGCGTCCCCTCCCCTTCCTCATTGCAGATCCGCCATTCGAAACCGGACTCCCGGGCCCGCCCGAAGAGCGGCTCGTGGCGAACCGGCCGGAGCAGACGCTCGGGGTCGGCTTCGAGCGCCGGCTTCAGGTGCACCGGGTCGAAGACGTGACTCGTGGGCATCGACATCGTGTTGAGGTCGCCGCCGATGAGCGCCGGGGCGCCCGGCGAATACACCTCGATCGCTTCGAGCAGCGCACCCATCTGCTCGCCGCGGTGCTCGGGATCGGAATGGCTCTCGAGGTGGATGGAGCCCAGCGTGATGTCGGTGCCGCCCGCGCGCACGGTCGCCAGGACCGCCATGCGTCCCCCAACGCGGGCTTCGCTGCGGGAGCCGTCGAGCCAATCGCCCCCCGCATCGAGCCGCACCACCACGGGCCGTAGCAGCGGCAGCGAGCTGGTGATCGCGCTGCCGTGCAGACCGTGGTCGTTCTCTTCGCCGGCGCAGCGTTCGCGCTCCTCGGGGCCGCCGAGGCCGAGCTCCACGAACTCGACGGCATAGACGTAGCCGTGGCCCAGGGTCGCGGCGAGCTCGCGGGCGGTGTGATGCTGGCCCGACCGCGCCATCCCGGCGTCCATCTCGGAAAGCAACACCACGTCGGGTGCGACGCGCGAGAGGAGGCCCGCGGCGGGTGCCAGGAAGCGGCCGCGCTCCATGTTCCAGGCGGCGATGCAGAGCTCGCGGGGTTGGGCCCGGCGCGTGGGCGGTGGCCGCTGCTCCACACACTGGAAGACGCCGAGTTCGGCTTCGAGAACAGCGTGGCGGTTCGCGTCGGCGTCGGCCCCAACGATCTCGCGCCGGGTCTCCGAAGAGACCGCGGGCATCTCGGAGACGACTTCGTGGAAGACTCGGGCCGACACGCCGGGAGCGTACCGCGTCCGGTTAGACCTTCGAGATGACCTCGTCCGCGAAGCGCATCATCGCATCGCGTTTTTGCTCGATCGTCGAGGTCGGCCCGACGGTGTAGCTGAAGGGCCAACAGGTCGTGGCGGTCACGCCCGCGTCGCCGAGCTTGCGGAGGGTGTCGGGCTCGGGGGGCGTCACCAGGGGCACGATCGTCTCGAAGGGGTCGCCTTCGCGGCCGGCCTCGCGCCGGGCCGCCTGGAGTTGCTCGACGATGCCGGCGACTTCGTCGGGGTGTTGACCCGTCCCGATCCAGCCATCGCCGAGGGCGCCGGCGCGGCGGAAGGCGTGTTTCGATAGACCGCCCACCCAGATCGGCACGTGCGCCTCGGGCGCCGGCGTCATCTGGAAGGCGCCGAGGTCGAAGTGCTCGCCGCGGTGCTCGACCATCGCGCCGCTCCATGCCTTGCGCATCACCTCGAACATCTCGTTCATCCGCTTCCCGCGCCCCGCGAACGGCACGCCCAGGGCGTCGTACTCCTCGCGGATCCAGCCCGCGCCGACACCGAGCGCCACGCGGCCGCCCGATAGGCGCGCCACCGTCCCAACGGTCTTCGCGACCTCGAGCGGGTGCCGCAGGGGCAGGATGTAGACCATGGTCGAGAAGCGCAGGCGCGTCGTCACGGCGGCCATCGCGGCGATCGTCGTCCACGGGTCGGGGAACGGCGTCGAGCCGTCGAAGCCCGGCACGCCATCCTCGGAGTAGGGATACTTCGATCGGAGATCACCTGGGAAGAACAGGTGGTCGGAAAGGAAGACGCCCTCGAAGCCCGCCGCCTCGGCGCCCTTCGCAATCTCCAACAGTTGATCGGGCTCCGAGAACGAGGCCACCTGCCAAAACTTCATCGATCGCTCCTTGCGGCGGTCCGTCAACAAATAGAACCGTCCCCTTCGTCAGGGGCTAGGGGTGTTGGCTGGAGACGGAGACGACTTCGCCCGTCATGTAGGAGGAGTACTCGCTCGCCAGAAAGACCATGACGTTGGCGACTTCCCAGACTTCGGCGCCGCGCCCGAACGCTTCACGGGCCTCGAGCTCGTCGAGCAGATCCTGGGGGGTGACCTTCGCGAGGAAGGGGTGGGTCGCGAGGCTCGGAGCGACGGCGTTGATGCGGACACCATGCTCGGCGACCTCGAGGGCGGTGCAGCGCGTGAGCGCCATGACGCCCGCCTTGGCCGCGGCGTAGTGGGCCTGGCCCACCTGGGCGCGCCAGCCGAGCACCGAGGCGTTGTTCACGATCACGCCCGCGTTGCGTTCGATCATGTGCGGCAGCATCGCGCGGGTCATGCGGAACGTCCCGGTGAGCGTGATCTCGAGAACGTCGTACCACTGCGCGTCGGTCATCTCGACCACGCTCGCGGTCCCGCCGAGGCCCGCGTTGTTGATGAGCACGTCCACGTGGCCGAGCTCGGCGATCGCTGCAGCGATCAGCGCCTGGACGTCATCTTCTTCCCGCACGTTGCAGAGATGGCTCGCCGGCGCGGCGCCCGAGACCTCGGTCAGCTTCTCGACCGCTTCACCGAGACGCCGCTCGTGGATGTCGCTCACCATCACGCGCGCGCCTTCTTCGACGCAACGCTTCGCCGCGGCAAAGCCGATCCCGGTCCCGGCAGCGGCGGTGACGAGCACGTTCTTCCCGGCCAGGAGATCGTGGCCCGGGACGTAGGGCGGCGGCGGAACCTTCATCGGGGCCTCGGTTCGCGCGGGAGGCCCAAGGCTCTCTCGGCGATGATGTTTCGCTGGATCTGGTTCGTCCCCGCGTAGAGCGTGTCCGAACGCGTGAACAGGAAGAGCCGTTGCAGGCGCGTGAGATCGTAGGGCTCGCCGTCGGTGATCTCGGCCTCAGCGCCGAGCACGTCCATGGCGAGCTTGCCGAGGTCGCGGTGCCAGGTGGCCCAGAAGATCTTCGTGATCATGGCCGCCCGCGGCGGTGCACCGCTCGGCCCGTCGGCGAGGGTCCGCAACGCGTTGTAGCGCTGGATGCGAAGCCCCATCCACGCGTGCGCGAGGCGTTGGCGGATCAGGGGATCCTTCGCCGCGCCGTTGCGCCGCGCGATCTCGACGACCTGGTCGAGTTCGTTCTGGAAGAGCATCTGCTGGCCGAGGGTCGAGGCGCCGCGCTCGAAGGCGAGCGTGGCGTTGGCGACCTTCCAGCCTCCGTTCACCTCTCCGACGAGGTTGGAGGCGTCGGTGCGGACGCCGCTGTAGAAGACCTCACTGAACTCCGAATCGCCGGTGATCTGGAGGATCGGGCGGATCTCGATGCCCTCGGCGTTCATGGGCACGAGGACGTACGAGATGCCCGCCTGTTTCGGCTGGGCGTCGGGGTCGGTTCGGCACAGCACGAAGCACCAGTCGCTCCACTCCGCCCAGGACGTCCAAACCTTCTGGCCGTCGAGCACCCACGCGTCGCCGTCGAGCCGGGCGCGCATCTGGACGTTCGCCATGTCCGAGCCCGCGTTCGGCTCGGAATAGCCCTGGCACCAGAACTCCTCGCCCTTCAGGATCCCCGGAAGGAAGCGCTTCTTCTGCTCGTCACTGCCGCAGAGCAGCAGGGTCGGGCCAAGCAACCCCTCGCCGATGTGACCGATCCGGCCCGGCGCCTGGGCGCGCGAGTACTCTTCGTAGAAGATCACCTGTTGGGGAAGCGGCAGGTCGCGGCCCCCCACCGCCTCCGGCCAACCCAGGCCGATCCATCCGCCGGCGCCGAGCTTGCGCTCCCAGGCTTTGCGCTCTTCGATGAAGGTGTGCTCGTCCCCGGGCCCGCCGCGCCCGCGCAGCGCCGCGAACTCGCCGCGCAGGGCGTCGTCCAGCCAGGCGGCGATTTCGCGCCGGAAGTCCTCGTCATCCTTGGAGAATCGGATGTCCAGGGGGTGCTCCTGGGGCCCTGGTTGGGCCCACGACCCGCCATCGGGCACGGCGGGAGAATACGATACGATACGATCCGTATGCAAGCCGGGGCGGTGCCCGCCCCGGAGAGGAGCCCCGGCCTTGGAGACGACGATCCCCCGCCTCTTGTGGGCCTCGGCCGCCCGTTTCGGCGACGCCCCCGCGGTGGAGGACGGCGCCACCACCCTCTCCTTCGCCGAGCTGGCCGACGCCGGCCTCCGAGCCGCCCGCGCCCTCCTGACCCAGGGGTTCGAACCGGGCGAGCGAGTGGCTCTCTGGGCCCCCAACCGCTGGGAGTGGATCGTCGCCGCCCTCGGCGTGCAGCTCGCGGGCGGCGCCATCGTCACCCTCAACACCCGCTACAAGGGTGGCGAGGCCGCCTACCAGATCAACAAGTGCCGGACGCGCTGGGTCTTCACGGTCGGCGACTTCCTGGGCTTCCACTACGCCGACGCCTTGCGCGCGGAGGACACGCCGAGCCTCGAGCACGTCGTCCTGTTCGATGGCGAAGCCGAGGGCGCCATGGGCTTCGACACGTTCCTCGGCGGCGCCGACGCCACGAGCGAAGGCGACGCTCGCGCACGGGCCGAGGCCGTCGGCCCCGACGATGTGGCCGACATCATCTTCACCTCCGGGACGACGGGCCTGCCCAAGGGCGTGATGGCGAGCCACGCCCAGAACCTGCGGACCTTCGACGTATGGAGCGGCGTGGTGGGCCTGCGCGAGGGCGACCGCTACCTGATCGTGAACCCGTTCTTCCACACCTTCGGCTACAAGGCCGGCTGGCTCGCGTGCCTCATGCGCGGCGCAACGGCCCTGCCCGAGGCGGCCTTCGACGTCGACACCGTGCTCGAGCGGATCAGCAAGAAACGCATCTCCGTGCTGCCGGGCACACCGACGCTCTTCCAGTCGCTGCTCGCCCACCCGAAACTCGCCAACCACGACATCTCATCCCTGCGCATGTGCTCCACGGGCGGCGCGGCGGTGCCGGTCGAACTCGTTCGCCGCATGCGCGACGAACTCGGCTTCGAGACCGTCGTCACGGCCTACGGCCTGACCGAGAGCACGGGCCTCGTGACCGTGTGTCACCCGGGCGACGACCCCGAACTCATCGCCACCACCTGCGGCCGCCCGATCCCCGAGATCGAGGTCCGCTGCGTCGACGCCGACGGCAACGAGACGCCTCGCGGCGAGCCCGGCGAGGTTTGGGTGCGCGGGTACAACGTCATGCAGGGCTACTTCGAGGAAGAAGAAGCCACGCGCGAGGCGCTCGACGCCGACGGTTGGCTCCACACCGGCGACGTCGCCGTCATGGACGAGCGCGGCTACCTCGCCATCACGGATCGCATCAAGGACATGTTCATCATGGGCGGCTTCAACTGCTACCCGGCCGAGATCGAGAGCCTGCTCTTCGAGATGGAGGGCGTGGCCCAGGCCGCGGTCATCGGCGTGCCCGACGCGCGCATGGGCGAGGTCGGCATGGCCTTCGTCGTGCCGGCGCCGGGCGCGACACTCTCGAGCGAAGGCGTGGTCGCCTGGGCGCGCGAGCACATGGCGAACTTCAAGGTCCCGCGACACGTGGTGGTCGCCGATACCCTGCCGATGAACGCCTCGGGCAAGGTGCTGAAGAACGAGCTGCGTGCCGAGGCCGAACGCCGGCTCGATTCGTGAGCCGCATCGCCATCGAGGCAACCTCCATCTGGAGCCTCATCGAGAGCCGCGCGGCCGCGACGCCTTCGGCTCTGTTCGCGGTGGACGACGCCGACCGCACGCTCGACTTCCAGGGCTACCGCGACGCGGCGCTGCGAGCCGCCGCCGGCCTGGCCGAGCTCGGCGTGGCGCCCGACTCCGTGGTCTCCTGGCAGCTCCCGACGACCCTCGAGTCGCTGGTGCTGGCCGGCGCCCTGGCCCGCCTCGGGGCCGTGCAGAACCCGATCCTCCCGATCTACCGGCAACGCGAAGTGGGATTCGTCGTGCGCCAGGCCCGGGCTTCCCTGCTCGCGGTCCCGAGCGTGTGGCGGGGGTTCGACCACCAGGCGATGGCCCACGCGATCGCCCGAGAAGGCGACGGGCTCGATGTCCTCGTCGTCGACGACGCCCTACCCGAAGGCGACCCGGCCGGCCTCGAGCCGTGGCGCCCGCCCGAGGAGCCACCCGTCCGCTGGCTCTTCTACACCTCGGGCACGACCGCCGACCCGAAAGGGGCGCGCCACAGCGACGCGACGCTCCGGACCGTGGGGCGCGCCCTCGAGCAGCGGCTCGCACTGCGAGACGATGATCGCATCGCCCTCGTCTTCCCGTTCACTCATGTGGGCGGCATGGGATGGTTGCTGGCGGGGCTGCTCTCGGGCTGCGCGCAGATCGTGATCCCCACGTTCGGGCCCGATGCCATCGAGGTGCTGACACGAAACGGCGTCACTCAGGGAACGGCCGGCACCGCCTTCCACCAGGCCTACCTCGAGGCACAACGCGCCAAGGGCGCCGAGCCGATCTTTCCGAACGTTCGGAGCTTTCCCGGAGGCGGCGCGCCCAAGCCGCCGCAACTGCACGCGGATCTCAAGCGGGAGCTCGGCGGCGCGGGCATCGTGTCGGGCTACGGCCTGACCGAGTGCCCCATCGCGACGATGGGCGCGCCGAGCGACCCCGATGCTCGGCTCGCCGGGACGGAAGGTCGCCCGACCGACGGCGTCGAGATCCGAATCGTCGGGCCGGACGGCCCGCTGCCGGCCGGCCAGGATGGCGAGATCCGCCTGCGCGGGCCTCAGCTCTGCCACGGCTACCTCGACCCCAAACTCGACGCGGCGGCCTTCGACGACGAGGGCCTCTTCCGCAGCGGCGACCTCGGTCACCTCACGGAGGACGGCTACCTGGTGGTCACGGGTCGCCTCAAGGACGTGATCATCCGCAAGGGCGAGAACATCAGCGCCAAGGAAATCGAAGACCTCCTGCACGAACATCCGAAGGTCGCCGAGGCGGCCGTCATCGGGCTCCCCGACCCGGCCAGCGGCGAGCGCGCCTGCGCGGTGGTCACCTGCCACGATGCGAACGCACCCCTCGGCTTCGAGGAGATGGCCGCCTTCCTGCGAGAACGCGAGCTGATGGTGCAGAAGATCCCGGAGCAGCTCGAACTCGTTTCCGAACTCCCGCGCAACCCGACGGGCAAAGTCCTGAAGCACGAGCTCCGCGAGCGCCTCGCGTAGCCCTCGCTCCTAGAGGTTCAACTGCTTCGGCGGCCGGACCACGATCTGTTCGACGTTCACGCGGATGGGCTGGGTCACGGAGTAGAGCACCGCGTCGGCGATGTCCTGGGGGTCGCCCAGGAGCTGCGAGAGGATCGGTTGCAGCTTCTCGAGCAACTCGTCCGGAAGCTTCTCCCCCTGCTTCACCTCGACCTCGACGCCGGTCATCTTCACGAAGCCCTCGAGGAACTCCGGGTCGAAGTTGCGGGCGAAGTTCGTGGCGATCGCACCGGGCATGACGGTCACGACCCGGATCGTGTCCTCCTCGAGCTCGTCGCGCAGGCTGGCGCTGATGGTGTTCACGGCGTGCTTGGTCGAGCCGTAGACCCCCGAGTCGCGGCGAAGCGCTGCCACCGAGGACACGTTCACGATGTGACCTTCCGCCCCACAGGCGCGCATGGCCTTCACTGCCGCCTGGCAGCCCACGAGCAGCGCCAGGACGTTCGTCTCGTACATCTCCCGCCACTCTTCGGGGTCGGCGTCGATGATCTTGCTCGGATAGGACAGGCCGGCGTTGTTGACCATGATGTCGACGCGTCCGGTCTCCTCGGCCGCATCGGTGACGAGGGCTCGCAGGGCGGCGACGTCGCGCACGTCCAGGGTCACGACTGTGGCGGCACCACCCGCCTCCTCGATTTTCTTCTTCGATTCGTCCATGGCGGCAGCCGTGCGGCCGGCCAGGTAGACGTGGGCCCCCTTGGCTCCGAGGGTCTCGGCAATGGAGCGGCCGATCCCGCTGCTGGCTCCCGTGACGATGGCGGTCTTTCCGGAAAGAGGCTGGCCTTCGGGCATGCGTATTCTCCTGGGCGCTTCAGGGGTGCGAATCAGGAGCTTACCAGGCCGGCACGGTGCTGTTCGCCACGGTAGTCTCCCCTCATGTCACACCGACGGAACGCGTTTCGTCTTCTCGTCGTCTGGATCGTCTTGGCCGCAGCGCCGGCGCATGCAGCAAAGGTCGAGAACTTCAGCCTGCTCGACCATGAGGGCCGCTTCCACTAGCTCTACCGCCAGAGCCATCGCCGAGCCGTCGTGCTCTTCACCCAGGGCATCGGCTGCCCGATCGTGCGCAAGAACATCGTCCCCTTGAAGGAGGTGCGGGCGAAGTTCGCAAGCCGCGGCGTCGACTTCTGGATGATCAACGCGAGCCCCCAGGACGATCTCGACGAGATCGCCACCGAGGCAAAGGATTGGGGCATCGACTTCCCCATCCTAAAGGACGAAGCGCGCCTCGTGGCCAGCGCGCTCGAACTCGTGCGGACTGCGGAAGCGCTCGTCATCGACACCAAGACCTGGTCGATCGTGTATCGCGGCCCCTTGGACGACCGGCTTGACTACGAGACCGAGCGGCCGGTCCGCGAACGTCATCTCGAGGACGCTCTCAACGGATTGCTCGCAGGCGAGCCGATCGGGAAGCCCCGGGTCGAGCCCCGAGGCTGCCTGATCCGACACCGACAGAGCGTCGTCGAACCCCCGCCCTCCTACGCCCACGAGATCGCGCCCATCCTGGCCGACCGTTGCCGCACCTGCCATCGCGCCGGCGGCGTCGCGCCGTGGCAGATGACCGACTACGCGACGGTCCATGGTTGGGCGCCGATGATGCGCGAAGTGCTCCGCACGGGGCGGATGCCGCCGTGGCGCAACGACCCGCGCTTCGGCCACTTCGTCGACGACGGCTCCCTTTCCTCACAGGATCGCGGGACGCTCGTTCGCTGGATCGAAGCGGGCGCGCCGCGGGGCGACGGGCCCGACCCACTCGTCACCGACCCGGCACCCCCCGCGCCCGAATGGCAACTCGGCGAGCCGGACTTCGTAGTCGAGGTGCCCGAGCAGCAGATCCCGGCGACGGGCGTTCTCCCCTACCGCTACGAGCGGTTGACCTTCGAGTTCGAGACGGACCGCTGGATCCGGGCGGCAGAGATTCGGCCGAGCAACGCGGCGGTCATGCACCACACGATCGTCTGGATCAACTACCGCCGCGCCAACCGCCGGTTCCCGATCGAAGGCCCCGATCGCACACGTGGCCAATTCGCCGCCTACGTGCCGGGTATCGGCCCGGCGAACTTCCCCGAGGGCTCGGGCTTCCGGCTTCCCGCCCGCGGGAAGCTCAAGTTCCAGATCCACTACATCAGCACCGGGCGGCCGGAGGTCGATCGGCCGCAACTGGGCCTCTACTTCGCCAAGGGCCCGGTGACGCACGAGCTTCACGTTGGCGCAGTGGTGAACGAAGTCTTTCGCATCCCGCCCCGCGACCCGGAGTACGACGTCCGTGCCACGCACACGTTCGAGAAGGACGTACTCGTCTACAGCTTCAGCCCACACATGCACTACCGCGGGAAGCACATCCGCTACGAGCTCGAGACACCCGATGGCCGGCGCGAGACGTTGCTCTCGGTTCCCCGGTATGACTTCAACTGGCAACACAGCTACGTCTTGGAGACACCGATCGCGATCCGGGCGGGCTCGCGCCTCCACTTGATCGCGGGCTTCGACAACTCACCGCAGAATCCGGCGAACCCGGACCCCGACCGCTGGGTCACCTGGGGAAAACAATCCTTCGACGAGATGCTGCTGGGCTACTTCCTCTATCGCGAACGCCACGAGAGCGAGCCGGCCGCGACCTGGCTGGAACGGTCCGACCACGACTCTGAAACCCGAACCGCCCACCGGCCCCATCAGCACGAGCAAGCGCACCGGGACCAGCGAGGTGCGATGCCCAGCGAGGCTCGCTCCGACTAGGACCCTTCGTCGAGCTGCTGCCGGGTGAAGGCAGCCAGCGCGGCACTGCCGGCATCCCCCTCGGCCTCGAGGCCAGCGAGGGTTCCCTGCTGGTCCTCCGGCGAGCGGTTCTGCCCGAGCTTGAACTTCGCCTCGACCCGCTCGATGGGCATCTCGAAGGCGACGATCCCCTTCTCCATGCCACGCCGGAAGTCGTCCGGCAGTTCGCCGCGCCACGGCGCCGTTCGAGCGGATTCATGGCGTTCGACCATCCGGTCGAGCAGTGCCGAAACCGCGCCGTCCTCCACGAGCGCCCGCGGCCGCCCACGGACATGAACGGCCCCGTAGTTCCACGTGGGTACGGCGGGGGCCCGGGCATACCAGCTGGGCGAAACATAGGCATGTGGGCCGTGGAAGATCGCGAGCGCCTCGGCCGCGCCGTCGAGGGGGTCGCGCTGGGGGTTGGCTCGCGCCATGTGGCCGAGCAGCCGGTTCCCCTCGCGGTCGAGTAGCAGGGGGAGGTGGCTCGCTTCGAGGCCATGGACGCCCGACGAAACCAGCGTCGCGAAGCCCCACGCCTCGATCGCGCACAGGATCGTCTCGCGGTCGGTCACTTCGAATGCGTGAGGGGTGTACATCGGGCCTCCCTGGATCGGCGCGAGCCTACCGGAAACCCCTTGCCCCCTGCCGCCCGGACGTGGACGATGACGCCTGCGAAGAGGGGGAAGCATGGGGAACGACGACTCGCTCGAACGGCTCGAAGACCCGGCGGAGCTCGCCCGCTGCGGTGGCTGGCGCGAAGAGATCTATCGGGATCTGATGGCAGTCCAGGACGGTGCACTGACAGCGGCCGCCTTCGACCAGCGCTATCTGCGGCGCGAGGCCGTCCTGGTTCTCGACCTCGCCGGCTTCACCGAGGGCACGATGACCCACGGGCCGCTCCACGCCTTCCTTCGCATCCTGAATGCCCAGAAGGTCTGTATCCCGATCCTGCGGAAGCATGGCGCGCTGCGCGTCCACGCCTTTGCCGACGACCTCGTCGCGATCTACGACGAACCGAGCGCGGCGCTCGACGCCGCCCTCGAGATCCACCGGCGGACGGCCGCCCAGGGTGAAGAGCGGGCCACGCAAGAAGGCTGGCCCGACTGCTGCATCGGGCTCGGCTGGGGGACCGTCTACGCCATCGGGCCGAACCGGGCCATGGGCGACGAGATGAACCGCGCGAGCAAGCTCGGCGAAGACATGGCGCGCGGCGGCGAGACTCTGGTCACCGAAGCAGTCCGCGCTCGGCTCGCGGAGCGCGGGGACGTCGAGTTCGCGCCCCAGCGCATCGACGACGTCGGTTTCCCCTTCTTCCGCGTCGAGCCGCGCTAGGACGCTTCGCCCCCTGCAGGCGCGCAGCGCCGGATGAAGTCGCGCAGGATCGGCATGGCCATCTCGGGCACGTCCCGGTAGGCGCCGTGGCCGCAATCCGCGAAGCGATGGAACTCCACGGTCTCGGCGGGCAGCGCGGCGGCGAGGTCCACCTGATCCTCGATCGGCGTCGTCGGGTCTTCTTCCCCTCCGAGCACGAGCGTCGGGCAATGGACGTTGGGGAGCTCTGGGAGGAAGTCGTACTTCAGGTACTCGTTCGCGAAGAAATGGAAGAGCACGTCGAGGCGCAACACGGTGCGCTTCATGCCGTCCGGATCCGAGAACTTCGTGTTGTAGATCGGCATGCAGTGTTTCAGGAACGGGCCGAGTGTCTCGAGGCCGGGGTCGGCATAGAAGGCTTCGGCACTGGGGCGCGCCTCGGGCCCACCGCGGCGTTCGAACACGGCGAGGTTTCGCGCCTCGTTCTTGCGCGGCGACGTGCTCGAAAAGACGACCCCCGCCGGGTGCTCGGGGTGCCGCGTCGCATAGGCCTGGGCCACCATTCCGCCGAAGCTCTGGCCCATCACGATGGGCTTCTCGACGCCCAGCACGTCACAGACCGTGCGAACGTCATCGCCCCACTGCGCGAGGGTCCAGAGTTCGCGAGGCCCGTCGTCGCTGCGCCCGTTCCCGCGGTGGTCGATGAAGACGAGCTGAGCGATCTCGCGGAGTTCGGCGAGCTCGGTCTTGAACGAGGAGTGATCCATGCCGGGGCCGCCGTGGAGCAACACCACGGTCGGCCGCTGCACCATCCGATCGCCGTCCGGCACCCACTCCGCCCCGTCCACGTCCACGAAGAGCCGAACGCCTTGGCCCACGTCGATTCGCATGCTCAGCCCTCCACGGCTACGAGAGATCGAAACGCCCCTGGGCGCGTCCTTCGAGGAAACACTCCAGGAGTTCGTCTGCCCGGGCCTCACCGCTGTCGAGCGCGTGGCCCGCGAAGTCACCGAGGTCCGCAAAGGCGCGGTGCATGTGCTCCACCTTGGCGCTGGCCCCCGGGCCGCCGCGGTCGCGGACCCGTTCGAGCGAGAGCGCGAGGGGTGCGCGCAGCACGACGTACTCGGTGGCCACGCCGTCCGGCAGCGCAGCACGCAGCTCCGGGAGGAACCAGGGGCCGAAGATTCCGTCGAGCACGACCGGGAAGCCACTCTCGACGAACGCGCCCGACGCCCGGCCCACGGCGCGCATGATCGCCGTGTTCTGCTCGCGCGACTCGGGCTTCGTCGGATCGATCGGGTGGGCCGGAAACTCGTAGAAGACGTCGGAGACGAAGTGGATGCCGCGCGGGTCGTTGCGGGCCAAGAGTTTCGAGAACGTCGTCTTCCCGGAGCCCGGTGCGCCCGTCACGATCGTGGCCCGCGACATGGGGCCCGCCTAGCTCTTCGCCAGCCCGGCCAGCGCCATGTCCACCATGGGGCCGACCATCCGCGGCGAGAGCTTCCCGCCCGTGAAGAAGAGCTTCACGGCAATCGGGCCGACGACGAGGTCGGCGGCCAGTTCGAGATCGAGCCCTGCGGGCAACTCGCCGCGCTCGACGCCGCGCTCCAAGGCGACCGTCAGAGGGCGGCGGCGGCCCTTGAGCACCGGATCGAACAGCTCCGACAACGCGTCGTTGTGGGCGCGCTCGCCCGCCAGACTCGGGAGGATGGTCGCCAGCGGTGTGGTGTTGAAAATCTGCAGGTAGCTGCGCAGCATGGCCTTCAGGTCGCTGGCGACATCGCCCATGTCGACCTCTTCGAGCCGCGGCAGGCCACCGAAGGCCTCCACCACGAGCGGGAGCTTCGAGGGCCAGCGGCGATAGATCGTGGCCTTGCCGACCCCCGCGCGCTGGGCCACGCCCTCGACGGTCAGGGCCGAGAAGCCGACCTCGGCCAACAGCTCGACGGTCGCGTCGAGGATGGCCTGATGGGCCTCCTCGCTGCGCGGGCGCCCTGCGCTGCCGCCGTTGCTGCCGGAACCTGCCATTTCGATCACCTTAATAATAATGAACTATATCGAGCACTTATGCGGAAGGCGCGCGCCCCGGTCGGACGGGAGGATCGGTTCTCCGCGTCCGGAACATTACGATACTATACGTTCCGTTATTGAACGTCACCCCGGGTGCCGCGGGCTCCGGGGCCCTCGAAAAACCGAGTCATGAAGGCGGAGCGATGGCGCAGCGGCCGGCGAATTGGGACCTCGAGACGGACGTGGTGGCAGTGGGGTCGGGCCTCGGCTCACTGACCGCCGCCATCGTGGCCCACGACCAGGGCAAGCAGGTCGTGGTGCTCGAGAAGGCGCCGAAGCTCGGCGGCCTGTGCGCCTATGGCGGCGGCGAAGTCTTCTCCCCGGCCGGCCGACACATGGCCGACATCGCCCACGAAGACAGCGACGAAGCCGCGCGCGCCTACTTCGAGTTCCTCGCCGCCGGCTTCAACGACCAGGCCCTCACCGACAAGCTGCTGGCCACCTACAAGACTGCAATCGACTACGTCGAAGACAAGGCGGGCGTCGCCTGGGAGGCCGTCGAAGGCCTCCACGACTACTACTACCCGGATGCGCCGGGCTCTTCGACGGGTCGCTATCTCTGCGTGAAGCTCTTCGAAGGCAAGGAGCTCGGCGAGTGGCAGACGAAGACGTGGGCGATGTCCCCGCACCTGCCGCCCGGGCTCACCCACAAAGAGATGTACGAGTGGGGCGGCCTCGCCAACGTCACCGGGTGGAACTACGAGCTCCTCGGCGAGCGCGTGGTTGCGGATCAGCGGACCTTCGGTCCGGGCATGATGGGCTATTTCGTGAAGGCGGCGATGGTGGACCGCGGCATTCCCGCCCACATCGAGACGCCGGTGCGCGAACTCGTCGTCGAGGACGGCCGCGTCGTCGGCGTCCGCGCCGAGAAGGACGGCCAGAGTTTCTGGGTCGGCGCGCGCAACGGTGTCATCCTCGGCATCGGTGGCTACGACCACAACAAGAAGATGGCCACCATGTATGAGGAGTGGCACGAGTGGAACTCCTCCACCCAGCCCTACTTCCACGGCGACCACATCGTCATGGGCGGTGAGATCGGCGCGGACATCGCGTCGGTGCCGCCGCAGAACCTCGCCATGTTCTACGGCTACAACATCCCCGGCGAGGAGCACGATGGGGTGCCGATCTTCCGGTCGAGCTGGGAGTGCGGCTGCCCTCACGCGCTGTGGGTGAACCAGGCCGGCGAGCGCTTCACGGACGAATCCTTCTACAAGGACTATCAGCCGCGCGTGCGCCAGTTGGATGGCCGCACACAGAGCTTCCCGAACAAGCAGCCCTATCTGATCTTCGACGGCAACTACCGTGAGAAGTTCCCGCTGGGCACGTACGGGCCGGGGATGGACATTCCCGAAGAGTTGGCCGTGTCGGCGGGCTCCGTGCGCGAACTGGCCGAGAAGTGCGACATCGATCCGGACGCGCTCGAGCGCACCCTCACCGAGTTCAACGAAGGCGCCGAGAAGGGCGAAGACCCGCGTTTCGGCATGGGCCACTTCCCGTGGACCCAGGGGCTCGCGGGTGACCCGAGCTACCCGAACCCGAACGTCGGCGTCGTCGACAAGGCGCCGTTCTATGCGGTGAAGCTCCGCCCGGTCGGCGTCGGCATCAACAGCCACGGCCTGCGCACCAACACGGACGCCCAGGTCATGCACGTACGAGGCCACGAGATCCCCGGCCTCTATGCCGTGGGCATCTCCGCCGGCCTGCTCGACCTCGGCGGCGGCTACCAAAGCGGCACGTCGAACATGCGCGCCATCGCCTGGGGCTACGTCGCCGGCCAGCACGTCTCGGGGGCCTAGGTGGCCGAGGCGGACTACACCACCACGGCGCGCATCCCGCGCGAGGTCATCTGGGACTTCGTGAAGGACCTCGACAACTTTGCGCCGTTCTTCATGGGCTACCAGGAGCACCACCAGGAGACCGAGACCGAATCGATCTGGGTCCTGAAGGGCGACCTCGGGGCGATGACGCGGATGCTGAAGTTCAAGGTGAACATCACCGAGTGGAACGGGCCCGACATCGTCCGGTTCGAGATCACGGGGATCAACGAGGCGATGACGGGCGTTGGCACCTTCGAACTGAAGCCGTTCGAGGACGAAAGCGACGTCGCCGCCGCCGACGTCGCGCCTGCTGCGACGAAGGGCCCCATCGCGCGTTTTTTCGAGGCGATCTTTCGCTTCTTCTTCCAGCTCGTGCGCGGCAAGCCCGAGCGCGCCGAGGGCGCCGACACCGGCCCGGCCGCCGGCACGACCCGCATCGAGTTTCGCCTCCGGGTCGACCCGGGTGGCCCCATGGCACCCATGATCAACGCCATGATCAAGCCGCTCATGCCAAGCTTCGCCGAGGATTTCGCTGGCAAGCTCGTGGGGCACCTCGAGGCCGAGCACGGCGGGCAATAGCCGCCGCGCCGCGCTCGCAAGAGGAGAACCTGACCGTGGTCCAGTACAACCCGTTCGACGTCGGAGTCCAGCGCGGCGACACCTACAAGGCGTACGAGCAGCTGCGTGAAGAAGCTCCCTGCTATCACATCGAGGAGTACCTCTGGTCGATGGCCGCGTGTATCCCCTTCTGGATCGGATCCAACAACCTACGCGAGCAACTCGCGGCTGCTTGAGGAGAACCATGGAGTTCGAGAACCTGACCTACGAGGTGAGCGACGGCGTTGCCCGCATCACCCTCGCCCGCGAAAAGGCGGCGAACGCCATCAACCTGGCGCTCGCCAAGGAGCTGATGCACGCAGCCGCCCAGGCGGACGAAGACCCGTCGGTGCGAGCGGTGCTCGTCGGCGCGCGCGGGCGAATGTTCTGCGCGGGGGGCGACCTCGGCTCCTTCAAGGACTCGGGCGATCAGGTCCCCGCGCTGCTGAAGGAGATCACGACCCACCTCCACGCCGCGCTCTCGAGTTTTGCCCGCATGCGGGCCCCCGTGATCGGCGCCGTGAACGGCGCGGCCGCAGGCGCAGGCTTCAGCATGGTCTGCGCCTTCGACTACGTCATCGCTTCCGAAGCCGCGAAGTTCACCATGGCGTACACCCAGGTCGGTCTTGGCTGCCGCGCCTGATCGGAAACCGGCGAACCGTCGAGCTGATGCTCACGAACAGGCGGCTCGACGCAGAGGAGGCCCTCGACTGGGGGCTGGTGAACCGGCTCGTCGCGCCCGAGCAGGTCGAAGAGGAAGCCCTCGCCTTCGCGAAGAAGCTCGCGACGGGTCCGACCGAAGCGTATGGGCTCGTGAAGAAGCTTCTCCTCGCGAGCGCCGGGAACACACTCGAGACCCAGATGGAGCTCGAGAGCCGCGGAATCGCGGACGCCTCTCGTACGGAAGACGCGAAGGAAGGCATGGCTGCCTTCTTCGAAAAGCGCGACCCCACCTACAACGGACGCTGAGCGGAGGATTCGATGGCATCGAACGCACGGATGGAAGGCAAGGTCGCGATCGTCACGGGATCGGCCCGCGGCACAGGGGCCACAATTGCGCGGCTGTTCGCCGAGCACGGCGCCCGCGTCGTGGTCGCCGACGTGAACGCCGAGGGTGGCGAATCCGTCGCGAAGGAGATCGGTGACGCGGCGATCTTCGTCGAAACGGACGTCACGTCAGAGGATTCCTGGGCCAACACGGTCGAGCGCGCCGAATCGCACTTCGGCTCGCTGAACGTACTCGTCAACAACGCGGCCATCCTGCACCTGGCCTCGGTCGAGGACACGAAGGCCGCC
>JAFDDA010000233.1 GCA_019311105.1 Deltaproteobacteria bacterium
CGCGGGTTGCCGAGCGTCGTGATCGTGCCGCCGAAGGCGAGCGGCAGGTAGTAGTTGGCAGCGCGCTCGGCGATGTGGGCCGTCGGCAGCCACGAGATCACTCGTGCGCCGTCGGGGATCTGGATCACCTGGTTGAACAGCTCGGCGCTCGCCATCAGGTTCGCATGGCTCAGCTGCACGCCCTTGGGCGGCCCGGTCGTGCCCGAGGTGTAGATGAGCGTGATCAGGTCTTCTGCCTGCATGGCGGCCACCGACGCCTCGACGTCGAAGCCCGGGTTCGAGCCTTCCACCTCGGCAAGGGTCAGCGTTCCGTCCTCGCCCTCTCCGTCGATCACGATCACGTGCTCGAGCTGGTCGAGATTCTGGCGCGCCTTCATGAAGCTCTCGTAGAAGGCACGTTCGATGATGGCGACGCGTGCGCCCGCGTCGCCGACCACGTACTCGATCGCTTCGGGCGGGAGGGTCTGGTAGATCGAGAAGGGCGCGGCCCCGGTCGTCATGACGCCGAGGTCCGTGAGGTTGAACTCCGGCCGGTTCGAGAGCATCAGGGCCACGGTTTCGCCACGCCCGACGCCGAGCTTCGCGAGGCCCCCGGCGATGGCATCCGCTCGCTCGCGGACCTGCCCCCAGGTGTAGGAAGCGGTGCCCTCGAAGTCGCGGATCGCCTCGCGGTCGGGGACGCCTGCCGCGACTCCGTGAAACGCCTGGATGAAGGTGCTCGCCGCACGCGTGTTGGCAGCGCCATCGAAACTCGTCATCAGCCGGAACCCCCTGAGACTTCCCCAGGGCCCACGCTACCACCGCGAGGAGAGGGATGGAACCAGGCGGGCGCTCTGCCGGCCGCGAGCCGGAACTAGGCGCGAGCCCCGCCCGCCAGCTCGTCGATGTCGAAGAGAAGGGGGAGGGGGTCTTCGCCGCCGTCGCGACGCACGGCGGCTTCGACGCGCAGGTGCAGCTCGCCAGCGGGGCCTCGCTCGTAGCGAGCGCGAATCTGGCGATAGCTCCCGGGTTCGTGGCCCTTTGCTTCGAGGGCGCGGGCGATGCCGCCGAAGAGCCCGGCGTCGAGGCGCCGTGGGACGAGCATCATCACTTCGGCGCGCAAGCCGTGCTCGCGTCGGGCGGTGCGATTGGCGAGCACCAGCTCGGGCTCGCCGGCGAAATCGCGCGCGCGGGGCGAGAGCCCTGCGGCGTTGGTGAGCGTGCCGCGCTCCAGCGTCCACGGGTCGATGGTCGAAACGATCTCTCGCCGGTTCACGATGACGAATTGCGCGCCGAGCTTCTGCATGGCGCGCGCGTACTGACGAAAACTCCCGTAGCCCTCGTAGCGACTCTCGAGCATCGGAAAGCCCGCCTCGCCCGTGAGCAGGCTGCCGCCGCGCGCGACGTCGGCCTCATCGACTGCCTGCAAGGGGACGGGCGCGGCCTCGAGGGGGGCGGGTTCCGGCGCGGCCGCCGCAGCGACGGGGAGGGGTGTGGGTGCCGCCGGCGCGGGTTCGAGTTCGGGTTCGACGGCGGTTCGATCTAGGGGTTGGGGCGCGGGCGACGGCGGGTCGACTACCGCAAGCTCTTCGGGCTCGGGCTCGGGCGCGGGTGCGGGCGGATCGATCTCGGCGATTTCTTCGGCCGGGGGTTCTGGCGCCTCGACCTCGGCGGCTTGCTCAGGCTCCGGCTCGGGTTCCAGCTTCTCCTCGGGTTCGGGCTCCGGTTCCGCGACGGCGATCTCTTCCGGCTCGGGCGCCCGCTCTTCTGGCGGGGGTGGGAGTTCGCGCGTCTCGATGGCCGTGGCCTTCACGGCCACGCGGACCTCGCGCGGGGTGAGGTCACGCCAGCCGAGGAAGGTCGCGATCCAGAGGATCACGACGCCCTGGCAGGCGATCCGGATCGCGCGATCCGTCGGGCTCAACGGCCGCTCCCGAGGCTTTCATAGACGTCGAGCAGCCGGCGGATTCGCGCGGCGCTGGCGTCCTGGTCCGACATCGCTAGCTCGCGCTCGCCATCGCTCGCCATGAAGGGTGCTTCGTCCTCGCTCGCGAACAGGTCCGCGACGTCTTCGTCGCCCTCGACGTAGATGACGTTCTCTTCCCCATACGTTTCACCTGCGAACTCCTCGAGTTCAGCGCCGAAGCTCTCTTCGCGGGCCAGCTCCAGGGTCTCGTCGCTGAACACGGCCGGTTCGGGGATGCGCGTCTCCTCTACCTCTTCGGGCGCGCCGGGGGGCACGAAGGGCGTCGGGATGGGCTCGGGAAGCACGGGCGCGACGATGTGCGAGAACTCGGTCGGGTCGACGAGCCGGGGCGCCGGGATCGGGGGGACGGTTCTCGGTGCGACCTTCGGCTCCGCCGCCACCACGGGTGCCGGCCGCGCGACGACCGCCGGTTTCTCCGGGACCGACACGTCGGCTTCCGCCGCCGCTTCCGCCGCCGGTTCGGACGCCGGCACTTCGAATGTGGGTTGCTCTGCAAGCGAAGCGGGGACACTCGGCGTGTCGCGTCCGCTCCACCAGGCCGACGCGCCGAGCACGCCGACTCCGGTCACGAGCAAGGTCGCAAAGAAACGGAACATGGCTCTCCTCCTCGGGAAGGCTTCACTTCGCTTCGCGGGCCCGGGTTTCGTAGGCCAGCTCGAT
>JAFDDA010000234.1 GCA_019311105.1 Deltaproteobacteria bacterium
CCGTCGGAGTCGAGGGCCAGGCGGTAGGCCTTGCGGTCATTGGCGAGGCCGGAGATTTCGCCGGCGAGCCTCACCGTCTCGCCGCCGGTGGTGAGGGCGAGGTCGACGAGCTTCAAGGCGTCGCCCGTGCCCTCGACGGCTCCCTGCAACGCAATCTCCGGGCCGTCGGGGAGCACGAGCTTCACGCCGTCGAGGCCGATGCGCCCGCGCACGGCGAGTGGCTCGGTGGCCAACCGCAGCGTGCCGGGGCGGAGCGTCCCGGTGAGCTGATACTCCGCGAGTGCGGGCAGGATCGTGTCCCAGCCCGCGAGGTCGAAAGCGCCCGCCGCGAGCTCGGCCTGCACGCGCCGGCCAACCTCGATGCGGCCGCGCGCATCGAGGTTGTGGATCTTGATCTCGACGTCGTCGATCTCGAAGTCACCGTCGCCCTTCGGGACGAAGCGGCCCTTTACGCTCCCCGGCTTCCCGGCGGGCTTCTGGAAGACACCGTCGTAGGCGTCGAGGGCAGCGCCCGTTGCATCGATGTCGAACGTGCCGGAGCGTTGCTCGCCGCCGGCCAGGTCGGCTCGGATCGCGAGCGGGCCGCGCAGCTTGACGTCGCGGATCTGGAAGACGCCTTCGCTCACCGCGAGGTCGGCGCTGAGGTCGGGGCTCGCGGGCTCGCCCTTCCCTGCCACGGTGCCCGAGAGCGCACCGGCGACCGAGCGACCCTCTCCTAGGTAGGGGGCCAAGAGGTCGAGGGCGATTCCGTCGAGACTCGCGGTCCATTCCGACTGCTTCGCCAGCAGGTCGGCGCTCCCTTCGAGCTCGACGCTGCCACCGCCGAGCTTCGCGTCGAGGTCGACCCGCGTCGGCTCGGTGGGCGAGAGAACGGCCGTCACGTTGAGCGCCTCGATCTCGAGCGTCGAGGCCGGCGAGACGGTGCGATCCTCGAAGAGGATGCGGGCGTCGCGCAGGGCGACCTCCTGAACCGCGAGGTCGACCCCCTCGTCGTCGTCCCTATTCGGCCCACCTTCGCCCTCACCGCGTGGCTTGCGCTCCTTCTTCTCACGCTCCGGAAGCCGCAACCCACTCCCATCGCGCACGAGCCGGACGGTGGCTTCCTCCACCACGAGGTTCTCGAGCAGCAGCGTGCGCTGGAGCAGCGGCAGCAAGGCGATCTTCAGCGACACTTCGCGCGCCTCGGCGAAGGGCGGGTCGGCGGGCGTCTCGCCCGAAAGGCTCGGGCTCTCCACCACGAGGCGCGGCGGGATGAGCCCGAACGAGAGCTTCTCGTAGTGGAAGTCACGCCCGGTGGCTTCCCGCGCGGATTCTTCGATGCGTTGGCGCACGGCCGGGCTGTCGATCCAGCCGGGCAGGAGCAAATAGAGCGCTCCGAGCCCGACGACCAACAACACGGCCAGCCCCACCGCGACACGAACGACGATGCGAATGGCGAGCCCTCCCCTCTCGCACCCTTCGACCGGATGCGAGCCTCTTTATTCGGTGACCTTCCGCGCCAGGATCTCGCGCACAGCGCCGGGGTCGGCCTTCCCCTTCGTGCGCTTCATCACCTGGCCCATCAGCGCGTTCAGGAGCTTGTCTTCCCCTCCACGGATGCGTTCGACCATGGCCGCGTTCTCGGCCAGCACCGCGGCCACGGCCTCTTCGAGCACGCCGGTGTCGGACACGGCTTCGAGCCCGCGCTCGGCCATGAGCGTCGCCGGGTCGGCGCCGTCCACCACCTCGGGGAGTAGGTCGCCCGCCACCGACGCCGTGAGCTTGCCCGCGTCGACGAGCCCGATGAGCTTCGCCAACGCAGCGGGCTCGAACTTCACGCGCGCGTCCCCGAACTCGAGGTCGCGATCGTTCAACACCCGCGTCACGTCGCGCAGCAACCACTTGGACACCGCTTTGCCATCCCCGTGTTCCCGGGTCGCGGCTTCGAAAAAATCTGCCAGGGGGCGGGCCGCCGTGAGGGTGGCGACGTCCCTCTCGCCGAGGCCGTACTCCGCTGCGAAGCGCTCGCGCTTGGCCTCGGGCAGCTCGGGCAGCGCCGCGCGCGCGCGCTCGATGCGGCGCATGATCGAGGTCGTGCGCGTCTTCGGGTGGTAGCGGAGCGTGCACTGCTGCACGGTGCCGCCCGAGTCGAGCACGTCGGCTTGGCGTTCGATCTCGGCCGCGATGGCCTCCATGATGAACTTGAAGCTGTTCAGGTTCTTCAGCTCGGCGCGCGTGCCGTACTCTTCCGCGCCGTGGCGCCGCAGCGAGACGTTGACGTCGCAGCGGAAGTGGCCGTGCTCGAGGTCGACCTCGGAGACGTCGAGGTAGCGCAGGATCGACTGGAGCTTCTTCAGGTAGGCCTCGGCCTCGTCGGCCGAGCGGAGATCGGGCTCGGTGACGATCTCCATCAGCGGCGTCCCCGACCGGTTGAGGTCGACGCGCGAGCCCCCGCCACCTTCGTCGTGGACCGACTTCCCCGCGTCCTCTTCCATGTGGATCCGCGTCAGTCGGATCTTCTTCGGCCCGTCTTCCGTCTCGATCTCGACGAAGCCGCCCGTGCAATAGGGCTCTTCGAACTGCGAGATCTGATAGCCCTTCGGCAGGTCAGGGTAGAAGTAGTTCTTGCGCGCGAAGATCGAGTGCGGGTGGACGGTGCAGTGGGTCGCGAGCGCGGCGCGCAGGGCGAAGTCGACGGCCTGTTCGTTCAGCACCGGCAGCGCGCCGGGCAGCGCGAGGCAGGTCGGGCAGGTGTGATGGTTCGGCTCGTCGCCATAGACGAGCTCGCACGCGCAGAAGAGCTTGGTGCGCGTCTTCATGTGGACGTGGGTCTCGAGGCCGATCACGACCTCGTAGTCGGGGTGCGACGGCGCGCTCATGCGCCCCCCTCCGGCGGCCGCGCCTCGTGGTGCTGCGTCTCGCGCTGATATGCATCGGCGGCCCGCAGCAGCGTGCCCTCGCCGAGCGGCGGGCCGAGCAGCTGGAGCCCGACGGGCAGCCCGTGCGCGAACCCGCACGGCACCGAGATTCCCGGGATGCCCGCGATCGGCGCCGCCACGGTGTAGACGTCGGCCATGTACATCCGCAGCGGATCGCGCGTGTTCTCGCCGAGCTTGAAGGCCGGCGCGGGGGTGGTTGGCGTGGCGAGCACGTCGCACTCGCGGAAGGCCGCCTCGAAGTCGCGGCGCAGGAGCGTCCGCACCTGGAGCGCCTTCTTGTAGTAGGCGTCGTAGTAGCCCGACGAGAGGACGTAGGTGCCGAGCAGGATGCGCCGCTTCACCTCAGCACCGAAGCCCTCGGAGCGGGACCGCTCGTAGAGTTCCCGCAGCTGCGTCGCCCCTTCGGCGCGGTGGCCGTAGCGGACGCCGTCGAAGCGGGCGAGGTTGCTCGAGGCTTCGGCCGTCGCGATCAGGTAGTAGGCCGCGATGGCATACTCGGTATGGGGCAGCGTGACCTCGCGAACCTTGGCGCCGGCGGCCTGCAACACCTCGACGCCTTCCCGCACGCGCGCGAGGACGTCGGGGTCGACGCCCTCCTCGACAAAGTATTCGCGCGGCAAGCCGATGGTCAGGCCCGAGACGTCGCCGTCGAGGCCGGCGGCGTAGTCCGGCACCGGCTCGGGCAGCGAGGTCGAATCCCGCGGGTCATGCCCGGCCACGGCCGCGAGGGCCACCGCCGCATCGGCCGCGGAGTGCGCATCGAGCGACGACGCGAACGCCACGAGCCCATAGCGCGAGACGCGCCCATAGGTCGGCTTCATCCCGACCACGCCGCAGTGCGAGGCCGGCTGGCGGATCGAGCCGCCCGTGTCGCTGCCAAAGGCGACGGGCACGATGCCCGCGGCGACGGCCACGGCGGAGCCGCCCGACGAGCCGCCGGGGACTCGCTCGCCATCCCACGGGTTTCGCACGGGCCCGTAGGCGGAGTTCTCATTCGACGAGCCCATGGCGAACTCGTCCATGTTCGTTCGCCCGACGATGATCGCGCCGGCGCGGCCCAACCCCTCGACTGCCCCCGCGTCATAGGGCGAGACGTAGCCTTCGAGGATCTTCGACGCGCAGCCGGTCGGCTCGCCCTGCTGGGAGAAGTTGTCCTTCACGACGACGGGGATGCCATCGAGGGGGCCGCGGGTCTCGCCGGCAGCGCGGCGGGCGTCCGCGGCGTCGGCCTCGGCGAGCGCCGCCTCGCCGCGCAGATGCCGGAAAACGCCAAGCCGCTCGCCCACTTCGCCCGCACGCTCGAGCGCGCGTTCGACGAGCCCGCGCGAGGTCGCGCCGCCATCATCGAGCTCCGCACGGAGTTCCGAGAGCGTTCCGAGAGGTTCCACCACCGCTAGCCCTCGTCCTCGCCGTCCATCACCGGGGGCACGACGAAGGCGCTCCCCTGGGATTCGGGCGCGTTCCGGAGGGCGGCTTCGGGCGGAAGGCTCGGCCGCGGCTCGTCGGCCCGGAAGGGCGTAGCCATGGGCAGGACGTGCGCGGTCGGCTCCACGCCCTCGGTATCGAGCGCCTGGAGCTTCTGCACGTAACCCAGAATGGTGTCGAGGTCGGCGGCCATGGCATCGGCTTCGTCTTCCGAGAGGGAAAGACGGGCCAACTGCGCGATCCGGGCCACCTCCTCCCGCGAGATCCGCGACATGGCGGGCACGGTAGCGCAGGCGAACCGCTACGAACCGCTGAATGGCCGTTCCACCCTCGGGCAGCCTCGGCAGGGACCTCTGAGTTCCGGTACCCTCCGCCGCCTCATGACCACATTCTCCGACGCGTTCCCCGATCTCCCCGACGACATCGCCGCCGGCATCGAAGACCTTGGCTGGAAGGAAGCGATGCCCGTCCAGACGCGCGTCCTCCCGCTCTTCCACGAGGGCAAGGACCTGATCGTCCAGGCCCGCACCGGCAGCGGCAAGACCGGTGCCTTCGGCGTGCCGATCACGAGCCTCGTCGACCCCGATCTCCCCGAGACCCAGGCCCTCGTGATGCTCCCGACCCGCGAGCTCGCCATCCAGGTCGCCCAGGAGATCATGGTCCTCGGCAAGCACCGCGGCGTGAACTGCCTGCCCGTCTACGGTGGCGTCGGCTACACCGAGCAGCTCGAAGGGATCGAGAAAGGCGCCCACGTCGTCGTCGGCACACCCGGCCGCATCCTCGACCACCTCGGCTCGAAGCGCATGCACTTCGACCACGTGAAGATGCTCATCCTCGACGAGGCCGACGAGCTGCTCTCGCTCGGCTTCTGGCCCGACATGCGCGAGATCCACAGCTACCTGCCCGACGAGCGGCAGAGCTTCCTCTTCTCGGCGACGATGCCCGAGAAGGTGCGGTCGCTCTCGCGCGTCTTCCTGAACGAGCCCGAGTTCGTGACGCTCTCCGAAGATCAGCTCGCGCCCCAGGAGATCGACCACTTCTACTACCTGATCTCGGCCAGCGAGAAGGAACAGACCCTCGTCAAGATCCTCGAGTTCGAAGACCCCGAGAGCGCCATCATCTTCTGCAACACGAAGAGCGACGTGCGCTTCGTGACGAGCTACCTGCAGCGCTTCGGTTTCGACGCCGACCAGATCTCGGGCGACCTCACGCAGCAGGCGCGTGAAAAGGCCATGAAGAAGATCAAGGCCGGGAAGCTCAAGTTCCTGGTCGCCACCGACGTGGCCGCCCGCGGCATCGACATCAGCGACCTCGCCTACGTCATCAACTACGACACGTCGGATTCGCCCGAGGTCTACGTCCACCGCACCGGCCGGACGGGCCGCGCGGGCAAGGCCGGCGTCGCGATCTCGCTCGTCTCGGGCCTCGACATCGGCAACTTCAAATTCATGCAGACCGTGACCAAGATCAAGATCCCCGAGAAGAAGGCGCCCACCGAGAAGGACATCGTGAGTCGCCTGGGCGAGCGCCTGCGGATCAAGATCGAGCACGACCTGCGCGAGATGCCCGAGAAGGAGCGCGGCTGGCGCGTCGATCGCCTGCTCCCGATCGTGGAAGAGTTCGGCAAGACGCCCGAAGGCCAGCGCGACATGGCGCTGCTGTGCGCTGCCTACCTGCGCGACCACAAGCCTGCGACCAGCCTCACCGAGGAGGAGGCCGCCGAGGCCGCCGCCGAGGCGGCGGCGCCGCCCCGACTCGACGACGAGGAGCGCGGCGGCGGCGGCGGCGGGCGACGCGGTGGCGGTGGCCGCAGCGGCGGTGGCGG
>JAFDDA010000010.1 GCA_019311105.1 Deltaproteobacteria bacterium
GGACGCGGGCTGATCTTCAGGCAGTGGCTTCGTCGAGAGGCCACCTTTTTCCGCAAGACCCTGAGGTCTCGAAGTCTCATCCGGTATTAGCCCCGGTTTCCCAGAGTTATCCCGAACCCGAAGGCACATTACCCACGCGTTACTCACCCGTGCGCCACTTTACTTGCCACCCGAAGGTGGCTTTCTCGTTCGACTTGCATGTCTTAAGCACGCCGCCAGCGTTCGTTCTGAGCCAGGATCAAACTCTCCAGTTTGAATCATGGCCGAGGAAGGCAACACCGAAGTGTCACCAACCTTGGTTTTTCTACTTATCTCTTACCTTGAGCGTGAATGAAGTTCGCTCGACCGAAGTCTCGCGAACGACATCCGCCTTATGGAATACGATCCTCGACAGAACTCCGAAAAGTTCTTAGGACCGCACGCTATTCAGTTTTCAAAGACCGAGACGAGTCCTGCGAGAGCCTGTGTCGGGCTCACGAGAAAGCCTTGATCGAAATGACAAAAGTGCTTGAGGGCGAAGCAGTTCAGCGCCAGATGCGCAGTGACCCTCAAGCAGGACGCGTATTTTACGGCGGTCCCGCGGGGCGTCAAGAGGCGAAGGGCAGATATCCCCGCGGGGACGCGATCTTTCAGACCACCCGAATCCGGGCGAAGCGGCGCTTGCCCGCTTTGACCAGGTAGGGGCCGCCCGGTTCGAGCCGAATCGTCGGGTCGTCGACCCTCTCTCCGTCGATTTGGACGGCGCCCTGGGCCACCAGGCGGCGGGCTTCGCTGTTGCTGGCGACGCCTAGCTGCCCTCGCAGCAGATCGAGCAGCCCCACACCCCCGCCCTCGGCCGCGACCTCGAGCTCCGGGACGTCGTCCGGTGTTTCGCGCCGCTGGACCACCTGTTCGAAGTGCCGGCGCGCCGAATCCGCGGCGGCCGAGTCATGGAAGCGCGCGACGACGCGGCTCGCGATCTCGTGCTTCAACGCGAAGGGGTCGCCGCTGCCCTTTCCGGCGTCGGCGCGCGCGCTCGCGAGGTCTCCCCATTCGCCCGCAGCCAACAGGTCGAACCAGTCACACATGAGCGTGTCGGAGATGCGCATGATCTTTCCGTACATCTCTTCGGCGGGCGCGAGGATCTCGACCGTGTTGCCGAGGCTCTTCGACATCTTCTCCGTGCCGTCGAGGCCGACGAGCAGCGGGTGCGTGATGACGGCCTGGGGCAGCTGGCCGTAGGCACGTTGGACCTCGCGCCCCATCAGCAGGTTGAACGTCTGATCGGTGCCACCGAGCTCCACGTCGGCCTCGAGCACGACGGAGTCGTAGGCCTGCACGAAGGGGTAGAGGAACTCGTGCACCGAGATCGACTCGCCGGCGGCGTAGCGCTTGGCGAAGTCGTCTCGCTCGAGGAGCCGCGCCACCGTCGAGTGGGAGCACAAGCGTACCCAGTCCGTCGGACTCAGGGCGTCCGTCCACTCGGAGTTGAAGCGGATCTCGGCCCCGTCGATGTCGAGAATCTTCGCGACCTGGTCGACGTAGGTCTGCGCGTTCTTCTTGACGGCGTCTTCTTCCAAGGCCGGGCGCGTCTTCTTGCGGCCCGACGGGTCTCCGATGCGCGCCGTGAAGTCACCGATCAGGAAGATCGGCACGTGACCCAGCTCCTGGAAGCGACGCAACTTGCCGAGGACCACGGTGTGGCCGAGGTGCAGGTCGGGCGCCGAGGGGTCCATGCCGAGTTTCACGCGCAGGGGACGCTTCTCGCGGAGTGCCTTCTCGAGGCGCGGGCGCAACTCGTCGCGGCCGAGGAACTGGTCCGCTCCGTCGGCCATCACTTCGAGCTGGCGATCGACCTCGTCACTCACGTGTGTTCCACCTCATCCGTTGCGGCGCCCCGGCCCTCGCGAGGGCGGAACACGCCGCGTTCCGTCACGACGACGTCCAGGGTGCGGTCCCCTCGACCGACGGGCACCGCCTCCACTCGCTGGAGGTCGAAGCCGACGCCGACGAGACGCGGGCCGTCGGACCCCGGCGCGAAGGTGCGGTCGTAGTATCCGCCGCCTTGCCCGAGCCGTCGCCCTTGGTCGTCGAACGCCAGGCCCGGGACGATCACTGCGTCCCCCGCGCCGAGCGTCACGGCCGGCCCCACCGGCTCCGCAACACCGTAGCGCCCGGGAGCCAGGTCTTCGAAGCGTTCCGCGGCGGCGAACTCGAGCCGGTCGCCCACGCAGCGCGGGAAGAGCGGCGTGCGGCCGTTCGCTCGCAGGGCGTCGAACAGGGGTCGGGTCGGGAGTTCGCCGGGCTGGGCTGCATAGAGTGCCACCTGGGCGGGCGGTTCGAGCTCGGGGAGTCGGAGTAGATGGAGGGCAACTTCGTCGGCGGCCGCGGACACCTCGGCCTCGCCGAGGCCGCGCCGGAGCGGCCGCATTCGCTCACGCAGCCGTGCCTTGTCTTCGGCCAGGGCCTCGCCGGTCAGGCCTGCTCCGCGTCGTCGATCAGGTCGGCGAGGGCCTCGATGCGACTCGAGGCGACGCGCTCGAACCCCTCGACGACGGGCCCGCCGCCGTCCGAGAGAGCGAGCAGATCCTTCGCGATGTTCAGCGCCGCGAGGACGGCCACATCGCGGCTGTCGACGGTCTTGGTACGGGATCGAACGCGGTCCATGGTCGCGTCGACGTAGTCGGCGACCCGTTCGATCGCACCTTCTTCGCCATCGGTGCGAACGCGGTATTCGAGGCCTTGGATCCGAATCGCGACCGAACGTGCTGCGGTCATCCCTTGGCCCCCTGGCGTCGCTCGAAACTCATCCCTTGGCCCCCTGGAGCCGCGCAGCGCCAGCCTCGAGCTGTTCGTCGAGCTGGCCGATGCGTGCGATCAACTCGTCGATGCGCTTGCCCGTGTCCTGGCGACGCTGGTTCAACCCGCGGATCTGCTCCTCGAGTTCGCGCACGGAGCGGTCGCGCTTGGCGAGGGACTCGCGGAGCGTCGCGTTCTCGTCACGAAGCTTGCGGTGCTTCTTGGCGAGGGCCTTGACGCGCCGTTCGAGAGCGACGAAGTCGATGGTGTCGTCGTTGGAAATGGTGGGACCCTCTGCTGGCCATCCTACCGGCAGAGGGACGCCCGTCAACGGCCGAACTGACGGGGACGAGCGGGAGAGGTCGACCCACGCCGGTGCTCCCGACTCTTTCGAAACGTGGTTTTCGTGAAGGGCTAGTAGGCCGAGGTCCGCGACTGCAACCGCGTTTGGCCACTCAGGTAGCTGTCGACCGCCCGCGCCGCTTCGCGGCCCTCCGAGATCGCCCAAACCACCAGCGACTGGCCGCGGCGGCAATCGCCGGCGGCGAAGACGCCCGGCTCGCTGCTGGCGAACTCTCGCGGATCGGCGGCGACGTTGCCCCGGCCGTCCTTCTTCAGGCCCAGGTCCTCGATCAGACCCTCCTGCCAGGGATGCAGGAATCCCATGGCCAGCAGCACGAGGTCGGCCGGGAGGCTGAACTCGCTGCCGGGGACGTCCTCCATGCGGGGCCGCCCACTCTCGTCGGGTGCGCCGAAGCGGACCTCGACGCCATTCAAGGCCGTGATTCGCCCGTTCTCGCCGGTCACGCTCTTCGTCATCCGCGCGTAGATCCGCTCCCCGCCCTCGAGATGAGAACTCGAGGTCCGGAACATGAGCGGCCACTGCGGCCACGGCGTCGAGCCGGCCCGGGTGTCCGGCGGCCGATCGAGCAGTTCGATGGAGGTCACCGACTTGGCGCCGTGGCGGTGTGACGTCCCGACGCAGTCCGAGCCCGTGTCGCCGCCACCGAGCACGATCACATGCTTGTCGGTCGCCATGAGGGCTTCGTCCGCGGGGATCTCGTCGCCGGAGTTGCGCTTGTTCGACTGGCGCAGGAAGTCCATGGCGAAATGGACGCCGTCGAGTTCACGACCCTCGACCTCGAGATCCCGCGGGTGCTCGGAGCCCAGGCAGAGGAGCACGGCGTCGAAATTCTTGCGCAAGTCCGCGGCCGAGAGATCCTTCCCCACGTGGACGCCCGTCTGGAAGTGGACCCCCTCCGCGCGCATCTGATCCAGACGGCGGTCGATGATCCACTTCTCGAGCTTGAAGTCGGGGATCCCGTAGCGGAGCAAGCCGCCGATCCGGTCCTGCTTCTCGAAGACGGTCACCGAATGGCCGGCGCGCGACAGCTGCTGCGCGGCCGCGAGCCCGGCGGGGCCCGAGCCGACCACGGCCACCGAGCGGCCCGTGCGCTTCTCGGGCTTCACGGGATGGATCCAGCCCTCCTCCCAGGCGTGCCGAATGATCTCCCACTCGATCTGCTTGATGGTCACCGCGTCCTGGTTGATGCCGAGGACGCAAGCCGTCTCACAGGGCGCGGGACAGACGAGGCCGGTGAACTCCGGGAAGTTGTTGGTCGAGTGGAGCCGCGCGATGGCGTCTTCCCACTTGTCTCGGAACGCGTAGTCGTTCCAGTCGGGGATGATGTTCCCGAGCGGGCAGCCGTTGTTGCAGAACGGGATGCCGCAATCCATGCAGCGCGATGCCTGCTTCTGGACGGCCTCGACGGACGGGTCCTGCTGGACCTCGTTCCAGTCCGCGAGCCGTTCTTCCTTGGGCCGGTAGGACGTGTCCTCGCGGCCGTGCTCCAGGAATCCGGTGACCTTACCCATCGCCGAGGTGGGCCTCCAGGCGCGTGTCGAGCGCCACTTTCAAGTCCTTCGGGAAGACCTTCACGAACTTCGGCCCGTAGTCTTCCCACTTCTTCAACACTTCTTCGGCGCGCTGGCTGCGCGTGTACTGGAAGTGTTTGCGCACCATGCGCTGAATCGTCGCCTCGTCCTCAGCATTCAGCGGATCGAGGTCGATCCGGTCGGGGTTCACGCGCGTGTGGAAGAGGCCGTCCTCGTCCAGCACGTAGGCGAACCCGCCGCTCATGCCAGCGCCGAAGTTCCGACCCGTCTTGCCGAGGATCACGGCGCATCCGCCGGTCATGTACTCGCAGCCGTGGTCGCCAACGCCTTCCACGACGGTGTTCGCACCGCTGTTGCGAACCGCGAAGCGCTCGCCGGCCACGCCCTGGAAGTACGCTTCGCCGCTCGTCGCCCCGTAGAGGCAGACGTTGCCGGTGATGATGTTCGAACCCGGATCGAAGGTGGAGCCTTCGGGCACCTTCACCACGATCTTGCCGCCGCACAGGCCCTTGCCGGCGTAGTCGTTGGCGTCGCCTTCGACCGTGAGGGTGATGCCGTTGGTGCAGAACGCGCCGAGGCTCTGACCCGCTGCACCCTTGAAGTTCAACCGGATCGTGTCTTCGGGCAGCCCCTCGGCGCCGTACTTCCGCGAGACCTCCGAGCCGAGGATCGTGCCCACGGTCCGGTCGATGTTGCGGATCGGCAAGTCGATCTTCACCGCCTCGCCCCGCTCCAGCGCCGGAGCGGCCAGCTCGAGAATCTGGTTGTCGAGCACGTCGTCGAGCAGGCTCCAATCCTGAGGAACGCACTGACGGATCGCATACTCGACATCGGGCTTGTGAAGAAGCGCCGAGAAATCGAGGCCGCGCGTCTTCCAGTGGTCGATGGCGCGGTTCGGCTCGAGCCGATCCACGCGGCCGATCATCTCGTCGACCGTCCGGAAACCGAGCTGCGCCATGATCTCGCGCAGCTCTTCCGCCACGTAGTGGAAGTAGCGAACGACGTGCTCGGGCAGGCCGGCGAAGCGCTCGCGCAGGACCGGATCCTGGGTGGCGATACCGACCGGGCAGGTGTTCAGGTGGCAGACCCGCATCAGGATGCAGCCCATGGCCACGAGCGGGGCCGTCGAGAAGCCGAACTCGTCGGCGCCGAGCAGGGCGGCGATGGCCACGTCGCGGCCGGTCTTGAGCCCCCCGTCGGTCTGCACGCGGATGCGGCCGCGCAGGTCGTTCAGAACGAGGACCTGCTGGGTCTCGGCCAGACCGACCTCCCACGGCATCCCCGCATACTTGATCGAAGCCTGGGGCGACGCGCCCGTGCCACCATCGTGGCCTGCGATCAGCACGCCGTCGGCGCGACCCTTGGCGACGCCCGCCGCAATCGTGCCGACCCCGGTCTCCGACACCAGCTTCACCGAGACGCGCCCGTCGCGGTTCGCGTTCTTCAGGTCGTAGATCAGCTGGGCGAGATCCTCGATGGAGTAGATGTCGTGGTGCGGCGGCGGCGAGATCAGACCCACACCCGGCGTCGAGTAACGCGTCTTCGCGATGGTCTCGTTGACCTTGTGGCCCGGCAGCTCGCCGCCTTCGCCGGGCTTCGCGCCCTGGGCCATCTTGATCTGCATCTCGTCGGAGTTGACGAGGTACCAGCTCGTCACGCCGAAGCGACCCGACGCCACCTGCTTGATGGCGCTGCGCCGCAGGTCGCCGTTCTCTTCGGGTGTGAAGCGTGACGGGTCTTCGCCGCCCTCGCCTGTGTTCGACTTGCCGCCAATCCGGTTCATGGCCACGGCCAGGGTCTGGTGCGACTCGAGGGAGATCGAGCCGTAGCTCATGGCCCCCGTGCAGAAGCGCCGCATGATCTCGGCCGCGGGCTCGACTTCTTCGATCGCGACGGGCGCGGAGGTGAATTCGAAGGCGAGCAGGCCGCGCAGGGTGCACAGGCGCTCGGCCTCGTCGTCCGCGGCCCGCGAGAACTCCTTGAAGGTCTCGTAGCTCTCGCGCCGAACGGAATCCTGGAGCTTCGCCACGGAGTCCGGGTTGAACGTGTGATTCTCGCCGCGCAGGCGCCACTGGTAGAGGCCGCCCGGGTCGAGCTCGGGGTAGGCGTACGCGTCGCCCGGGAAGGCCCGTGCGTGGCGCATCTGGGCCTCGCTCGCGATCACGTCGTAGCCGATGCCCGAGACGCGCGTGGCCGTGCCGGTGAAGCATTCATCGACCACGGCCTCGGAGAGGCCGATCGCCTCGAAGATCTGCGCGCCGCGATAGCTCGCGAGGGTCGAGATCCCCATCTTCGCGAAGGTCTTGAGCAGGCCCTTGTCGCTGGCCTTCAGGTAATTCGCGACCGCCTTGTCGAAGGGCAGCGAGGCGTCGACGTGGCTGCCCTCCGCGATCAGCTCGCGGATGGTTTCGAGGGCGAGGTAGGGATTGATGGCGCCCGCTCCATATCCGATCAACAGCGCGAAGTGCGCCACGTCGCGCGCCTCACCGGTCTCGCAGACCAGCCCGCACTGGGTGCGCAGACCTTCGCGGATGAGGTGGTGGTGGACCGCGCCCGTGGCGAGCAACATCGGGATGGGTGCGAGGTCGGGCGTGACGCCGCGGTCGGACAGGATCAGGATCGTCGCGCCGTCGCGCACCGCCGTCGCGGCCTCGCGACGCAGCGACTCGAGGGCGCCCTTCAGGCCTTTGCCGCCGTCACCCACTTTGTAGAGGCACGGCAGCGTGCGGGTCTCGAAGCCCGGGCGGTCGAGCTCGCGCATGCGACCGAGTTCTTCGTTCGTGAGGACCGGCCGGTTGCAGCGCAGCAGCCGAGCGTGGGCTTCGGTCTCTTCCAACAGGTTCAGTTCGGCGCCGAGCGTCGAATAGAGGGACATCACGGGCCCCTCGTTGATCGAATCCATCGGCGGGTTCGAGACCTGCGCGAAATGCTGTTTGAAGTAGCGATAGAGCATCTGCGGGCGATCCGAGAGGCACGCGAGCGCGGCGTCCTCACCCATGGACCCGATCGCCCACTTCCCGTCCGTGACCATCGGCGCGATCAGGAACTTCAAGTCCTCGACGGAGTAGCCGAACGCCTGCTGGAGCCCGAACCGCTCGGGCTCGCCCATCGGCTCCGCATCGGTGTCCGAAGGCGGAAGGTCGACGAGCTTCACGCGGTTCTGCTCGACCCACTCCGCATAGGGGCGGCGGCCGAGGTACTCGGCCTTGATCTCGTCATCGGAGATGATGCGGCCCTCTTCGAGGTCCACGCAGAAGATCTTGCCCGGGTGCAGGCGCTCCTTGATCTCGACGTCTTCGGGGGCGATGTCGAGCACGCCCACTTCCGACGCCATCACCACGAGCCCGCTCTTCGTCACCACGTAGCGCGACGGGCGCAGGCCGTTGCGGTCGAGCACGGCGCCGATCATGCGGCCGTCGGTGAAGGCGATGCTGGCGGGGCCGTCCCACGGCTCCATGAGCATCGAGTGATACTCGTAGTAGGCCCGGAGAGCCGGGTCCATGTCGTCGTAGTTCTCCCAGGCCTCGGGAATCATCATCAGCATGACTTCCGGGAGCTCGCGGCCGGAGAGGCAGAGGAACTCGAGCACGTTGTCGAACTGGGCCGAGTCGGACGCCGACCCGCGCATGATCGGATAGAGCTTTGCGAGGTCGTCGCCGAAGGCGTCGGACCGGAGCGTACCCTGGCGCGCGCTCATCGCGTTGCGGTTGCCGCGCAGGGTGTTGATCTCGCCGTTGTGGGCCATGTAGCGGAAGGGCTGCGCGAGGTCCCAGGCGCCGAGGGTGTTGGTGCTGTAGCGCGAGTGGGCGAGCGCGAGGGCGGAATCAGCGTTCGGGTCGACGAGGTCCGGGTAGAAGGCCTCGATCTGGGTCGGCATCAACAGGCCCGTGTAGACCATGGTCCGGCTCGAGAGGCTCGGGACGTAGAAGTAGCCGCCGTTCTGGGCCGCACGGCGCTCGGCGAGGCGGCGGATCACGTAGAGCTTCCGCTCGAAGGCCTCTTCGGGCGTGTCGTCGCCGATGCCGATGAAGACCTGGCGGATCTCGGGCATGGCGTCGCGGGCGACCCAGCCGATCGCATCCGGGTTCACGGGCACGTCGCGCCAGCCCAGGAACTCCTGCCCTTCCTCCGCGATGGCCCGCTCGAAGACGGCTTGCTGCCTGTCGCGACCGCGCGGGTCCTGGGACAGGAAGACCATGCCCGAGGCGTAGCGGCCCGGTGCCGGGAGTTCGAAGCCGAGGCCCTCGGCCTCGGTGCGGAGCAGAGCATCCGGGATCTGGATCAGGATGCCGGCGCCATCGCCGGTCTCGGGGTCGCAGCCGCAGGCGCCCCGGTGTTCGAGGTTCACGAGGATCTGGATGCCCTGGCGGATCAGCTCGTTCGAGCGCGCGCCGCGGATGTTCGCGACGAACCCGACCCCGCACGCGTCGTGTTCGAGATCCGGGTGATACAGGCCCTGGGCCGGGATGCGACTTCTCACGATCGTCCTTCCTCTTCGCCGTCGGCGGCGCGGCCCTTGGCGCGCCGGCCGCGCAGGCTACCGCGGCGGCCGCGCTCGCGGGGCGCGGCGTGCTCGAGGTCCAAGGTCACTCGGGTGCTCTCTCGCTGCGAGGAGAGCACCACGTTGGTTTCGGTCTTCGTCACGCCCTCGATCCTCCGGACCCATCCGATGAGCCCCTCGAGCGACGCGGTGTTCTCGGTCTTCACCTTCAGCATCAGCGTGTGCTCGCCGGTCACGTGGTGCGACTCCAGCACGTCCGGGACCGCCGCCAGCTCACGCTCGAAGCCATCGATGTGGCTCGGGTGCGCCAGCGAGACCCCGATGAAGGCGGTCACATCCTTGCCGAGAAGCCGGGCGTCGACCAGAGCGGTGTACCCGCGAACGACCCCGACCTCCTCCAACTTGTGGATCCGCTCCAGCACCGAAGGCGCCTTCAGGCCCACCTTCTCACCGATCTGGGCCAGCGACTGCTTGCAGTTGTCCTGGAGCAATTCGAGGATTCCCAAGTCGATGGAATCCAGCTCTACGGACTCGACGTCCGGCGACGATTGATACAGCTTCATTAGGCAAGACCCCTCGAAAGCCGAACGATCTAAGCATGAAGGTGGTATTACGTCAAGAATCTTCGTGCAAGATCGCGTACATACGGTCGGGGAGGTTGGTGAAGAGGCCGTCCACGCCCATCTCCAGGAAGCGCCGCATTTCCCCCGCGGGGTCGACGGTGAAGACGTAGACCGCCAGGCCGGCGGCATGAGCCTCCTCCACCAGCTCCGGGGTCGTGATGGAGGCCTCCGGGTTGATGGCCTCGGCGCCGAGGGCCTGGGCGCGCTGGACCGCCCGATCCGGGAAGCGCCGCGAGATGAGCAGCGCGATCCGCGCCCCGGGCGAGAGGGCGCGGAGCCGCTCGAGGACCGGGTCGTAGAAGCAGGAGAAGAGGGTCAGGTCGAGCAGCCCGCGCGACTCGACGGCGGCCAGCGCCTCGGCTTCCACACCTTCGTAGAAGCCGTCGACGGGCTTCTTGAACTCGAGGTTCCACGGGATGCGCGGACCGAAGGAATCGAGGGTCTCGTCGAGGCGCGGCACCCGCTCGCCCCCACCGGCGTCGAGGGTGTGAAGCTCGGCAAGGGTCCGGTCGGACACCTGCCCTTCCGCGCCCAGGTGTTCGAGCTCGGCATCGTGCGAGAGGACGACGACGCCATCGCGGGTCACGTGAAGATCGGTCTCGATCATGTCGGCGCGATGCTCGACCGCCAGCTCGAAGGCCGGTCGAGTGTTCTCGGGCCGGTGGCCGGACGAGCCGCGGTGGGCAATGACGAGCGGGCGTTCGGGACGACCCATCACTCGACCCAGTTGCGCGAGCGTTCGACGGCGCGCTGCCAGCCCGCGTAGAGGGCCTCGCGTTCATCGGCGCCCATCTTCGGCTCGAAGAGCGTGCCTCCGCCGGTGGCCGACTCCAGGTCGCTGCGATCCTTCCAATATCCGACGGCCAAGCCGGCGAGGGCCGCGGCGCCGAGCGCCGTGACCTCGAGAACGGCTGGGCGCGACACCGGCGTCCCGAGGATGTCGGCCTGGAACTGCATGAGGAAGTCGTTCTGGCAGGCGCCGCCATCGACGCGCAGGGTCTCGAGCGGGATCCCGGAGTCGGTGGCGACGCACTCGACCACGTCGCGCGTCTGGTAGGCGATGGCTTCCAGCGTGGCGCGGATCAGGTGCTCGCGGCTGGTGCCACGCGTGAGCCCGACGAGCGTCCCGCGTGCGCGCTCATCCCAATAGGGCGCGCCGAGCCCGGTGAACGCGGGAACGAGGTAGACACCGCCCGTATCGGCCACCGACGCGGCGGCGGCCTCGCTCTCCGCCGCATCGGAGATCAGGCCCAAGCCATCGCGCAACCATTGCACGGCCGAGCCCGCCACGAAGATCGACCCCTCGAGAGCGTAATCGACGTGGCCATCGATGCCCCAAGCCAGCGTCGTCAGCAAGCCGGTCTTCGATCGGTAGGCCTGCTCGCCGGTGTTCATCAGGAGGAAGCAGCCGGTGCCGTAGGTGTTCTTCGCGCGGCCCGGGCTGAAGCAGCCCTGACCGAAGAGCGCTGCCTGCTGATCCCCGGCCATCCCGGAAATCGGGATCGCCGCTCCGAGCCACTCGGGGTCGGCCTCGCCCAGAACGCCGCTGGAGTCATGCACCGTGGGCAGCATCTCGCGCGGCACGTCGAGCTCACAAAGCAGACGATCGTCCCACTCCCGTTCGTGGATGTTGTAGAGCAGCGTGCGCGACGCGTTCGAATACTCGGTCCCGTGGACGCGGCCCAACGTGAGCTTGTAGAGCAGCCAGGTGTCGATCGTCCCGAAACACAGCTCGCCGCGGGCGGCCCGTTCGCGCGCGCCTTCGACCCGATCGAGGATGAACCGCGCCTTCGTACCCGAGAAGTAGGCGTCCACGACCAGACCGGTTCGGTCGCGGATCTCGTCCTCGAGGCCCCGGGCGCGCAGCTCGTCGCAGATCGGCATCGTCTGGCGCGACTGCCAGACGATGGCCCGGTAGATGGGTTCGCCCGTCGCGCGATCCCACACGACGGTGGTCTCGCGCTGGTTGGTGATGCCGATGGCCGAGACGTCCGCGGCCGAGGCCCCGGCCTTTGCCAGGACGCCGCGCGCCGCGCGCAGCTGGCTTTCCCAGATCTCCAGCGCGTCGTGCTCGACCCAGCCGGGCTCGGGGAAATATTGCGGGAACTCGTACTGATCGACGGCGACGATCTCGCCTTCGCGCCCGAACAGGATGGCGCGGGAGGAGGTCGTGCCTTGATCCAAGGCCATGACGTAGCTCATGCGAAACCTCCCAATGACGAACGCCCGGTGCTACGGGGCCCGGGCCTCACCCCGTGGCGCCACCCTCGTCGAACAGCGCGTCCACGAACTCCTGGGCCCGGAACTCACGCAGATCTTCGATGGCCTCGCCGACGCCGATGAAACGCACCGGGATGTGGAGCTCGTCCGCCAGGCCGACGATCACTCCCCCCTTGGCGGTGCCGTCGAGCTTGGTCACGACGAGGCCCGTCACGCCCGTGGCTTCCGTAAAGACGCGGGCCTGGCTGATGGCGTTCTGTCCTGTGTTGCCGTCGAGCACGAGCAGGACCTCGTGCGGCGCACCGTCGACCTCACGCCCGATGACGCGGTGGATCTTCTTGAGCTCCTCCATGAGGGGCTCCTTCGTCTGCAGACGCCCGGCCGTATCGATGATCGCCACGTCGCGGCCGCGGGCCTTCGCGGCCTTTAGCGTGTCGAAGGCGACCGCAGCGGGGTCGCCGCCCTCCTGGGAGGCCACGACTTCGCACCCGACGCGCTCACCCCAGACCTGAAGCTGTTCGATGGCGGCGGCGCGAAAGGTGTCGCCCGCGCCCAGAATCACGGTCTTGCCGCTCTCCTGGAAGCGCGCCGCCAGCTTGCCAATGGTCGTGGTCTTGCCGCTGCCGTTCACCCCGAGGACGAGGACAACGTGAGGCGTGCCGCGAGTCGCGAACGGGTCGCCCGCACCTTCCACCGTCGCGAGACGTTCGCAGATGGCGTTGCGCAGCACGGCGCGCACGGCGGCGGCATCCCCGCCGGCCGCTTCCTTGCGGACGGCCTGCAACAAGCCCTCCGCCGTGCCGACACCCAGGTCCGCACCGAACAGCAGCGCCTCCAGGTCATCGAGCAGGTCGTTGTCGACGGTGCGGCCGCCGAGCACGCCTTCGATCTGTCCGACCAGGGCTTCGCTCGTGCGGCGCAGACGATCGGCCAGGCGGGCCCGCGGGCGCGGCGGCTCGGGTGCGACGACGGGTTCGGGTTCCGGAAGCGGTTCCGGTTCCGCGACGTCGGCCAGCTCGCTCGCGGCCTCGGCCTCCGCCGCCGGAGCCTCCACCGAGGTTTCGTGAGTCGGCTCCGCTTCCTCGTCGAGTGGGCTCGGCGCTTCGCTGCCGAACACGACGATGAGCAGGGTCAAGAACAGGGGCAACACGAGGGAGCCGAGGAGCAACAGCTCGGGCGTTTCTTCGATCAACTGGATCAGCGATTCCATGGGGAGCCGAGAATACCAGCCCTGGCCTCGACCGCCGAGACGATCTGACGCCGCTGGGGCCGGCGTCAGAGTTCGAAGTGGGCCTCGAGGAACTCCAGCAGCTCGCGGTCCGCCGGCGCGGCGCTCGCGCGCAGCTCGGCGAGCGGGGCCTGCGCCCCAGTCGAATCGCCGGCCATCAGTCGGGAGTAGACCTCGGCCTGACGCCACGCCTCGGTGCCAGGCGCATTGGCGAGTTCGGCACGCGCGGTAGAAAACGCATCCGCGGCTTCTCCGTAGCGCCGGGACGCCAGGGCGCCGAGCGCGACTTCTGCGCGGGCCGCCGAGTGCCGGCCCGGCTCGGCCAGGCGACGCCCCGCAGCGGCCTGACGGTCGGCATCGCTGCCGAGGAGCCATAGGGGAAGGGTCACCTGCCGGGTCGTGCGCAGCGCACGGTCGAGGCTCGGGAGTGATTTCACGAACGGCCGCCGGCCGAAGAGGGTCACCTCCTGATAGCCGGCTTCGGCCGCCATGGCGGCGCGGGTCTGGGCACGCAGGGACGGCGGCCAGACGCGTTCGACCCAATCGCTCTCCTCGAAGCGGCGAGTCGTCGCACTGCCATGCATCCATGCGCGGAAGCGTGGGGCGGCCTGACTGACGTCGGGGACCGTTTCGGAGAGACGCTTCGGGTGGTCGTCGGTGACCGGCGGTGCGTCCCCGATGAGTTCTTGGAGCTGCTCGGCGTCAGCGATGAAGAGTGCCCCGAGTTGGGCCGGGCTCTCGACGCCGATGGATCGCAACTCGTCCGCCACCGCGCCGGGGCGCCAGGGGCGTGCCAGGCGGGAAAGGGGCACCGCGCCGACCCCGCCACGCGAGCCGAGCAGGATCCAGTCGAGCCCGGCCCCGCCGAAGAGCGTGCAATCACGGAAGACGTCGCAGAACGCACGAATCATCGAGGGTGCGTCGTCTCCCATGAGGGAGTGCACCGGCAGCCAGTAGCTGACGAGCCCGCCCTCGTTCAGGCGGCCGTGGACGAGTTCGAAGTATTCCCGCGTGTAGAGCCTCGTCACGCCGGCGAGTTTCGGCGGCGGCGGCTCCCCGGTGATCAGGTCGAAGCGCTGCCGCGTGGTTTGCAGGAAGTAGCGGCCGTCCCCCACATGGACCTGCACCCGCGGGTCCGAGAGCGGTGCGGTCTTCGGGTCGGGGAAGACGACACGATTCATCTCGAGGACGTCACGCGAGATGTCCACGACGTCGATCCGCTCGAGCGAATCCGTTTTCACCAGGGCCTCGGCCGTCATCCCGACACCGAAGCTGATCAACAGGGCCGAGCGCAGCTCGGGGTGCAGGGCCGCAGGCAGGTGGACGAAGAGCTTCATGTAGCGCTGGGCGTTCAGATTCGTACCCGACATGGAGAATCCGTTCGTGAGCATGCGATGCGAATGGGGCTCACCGAAGGCGCGCGTCTCCAGGTAGACGATGGTCTCGGTCAAGCCTTCGCGGACGTCGGCAACGGCCGTGCGCGCGGCGCCGGTATAGAAGGCGATCGCCGCCGGCAGGTGGCGGCGCTCCATCTGGCCGTACGGCAAGACGACGCAGGCGACGAACCAGAGTGCGGCGCTCGTGAAAGCACCGATCCGCGCGGCGCGGCCCGTGGGGCGAGCGCCGGCGAGCCACAGCACGGCCGCGGCCACGCCGTAGAGGACGCCGAGCAGGGCCCACGAGCCTTCCATCCCAAGCCGCGGCAACAACACGAAACCCGCGAACAGGGAGCCGAGGGTCGCCCCGGCCGTGTTTGCAAAGGTCAAGAAGCCCGCGGCGCGGCTTTCGCCGGGAGCCGCTTCTTCGATCGCGTCGCCGAGCAAGGTGAAGATCACGCCCGAGAGCAACGCCACCGGAAACATCAGGAGGGCGGCGAGTCGAGCGACGTCCACCCACAAATAGGCGCGCGGGCCGCTCTGGAAGCCGGCGTAGAGCAACAAGCAGACGGCACCGCACAGGAACGCGAGGCTCGGCAGCAAGCCTCCCTGCGCGCGAGACGCAAGACGCGATCCAAGCAGCCCCCCGAGCCCGATGCCCGCCAGCACCACGGCGAGCAGGATCGCGAAGGCCGCGCCCGTTCCCCAGACGAAGAGCATCAGGAAGCGGAACCACACGACCTCGAGCCCGAGGAGCGCGAAGCCGAAGATCGCCGCCGCCAGCAGATAGAGGCGTGCCCGCGGCGCCATGGCGACGGGCGTCGGGCGGGGCTGCGCTTCGGTGGTCGGCTCGAGGCGCCGAGACAGCGCGGCCGCTCCGAGTGCCGCGACGATGTTCACGGCGACGGCCGCAGCAGCGGTGCCCCGCACACCGAGTGCCTCCAACAGCCACAGCTCCCCGACGAGGGCGCCCACGACGGCGCCGAGTGTGTTCCATCCGTAGAGCAGGCCGAGCACGCGCCCGAAGCGGGGGTCGCGGCGATAGAGCGCCGCGACCAGAACCGGCAACGTCGCGCCCATGGCCGCGGCGGGCGCTACGAGCAGCGCGAAGGCCACGGAAAGCCGCAGCGGATTCATCACCCAGGGCAGGTCGAGGAACGGGCCGAGCACGGAAGCGAGGGCCGGCGTGAGGGCGGGCAACACGAGCACGAGGGAGAAGCCCGCGAGGCCGATGGTCAACTCGAGGAAGGCGTAGGCGCGGATCGGCCGGCCCACGCGATGGCCGAAGCGACCTGCCGCGGCGTTGCCCAAGGCCAAGCCACCCATGAAGCCGGCGAGCACCAGGCTCGACGCCCACACGGAATTCCCGAGCGCGATCCCCGCCTGATAGAACCAGAGGTTCTCGAACATCAGCGCGGCGACGCCAGACAGGAAGAAGATCCAGCACAGCGAGAAAGTCACCATCGGGGCGCCGCCGGAGGCGGAATCGGATCTGGCCTTGCGTATCCAATGGCTTCGTCAGGGAACAGAACCGCCCCAATCGTCAGGGCCCTGGCGACCAAGGGGTTCATGAGCCGCGAGCCTAGTGGAGCTCGACGGAGACCAGGGTCGAGACGCCGCGGTTCTCCATGGTGACGCCGTAGAGGACGTCGCAGATCTCGATGGTTCGCTTGTTGTGCGTGATGACGAGGAACTGCGAGTCCTCGCTCATCTCCTTCACGATCTCGTTGAAGCGGCCGACGTTCGCGTCATCGAGCGCCGCATCCACCTCGTCGAGCAGGAAGAAGGGTGACGGCCTGACCTGGAAGAGCGCTACGAGGAGCGCCAGGGAGGTCAGCGTCTTCTCGCCACCCGAGAGCAGGCCCACGTTCTGGAGCCGCTTGCCCGGGGGCTGGGCGACGATGTCGATCCCGGCTTCGAGCACGTCCTCGGCGTCGGTGAGCGCGAGGTGCGCCTTGCCCCCGCGGAAGAGCCGCGGGAAGAGCACCTGGAAGCGCTCGTTGACGGCATCGAAGGTCTCGCGGAAGCGCTTGCGGCTGCTGCGGTTGATCTTCGAGATCGCCTCGCGCAGGGAAGCCATGGTCCGCTCGAGGTCGTCCTTCTGCTCGGTCAGGAAGTCGAAGCGCTCGCGCAGCTCTTCGTGCTCTTCGATGGCACCGAGGTTCACCTCGCCGAGCGATTCGAGCTTGCCGCGCGCTTCGACGAGGCGCTCCTGGCGATCTTCCCGGCTGAGCAACAGGACGTCAGCGATCTCGCGCTGGCTGCGCGCGTCGAGGGCCAGCTCGCTTTCCGTCGCCTCCCCTTCCGTGGGCGCCGACTCACCGCCCTCGTCCGTGGCCGCAGCGACAGGCTCGGGCTCCGCGGGCAACTCGAGCTCGGTGGGTTGCCAGGTCGCGATGTCGACGTTCCAACGGTCGCGGATCGACTCTTCGAGATGTTGGAGCTTCAGCTCTGCTTCGCGCGCGCCGAGCTCCGCGGCCTGGAGTGCGTCGCGCGCCGCTTGCAGCTCGCCCCGGAGGCCGCGAACGCCCTCCTCCATCTCGCGCAGGGTCGTGGCGTCCTGCTCGTAGGCGTTGCGCTTCTCGTCGTTGCTGGCCCGCGAACGCTCTTCTTCCTCGAGCTTCGCGGCCAGGCCGCTGCGAGCCTCTTCGAGGGAAGTGGCCAGTTCCGTACGGCGCGCCTCGCCCGACTCGATCTCCTCGTGGCGCCGCGCGATCCAGCCGCGCGCCTCGGACAACGCCGCCCGGGTTCGCGCGAGGGATTCGACGAGTTCGTCGCGCTTCTCGACGCGGGAGCCGTGGACGACCCGACGCTCGGTCACGGTCTGCTCGCGGCGCGCCGCTTCGCGGCCGGCGGAGCCGATCTGCAGGTTCAACTCGTCGAGGCCGCGCTGCATGTCGGCCTTCGTCACGGCCGTGTCCGTGATGGTGAGGCCGAGCCGCTGGCCTTCGCCCTCGAGGTTTTCCGTCTCGCCGAGCAGCCGAGCGCGCTCTTCCACGCGGCCGGCGTGCACCTCGGAAATCGACTTCACGCGCTCGCGCGTTCGTTCGAGATCCTTCTCGTGGTTGGCGACGGCGAGGGCCGCGGTGTGGTGGCGGTTGCGCAGGTTCTCGACCTCGTCGGTGCCACGCGCGGCCGCCGCTTCGGCCTCCGAGTGGGCCTCGCCCTGGCGCGCCATCTCGGCGTCGAGGGCCTTCAGCTCCATCTCGAGTTCGCGGACCTCGCGGACCCGGGCCAGCAGGCCCGTGCCGGACGCCTCGCTCCCGCCGCGCAACACGCCGTCGGGGCCGAGCACGTCACCCTGTCGCGTCACGAAGGTCGCGGGGATGCGGCCTTGGCCGTAAACGCGGACGGCTTCGCCGAGGTCGTCCACGAGTTGCACGCCGCCGAGCAGTTGCCGCGCCACGGCCTCGTAGCCTTCGCGCACCTGGACGTAATCGAGCAGCGGGAGTCCAAGCGGGACCATGCCGGTCTCGACGGCCTCGCTCGCCGGCTCCACCACGAAGACGCCTCGCCCGGCGCCCGCGCCGCGGATCGCCTCGAGGGCCGAGAGTGCACCCGTCGCCTGGGTCGCGATCAAGGCTTCGGCGCGATCTGCGAGCACCGCCTCGACGGCCAACTCGACATCCCGACCGGCCTCGAGCACGTCGCGCACCATGCCGCGCAGCCCGTGGGCACTCCGTGCACCATCACCGCCTTCGAGGAGATGGCGCGTCCCATCGGCGACGTCTTCCTGGCGATCGATCATCTCGCGCAACGACGCGAGCCGAGCGTGGCGCGTTTCGCGATGCGAACGTGCCTGCTGGAAGGCAGCCGAAGCCGTGCGCACGGCTTCCTGGGTGGCGCCCTGGCCGTCGAGCGCCTCGCGCAGGCGACCCATGAGCTGGTCTCGCTCGGCGAGCAGGTTGCGAAGGCCCTCTTCGAGTTCGGACTGGGTCTCGGTGGCCCGCGATGCCTCGCCCTGCTGGACCTCGAGCTGCTCGTCCGCCGAACGCATGCGCTGCTGGATCTCGGCGCGCCGGTCTTCGACGGCGGCGCGGCGGTCCTCGCTGCGCGCAATGTTCGTCAGCAGCTCGACCATCTCACTGCTCATGCGCTCGCGGTCGGCCTCGAGATTGCGCAGCGTCTCCTGCGCTTCGCCCGCCTGGGTTTCGGCGGCCGCCATGGCTTCCGCCTCGGTGGCCAGCCCCTCTTCGATCTGCGCGAGGCCCTGGACCTGACGCGCCTCGGCGTCACCGAGCCCGGTCTCCTGCTCGGCCAACTCCACGAGCTCTTCGCCGCGGGCCTCGCCCGTGCGCGCCAGTGTCTCGCGCTCGCGTGTCTCGAACTCGATGCGGCTTTCGAGCTGTTTGATCTCGGAGCGCACCGAGTAGAGCGCTTCGGCGCCCTGGTTGAGGATGCGCTCGCGCTCGGCGAGCCCGAGGCGGCGCTGCTCGAGGCCGAGTTCGCTCTCGGAAAGCCGCGTCTCGAGGGCCGTGGCCGCGTCGCGCAGGCCCGCGAGCTTGCGGCCCGTCTCGGACATCTCGCCGAGCAGGTCCTCGCGCTCGTCCCGGGCCAGGGAGAGTTCGAGCGTGCGCACGACCTCACGCAGCCGCTTGTAGCGGGCGGCCTTCTTGGCCTGGCGCTCGATCGAGTTGATCTGCCGTCGGATCTCGCCCAGGACGTCGGAGACGCGCAGCAGGTTCTGATCCGTCGATTCCATCTTGCGCTCGGCCTCGCGGCGGCGCGCCTTGTACTTGCTGATCCCCGCAGCCTGCTCGATCAGGACGCGGCGATCGTCCGGCTTGGCCGAGGTGAAGGCGGTGATCTGGTTCTGCTCGACGATCGTGTAGCCGCGTGTGCCGATCCCCGTGTCGCGGAAGAAATCGAGCACGTCGCGCAGGCGGGCCGGTGCGCGGTTCAGGAGATATTCCGACTCCCCCGTGCGGTAGAGCCGCCGGCAGACCTCGATCTCGGTGAACTGGGCGAAGGCAGGCGGCGCCGTGCCGTCGCTGTTGTCGAACTGGATGGCGACCTCGGCCATGCTCACGGGCGCCTTGGCCTCGGAGCCCGCGAAGATCACGTCCTCCATGGACTTGCCGCGCAGGTGGCGCGGCGACTGCTCGCCCATGGCCCAACGCATGGCGTCGACGACGTTGGACTTGCCGCAGCCGTTCGGGCCTACGACGCCCGTGATGCCTTCGTCGAATTCGAAGACCGTCTTGTCGACGAAGGATTTGAAGCCAGTGATCTGGAGCTGCTTGATTCGCACGAGACCTCACGCATTACCGGAACACCGCGAAACGGCCGCGATTGGCGGCTTCCGGTAAGGCCTTACGGAGGCGGTCACCCTGGGGGGGAGGACAGGATCGTAGGTACCACCCCCCGTCGGGGATGGCAACAAATCCAGCGGAGGACGGACACAAAATTCGCCCGCTCGGGGCACGAACGGTGTCTTGCGGCGGAGGTGCCCCAGCGCAGCTAGGAGGCGGCCGCCTGTTCCTGGGTCTGATACTGGAGCCGGTAGAGCCGCGCGTACACTCCCTCGAGGGCAAGCAACTCCTCGTGGCGGCCCTCCTCCACGATCCGCCCCTTATGCAGGACGTGGATGCGGTCCACGTCCCGGATGGTCGACAGGCGGTGGGCGATCACCAGCGAGGTCTTGCCCTCCATCAGGTTGTGGATGCCGCGCTGGATGGCCGCCTCGGTCTCGGTGTCGATGGAGCTGGTGGCCTCGTCGAGCACCAGGATGTCGGCGCCGTGGGCCACCGCCCGTGCGAAGGAGAGCAGCTGGCGCTGCCCCGCCGACAGGTCGATGCCGCGCTCGCGCAGCTCGGTGGTGTAGCCGTTCGGGAGCCGCTCGATGAAGCGGTGCGCCTCCACCGAACGGGCCGCCCGCTCCAGCGCCTCGGGAGCCAGCGCTTCGTTCCCGAGGCCGATGTTCTCGGCCACCGTCCCGCTGAAGAGGAAGACGTCCTGCAAGACCATGTCGACCCGCCTTCGCACCTCGGCCTGGGGCAGGTCGCGCAGGTCGATGCCGTCGATCCGGATCGTGCCCTTCTGGGGCTCGTACAGGCGCGTGAGCAGTTTGATCACCGAGGTCTTGCCCGCGCCGGTGGCGCCCACGAAGGCCGCCTTCTCGCCGGGCGCCACCCGGAACGAGACGTTCCGCAGCACCCAATCCTCGTCGCCCGGGTCCGGCGTGTAGGAAAACCACACGCCATCGAACTCCACCGTGCCGCGGGCGGCGGTCTCGCGCGGCGGCACCTCGCTCGTCCGGTCCTGGATGGCGGGCTCGGTATCGAAGAGCTGGAAGATTCGCTCGGCGCTCGCCATGGAGGATTGCATCACGGAGTACTTCGCCGACAGGTCGCGCAGCGGCATGAAAAAGCGCCGCATCCAATCGACGAACAAGAAGAACGTGCCCACGCTCGCCATCTTCACGCCGTAGCCGAGAATGATCGCGATGGTCAGGTTCTGCGCGATCTCCACGGACGAAAAGAGCCCTGCGTCCCAGCGGTTCGAGCGCTGGGCGGCGTCGCGGTTGAGCGCATTCTGCACATCGAAGTCGGCAAGGTTGCGTTTCTCGCGCGTGAAGAGCTGCACCACCTTCATCCCGGTGATGGTCTCCTGGATCGTGGCATTGATTCGTGCGATGCGGATGCGCGTCTCGCGGAATGCGTCCCGCACGCGCAGCCGAAAGACCACCGCCACCACGATCAGCAACGGCACGACGGTGAACGTCACCAGGGCGAGCTTCGCGTTGACCAGGAAGAGGATCGTGGCGAAACCGATCATCTTGAAGATGTCGGTCAGCAGCGAGACGATCCCCGAGGAGAACATCTCCGCCACGTTCTCGACGTCGTTGGTCGCGCGGGTCACGAGGCGACCCACTGGGTAGCGGTCGAAGAAGCCCAGATGGAGTTTCTGGATGTGGCCGAAGACGTCGCGGCGCAGGTCGCGCATGGCGAGTTGCCCGGTCCACGCCATCATATAGAGGTTGAGGAATTGCAGACCGGCCAGCGCCAGGGCGGCGAGGCCGTAGAGCGCCGAGAGCCAGACGAGGGCGGGCACGCCGTCGGGAGCCTCGAGGAACGAGACCAGCCAGTCCGGGCCGGGCGGGCCCGTGTCCGCCAACGGCTCGCCGGGGAACGCGCGGTCGAGGCCCTGCTTGATGATCCATGCCGGCGCGAGCTCGAGGAAGAAGAGCGGCACGACCAGCAGCAACGTCACGAGCATCAGCGGCCAGTACGGCCGCACGTAGGGCCAGAGCCGGGCGAGCAGGCGCGCGTCGTAGGCCTTGCCGAGCTCCGCCTCGTCCTGGAGCCCGTCGTCGGGCTCTTCGATGTCGTCGTCCGGCGCGCTCACGCCACGTCCTCTTCCAGCTCGTCTTCCAGGGCCTGCTGGCGGGTCAGCCGGGCGTAGAAGCCGCCGTGCAGCAGCAGCTCCTTGTGGCTTCCCTGTTCGGTGATGCCGCCCTCTTCGAGCACGATGATCGTGTCGCAGTCGCGCACGCTGCTGATGCGGTGCGAGATGATCACCACCGTGCGGCCGCCGTACACCTCGGCGAGGCTCGTCTGGATGGCCTCCTCCGTGGCCGCATCGACACTCGACAGTGTGTCGTCGAGGATCAGGATCTTCGGGTCGAGCGCGAGCGCCCGCGCAAGCGCCGTGCGTTGCCGTTGGCCGCCCGACAGCATGACGCCGCGCTCGCCCACCACGGTTGCCAGGCCGCGCGGCAACTCGGCGAGGTCGCGGGTCAGTTGAGCACGTTCCACCGCTTCCGCCACCCGGTCCGCGTCCATCTCGGGAAGCCCATAGGCGACGTTCTCGGCCAGGGTCATCGAGAACAGGAACGAATCCTGGGGAACCATGGCGATGCTCGAGCGCAGCACGTTCAGCCCGATCCGGTTCACGTCGACGCCGTCGATGAAGACCTGGCCGTCCTCGACCTCGTAGAGGCGCGGGATCACCGATGCGAGGGTCGTCTTGCCGGAACCCACCGGCCCGACGATCCCGAGCGAGCTGCCCGCCGGGACGTGCAGCGAGACGTCGCGCAGGGCCGGATCGCGCCCGGCGCCGGGGTACTCGAAGGTCAGGCCCCGGAAGTCGATCTCGCCTGCGATCGACTCCACGTCGGCCATGTCGGGGCGGTCGGCAATGGACGGCTCCGTGGCCAGGATCTCGTCGATTCGCTGCATGGCCGCGCTGCCGCGCTGGATCAACGCCACCACCCAACCCATGATGAAGGTGGGGAACGTGAGCTGGTAGATCAGCATCGCGAAGGTGAAGAACTGCCCCTTGCTGATCCCCTTCGTGCCGCCGACGGCGAAGACGAGCAGCAGGCCGAGGCTCGGCAGCAAGCCGGTGATCGCCGGCATCAACCCATTGATGCGCACGAGCCGCAGGTGGCGCTCGAACAGCGCCTGGTTGGCGCGCTCGAAGCGGGCCTCCATGACGGGCTCCATGGCGTAGGTCTTCACCACGGAGATCCCGGAGATCGATTCCTGCAACTGGTTCGAGAGGTCGCCGAGCCCCTCCTGCACCATGATGCTCCAGTGGTGCATCCCCCGGCCGAAGGTTCGCGCGATGAAGATGAAGAGCGGGTACGGCGCAAACGCCAGCGCCGCGAGCTGCCAATCCTGATAGGCCATGACGCCGAAGGCCCCGATCAACAGGATCGGGGTCTGCACCGTCGAGAGCAGCCCCGGCCCGAGCAGCAGCCGCACGGAGTTCAAATCGTTCACACAGCGACTCATGAGGTCGCCGGTGCGTTGCCCGAAGAAGAACGATTGCGGCAAGCGCTGGAGGTGGGCGTAGAGATCGTTGCGGATCTCGTACTCGATCTCGCGCGCCGCGTTGAAGACGAGCACCCGCGAGATGAAGCGCAGCACGCCGCCGAGCACCCCGATCCCCGCGAGCAGGAGGGCGTAGTCGACGACGCGATCGATGCTCGTGTCGCCGCGATACCAGGCCTCGATCGCATCAATGGTGCGGCCCGAGAGGATCGGCACCCCCAGGAAGGAGCCGGTGTAGCCCAGGGTCAGGATCGTCCAGACGGTGTAGTAGGCCCGGTTGCGGCCGATGTATTGGCCGAGGCGCGCGATCGCGGCGCGGACGGAGCCGCGTCCCTCGCGCAGCCGGGCGATGTCGGCGGCGGCGCTCATGAGCGGTACCAGGCGGCCACGCGGGCACGATCGAACCCGAGCCGCCATGCGGAAAGCGCCAGGACGTTGCGGACGAAGACCCGCAGGACGCCGTCCTCGCGGTAGCGGCGCGGCGAGGTCGTCGCGGGGGCCGCGAGCCGGGCCAGCCGGCCTTGGCGCTTGAGCGCCGCGACGAGATCGAGATCCTCCATCATCGGCACCTGGGGCACGCCTCCGATGGCCTCGAGCGTGCGGCGGCGCGCGAAGATTGCCTGGTCGCCATAGGGGAGACCGAAGAGGGCGACACGCAACCGGGCCCCCCACTCGATCACGCGCAAGCCGAGCGTTCGCCCGCGGGCCATCTCGTCGGGGTCGAAGCGGAAGCGGAAGGCACCGCCCACGACGGCGGGGTCGCGGAGCGCGTGGCGGACGTCGCGGGCCCAACCGGCCGGCAGCCGCGTGTCGGCGTGAAGAAAGAGCACCGCGTCGCCTCCGCAGGCTTCGAAGCCAGCCTGGAGCTGGCGCGCCCGGCCGGCCTCGCGATCGGCGGGCAGCTCGATCACGCGGGTGTGCAGCAGGCCTGCGGCCGCCATCTCGGACCCCCACGTTCGGGCACGCTGACAGGTTTCGTCGCGGCTGCCGCCGTCGGCAACGACGATCTCGAGCTCCACGGGCTCGAGATCGGAGCGCTCGGGGAGCGTGGGCTCCGGACCGTCGTCCCCAGGCCCCGAGTCCACGACGCTGCAGAGGGCCGCCTCGACCGCATCCGCTTCGTCGAGCGTCGGGATCACGACGCCGAGCTTCACGGACCCAATCTAGCATGAAAGCGGCGCGCGGATTGACGCGCCTGCCCCCCTCTCCTATCCAAGCTCCGTGAGCCCCGAAGACCCCCAGGATCCGACCCGACCCGACGCCGGCAACAGTGCCCCGGCCTACGCCCAGGCCGGCGTCGACCTCGATCACGATGAGGGGTTCATCGACGAGATCAAGGACATCGCACGCGGCACTGCGCGGAGCGAGATCCTGTCGGGGATCGGCGGCTTTGCGGGGCTCTTCAAGGCCCCGGACCGCTACCGCGAGCCCATCTTCGTCGCGGGGACCGACGGCGTCGGCACCAAGCTCAAGCTCGCCGCCCAGGTCGGCCGCTTCGACACCATCGGCATCGATTGCGTCGCCATGGTGGTGAACGACCTGATCGTCCAGGGCGCCGAGCCTCTCGTGTTCCTCGACTACCTCGCGATGGGCAAGCTCGACATCGCCCAGGCCAAGGAGGCCCTGAAGGGCGTGGCCGAGGGCTGCCGGCGGGCGGGCTGCGCCCTGCTCGGCGGCGAGACCGCGACGATGCCGGGCTTCTACCCCCCGGGCGAACTCGAGCTCGTGGGCTTCGGTGTCGGCGTGGTCGAGCGCACCAAGGTCATCGACGGCTCGAGCATCCGGGCCGGCGACGTCCTGCTGGGCCTCGGCTCGAGCGGCTTCCACAGCAATGGCTACGCCCTGGTCCGCCAGGTGGCGGAGGCCGCGGTGGCGGCCGGGAAGCTCGACTGGAAGGGCGAGAACGAGGAGCTCAACACGACCCTCGCGAGCGCGCTCATCGCCCCGACCAAGATCTACGTGAAGCCGGTCCTGAACCTGCTCCGCGACTTCCCGATCCACGGGATCGTCCACGTCACCGGCGGCGGCTTTGCGGGCAACATCCCGCGCGTGCTGCCCCAGACGGTCCGTGCGGTGGTCGACCCGACCTCGTGGCCGAAGCCCACGGTCATGTCCATCATCCAGCGCTTCGGCGAGATCTCCGAGAAGGAGATGCTGCGCGTCTTCAACTGCGGCGTCGGCATGGTGCTCGTCGTACCGAACGACGCCGCCGACGAGATGACCCAACGCCTCGTCGCCATGGGCGAGCGCGTCTGGAAGATCGGCTACACCGAGCAGAAGGACGGCCCCGACGACCCTTCGCTGGTGTTGAGCCCCGAACCGCGGGACCTCCCCTGATGATCCCGCGGGGCCTCTGACCATGGCCCGCCCCAAAGTCCCGCAGCGCGCCCGACGCTGGGACGCCGTGATCCTCGGCAGCGCCTTGCCCGGCCTCGTGGCCGCCGCACGCTTGGCGGTGGCCGGCCAGCGCGTGTTGATCCTCGAAGAGAAGGCTGCGTCGGAGACGCCGGCGCCGGTGCGCGAGCCCTTCTTCCTGGCGGGCGCGCGGGGCGGCATCCTCGAGGCGTGCCTGAAGGATCTGAACCTCCCGTTGATCGAGCGCCGCGCGATTGCGGCCGACCCGGTGGCCTTGCAGGTCGTGCTGCCGGGCGCCCGGCTCGACCTCGGCGAGCCTCAGCTGACGGTGGATGAACTCGTGGCCTGGGGCGTGGCCAAGCCGGAGCCCGCCCGAGCCCTGGTGCGCGCGCTAGCGAACGCAGCGGCCGCGGAGTTGACCGCCATGGAGGGCTCGCCGGTGGTGAAGGCGGGCGGCTTGCGCGGCCTGGCGCGCAGCGGGGCACGGCCCTCTCTGCACGGTCGCGGGCTTCCCGTCGAGGCGTCGGGCGCGGAGGGGACGCTCGGCGCGATCCTCGAAGCTCAGGTGCGCGCGCTTTCGAACCTCGGCGCCACCACGCCGCCACCCGAAGCGCGCGCGCGCTTGCTGGGCCTGGCCCTGGCCGGCGGGGCGAACTTCCCGACCACGGAACTCGGCTTGCGCGAGCTGCTGCTCCGGCGGATCCGCGCGCGCCACGGCGAAGTCCGCACCCTCGACCGCCCCTTCGCGTTTGCCGTAACCGGCGATGACCCCGCCCTCGCCATCGAGGGCCTGAACGAGTTGTGGGCCGGTCGGACGCTCATCGTAAATGCCCCGGCCGCCCGCCTTGGACGCCAGCTCGAGGTGTGGGACCGGCCTGTGCCGGCGTTCCTCGCCGAAGCACGGCCGCCCGGGCATCGACGCATCTCGGTCCACCTGCGCTGCGAGTCGCCCTGGGTGCCCGAGGGCATGGCGCGCGCCCTGCTCCGCGTGGGCGACCCGAGCCGGCCGGCCGAAGGCACCAACGTCGTCGCCATCGCCCGCCACCCGAACCCCGAGCCCGACGACGGCGGCCCGATCGTGCAGGACCTCGTCGCCTCGGCCATCGTCGAAGACCGCCCCGAGGCGCGCGGCGCCGTGGAGGAGGAGATCGAAGCCGCGCTGCGCGACCTCATGCCCTTCTCCGAAGGCCACGGCGAGCGCCAGACGTGGGCGGAGCCCGGCTGGGACGACGACGCCGCGCTCGGCGACCCGGCCCGCGGCGAGGGCTGGCCGGGCGAGATCGAACTGCGCGCCTCGAGCCGGCCGCCCGTCCAGGTCTTGCCCCGGGAGGGGGTCGCCGCCCTGGGCCTCGAGGGCGACCTCCTGCTCGGCTGGCGCGCCGGGGACGCTGTGGCCGCAGACCTCGCCTAGCGGGCCGGCACGCTCTGGCCGCGGACCTCGCCTAGGAGCCCCGGCCGTTGGCACAGGGAGGCCCCGTGGGCTAACAACCGCTTCTCGTTCGCGCGGTTGCCGCGCCGAGGCACGCCCTCCCGGAGACCCAGCCATGGCCCAGACCTGCGAGATCTGCCAGAAGACGCCCCGAGTCGGGCGGAACGTCAGCCACTCCCACATCAAGACGTCGAAGACGTGGCACCCGAACCTCCAGCGTGTTCGCGCGCGCGTGGGCAAGAGTGTCAAGCGCATCAACGCCTGCACCCGCTGCATCCGCTCGGGCAAGGTCATCAAGGTCGCCTAGGGCGACCTCGTCCCCACCCAAACCATGCCGGCGGATCTCCCGCCTCAGAGTCAACGCGCGGTGTTCGTGCGCCTGCTCCAGTACGTCCGCCCCTACGTCGGCGTCGTGGCGATCGCCATCGCCTTCGCGATGGTGTATTCGGGCGCGCGCTACCTGCGCGCCTACCTGCTGAAGCCGATCGTCGACGACGTGCTGATCGCCGGCGAGAGCATCGAGTCGATCGCACTGCTCGTCGGTTTGATGATCCTGGCGCTCCCCATCGGACACTTCGGCAAGGACTACGCCGTCGAGTGGACCCTCGGGCGCATCCTCGTCGACATCCAACAGGCGCTCTGTCGAAAGCTCCTCGCCCTCCCTCTCGCCTTCCATCACGATCGCAGCCGCGGCGACATCCTCTCGCGCGCACTCAACGACGTGACCCGCTCACACCGCGCCTTGAACGTCTTCCTGAACGACGTGGTTCAATCCGTGATCGGGATCATCCTCGGCGTCACGACACTCCTGTGGCTGTCGTGGCAGCTCACCCTGGTGAGCCTGATCGTCGCGCCGATGCTGATGGCCGTGATCGCATTCTTCGGGGGCCGGATCCAGCGTGGCGCTCGCAAGCGACAGATCAAGATGGGCGACGTCACCCAGCGCTTCTTGCAGATCCTCTCCGGCATCAAGGTCATCAAGGCCTTCCGAGCCGAGGCCACCGAAGAGGCGGGCTTCGAGCGCGAGAACCTGAAGCTCTTCCGCCGCCACATGCGGGTGATCCTGGCGCGGGTCACGTCGCACAGCTCCGTCGAGATGCTGAACAACATGATGAACATCGGCGTGCTGCTGCTCGGCGCCTGGTGCGTTCAGCAGGGGATGTGGGGGCTCACGCCCGGCGACGTCAGCGCTTTTGCGACCGTCCTGCTGACGACCTATCGCCCGATGAAGCTGCTGACGAAGGGCTGGACCCACCTCCAGGAGGCGCTGCCTTCGGCCGAGCGATTCATGGAGGTTCTCGATGAAGACCTGCAGGTGGTGGACGCCGACGACGCCGTCGAGATCGGTCCGATCACGGACCGGATCCGCTTCGAGAAGGTTTCGTTCTCCTACGGACGGGAGTCCGTATTGCGGGAGGTCGACCTCGAGGTCCGGGCCGGCGAGACCGTGGCGCTCGTCGGACGCACGGGCTCGGGGAAGACGACGCTCGTGGATCTCCTCGCCCGCTTCCACGACCCGGTGTCGGGCCGGATCACCCTCGACGGCGTCGACCTGCGCCAGATCGAGCGCGACTCGCTGCTGCGCCGCATCGCCATCGTGACCCAGGAAGCCTTCCTCTTCTCGGGGACGATCCGCGAGAACGTCCGCTACGGCCGGCCCGACGCGAGCGACGAGGAGGTGGATGCGGCCGCGCGAGCCGCGCACGTCGACGAGTTCGTGGATCAACTTCCCGATGGGTGGGAGACCGACGTGGGCGAGCTCGGCGCGAAGCTCTCGGGCGGCCAGCGTCAACGTCTGACGATCGCCCGCGCGATCCTGAAGAACCCCGACGTGCTGATCTTCGACGAGGCCACGAGCGCCCTCGACGCCATGAGCGAACGCTTCGTGCAGGACGCCATCGATCACCTGCTCGAGGGGCGGACCGCCTTCCTGATCGCCCACCGGCTGGCGACCGTGCGCAACGCGGACAAGATCATCGTGCTGGAAGACGGGGCCGTGAGTGCCGTCGGCACCCACGAATCCCTCGTGGCCGAGCCCGGGCTCTATCGAGACCTCGTCGCCCTCCAGGGCGCCGCGCCGTCGGCCTAGCGGAGCACTTTTTCGTAGAGCGATTCGACCGAGTCCGCGAGCCTCGCGGGGGTGAACTCGGCCTGAGCGCGCTCGTAGGCGGCGCGGCCGAGGTCGCCGCGGCGCTCGGGCTCGGCGAGCAGCTCGCGCCAGGCGCCGGCCAGAGCGTCGGCCTCTTCCGGGACGACGAGCCCAGTCTCGCGGTGGAGCACGATCTCGGGCAGGGCGCCGCGGCCGCTCACCACGGCCGGGATGGCGCAGGCGGCGGCTTCGAGCAGCGCCCGGCACGTGCCGTCGGAGCCCGGGACGAGGAAGGTGAACACTTCCATCTGGCGCAGGACCTCGGCGTAGTCCTCGTTGCGGTAGCCCGCGAACACCACGCGGTCGGCAATGCCGAGCTCGCGTGCGGGCGCTTCGACCAGGGCCTCGCGCTTCGTGCCGCGCCCGACGACGAGCAGACGGGCCTCCGGGACTTCCGCGAACAATCGGCGCGCCGCTTCGAGGAGCAGATCGAAACGTCGATGCGGTTGGGCGCGCGCCACGATGCCAATGACCCGGTCCTCCGGCGCGAAGCCGAGCGACGCGCGAACCCCAGGGTCGGGGGCCTTCGGAAAGAACCTCGTGTCGACCGCGCCGAAATGCCCCGCCACCGGGCGCCCGCCCCGAAGGCCGGCGTTCCAGCGTGCGGTCTCGGGTGACGGGCAGAGCAGGCCGTCACAACCCGGCCCGAAGAGCCAGCGGTTCCACGGAGTCGCGGCCACGCGTTCGGCGCTGCGCAGCGAACGTACGAGGCGTGGCCGGTCGGCGGTGGGCCGGCGCTTCCGAGCCCGCAGGGCGAGCAGGTGATCCCGCGTGTGCCACGTGTGGATGAGGTCCGGCTGCGAGGTTTCACAAGCCGAGGCCACGACCTCCACGTCGGCGCGCGTGCCCACGCCGAACGCCCCGCCCTCCCCCGAAAGCGTCGCGACCGGCGCAAACCCCGCGGCCCGCGCTTCGCTCGCGAGCGAGCGCCGCTCCTCGGGGGGCTCCGGGCAGACGATGGAAGGCTGGTGCCCTCGCGCGCGCAGGGCCTCGCAGAGCCGCAGCATCGGCTCGGCCGGGCCCGTCCACTTCCAGTCGTGGGTGACGTGCAGGATCTTCAACGGCGGCCTGGGGTCGTCACGGCCGACGGGCTTTGCCCGCCGCCTGCTCGGCACTCGCGCCGGCGTTGCGGCCCAACTCCCAGAGCTTCGCGTACTTCAGGAACACGTGGAACGCGGTCGCCGCAGCGATCACGAAGCCCGGCCCGCCGTCGCGGATGCCTTGCTTGAGCAGGTAGCAGCGCAAGAACCGGAGCGGCGGCCGGAGCCCCAGATCGAAGAGCGACGCGCGCCTGCCCGCCGCCCACATGGCGGCGGCCTGGATCCGGCTGAAATCCTGGATGCGCGCGATCTGATCGGCCAGGTCGCGGTAGCTGTAGTGGAGGAGATCGCCGTCGATCCGGCCGGCGCGGCCCACGAGTTCGACGCGCCCGTGCGGGTTCACACCGACGACGCGCGCCTGCGAGCGGCGGAAGAGCCGCATCTGCCAGTCGGGGTAGAACTCGCCGTGGCGGATCCAACGACCGAGGTGCCAGGTGAGCCGATTGAGCTCGTAGCCCGCATCGGGCCCGTCCGCCGAAAGTGCGGATTGCACCGCCGCCGTGAGCTCGGGCGTGAGGGCTTCGTCGGCGTCGAGGGAGAGCACCCAATCGTGCTTCGCTTCGCCGAGGGCGAAGTTCTTCTGCTCGATGTTCCCTTCGTAGGCGTGGAGGATCGTGCGCGCGCCGGCCTCACGCGCCAGCGCTTCGGTGGCGTCGGTCGAACGGGTATCCACCACCACCACGACCTCATCGGCCCAGGCGGCCGACTCGAGACAGCGCGGAAGATTTCCCTCTTCGTTGCAGGCGATGATGCAGACGCTCACCGGGGCTCGCGCGCCGGCGGGCTCGGCTGCGCTCACGAGCGCAGGCGCTCCACGGAGACGACGCCCTTCACGCGACCGATCTCCTTCATCACCGCCTCGAGTGACTTCGCATCCTTCACCCAGAGTTCGAAGGTCGAGACGGCGCGGTCCTGGCTGCCCGTCGAGACGCGTGCGCCGTCGATGTTGACGCCGGCGGCGGAGATCGACTTGGTGACCGTGGCGAGGATGCCGGGCCGGTTCGACGACGTGACGCGCAGCTTGATGCGATGGGACACCTCGGCCTCCACATCCCAATCGACATCGACCCGCCGCTCGGCGTCGAGGCCGAAGACCTTGTTGCAACCCTTCGAGTGCACGGTCACACCGCGCCCCCGCGTGACGAAGCCGACCACCTCGTCGCCAGGAATCGGCGAACAGCAGCGGGCAAATCGCACCAACACGTCGCCATGGCCGGAAACCCGGATGCCCGACGTCGAGGGCGGCTTCGGCCGACGGAAGAGGCTCCGACGCTTCGGCGGCGCGGGCTCTTCGATGCCGCAGATCTTCTTGACGAGCTTCGCGGCGGGCAACCGCCCGAAGCCGACGGCCGCAAAGAGGTCATCGACACCGCCGCCGCGCGTCTCCTTGCCCGCGATGCTCACCAGCTCGCCCGAGTCCAGCAGGCGCGCGAGCGAACGCCCGGCCTTCCGCAGCTCACGGTCGAGCATCTCGCGCCCGAGCCCGCGGCTGCGCTCGCGCTCGACCGACCGGACCGCATGCCGGATCCGGTTGCGCGCCTTGCCCGAAACGACGAAGTCGAGCCAATCCTTTCGCGGAATCTGCGCCTGACTCGTCAAGACCTCGACGGTGTCGCCGTCCTGAAGCGTGTGGCGCAAGGGCACCATCTTGCCGTTCACCTTGGCACCGGCGCAATGCGCGCCCACCTCGCTGTGGATCGCATAGGCAAAGTCGACGGGCGTCGCGTCGGCGGGAAGATTGATCACTTCGCCGCGCGGCGTGAAGACGAACACCTGGTCGGGAAAGAGGTCCACCGTGACCGTGTCGAGGAACTCGTGCGGGTCCTCGAGGTCGCGCTGCCATTCGAGCAGCTGGCGCAGCCAGGCGAACTTGCTGTCGTCCTCGCCGTCCCCGACGCGACCCTCTTTGTACTTCCAGTGTGCGGCAATCCCCAGCTCCGCCGCGCGGTGCATCTCGAGCGTGCGGATCTGCACCTCCATGCGTTCCCCGTAGGGCCCGATGACGGCGGTGTGGAGCGACTGGTAGCCATTCGGCTTGGGCAGGGCGACGTAGTCCTTGAAGCGTCCCGGGATCGGCCGCCAGGTGCCGTGGATCAGGCCGAGAGCCGTATAGACCGACTCCTGGGGCCCTTCGAGCACGATGCGAAAGGCGATCACGTCGTAGATCTGCTCGAGGTCGATGCCTTGGCTTTCCATCTTCGCGTGGATCGAGGCCACTTCCTTCACCCGGCCGGTGACTTCGCTCTCGAGCCCTACCCCATCGAGCTTCTCGGAGATCTGCGAGAGCACCTCCTCGATGTAGGTCTCACGCTCCTTGCGGGTGGTGGCCAGGCGTTGCTTCAACGACTCGTAGGTCTCGGCCTGAAGGGTGCGGAAGGCGAGGTCTTCGAGCTCGCGCTTCATCCAGTCGATGCCGAGCCGGTGGGCGAGCGGCGCGTAGATCTCGAGTGTCTCCGTGGCAATGCGACGCGCGGAGTCGTCGTTCATGAACTGGAGCGTGCGCATGTTGTGAAGGCGGTCGGCGAGCTTGATCAGCAGGATGCGGATGTCCTTCGACATCGCCACCAACATCTTGCGGAAGTTCTCGGCCTGACGTTCGCGCTGCGAGGTGAACTCGATGCGCGCGATCTTGGTGAGGCCCTCGACCAGGAAGGCCACCTCTTCGCCGAAGGTCTCGCGCAGCTCGGTGGACGTGGTGAGGGTGTCCTCGATCGTGTCGTGGAGCATACCCGTCGCGACGGTCACCTCGTCGAGGTGCATGTTCGCGAGGATCTGCGCGACGGCGATCGGGTGGACCAGGTAAGGCTCACCCGAAAGTCGCTCTTGACCGTCGTGCACCTTGGCGGTGAAGACGTAGGCGCGCTGCAGCAGCTCGAGGTCCGCCTGGGGGTTGAATTCCAGGACGAGGTCCGCGATGTCGTTGAAGCGCGGCAGACGCGGGGCCGGAGGAGACCCCTTTTCCCCTTTGACTTCGGGCATTTCGAGAAGTCTAGCCGAGCCCGCCGAAGCGCCGCAATCAGCCGCCGCTAGTCGCTCGGCAGCTCCGCCAGAGCGCCCGCCCCCCGCGCCAGGGCCGTCTCGCGGCCATGGCGCGCAACGGCGTCCCCGCGTTGGCCGGACCGCTCGGCGGCCACGATCTCGCGCACGGCCGCAATCGCGTCTTCGAGGTGGTCGTTGATGACCACGTAGTCGAAACCCGAGACCGCGCTCAACTCGTTGCCGGCGATGGCGAGCCGCTTGGCGATCACCTCGGAGGCATCGGTGCCGCGGCCGCGCAAGCGCGCTTCGAGGGCGGCCAGCGACGGGGGCACGAGGAACACGAAGCGGGCGTCTTCACGGCGCTCGCGGATCTGCGCGGCCCCCTGGACCTCGATCTCGAGCAGCACGTCGCAACCCCGCGCGATGGGCCCGTCGATGGCTTCATGGCTGGTGCCGTAGAGCTTCCCGTTGTACTCGGCGTGCTCGACGAAGCGCTCGTCCTTCACCAGGGCGAGGAAGGCCTCCTCGTCGACGAAGTGGTAGTCCACGCCGTCGCGCTCCCCGGGGCGTGCCGTGCGCGTCGTGTGGGAGATGGAGAATTCGAGCTTCGGGTCGGCGCCCACGACGGCGCGGCAGACGGTGGTCTTGCCCGTCCCCGACGGAGCAGAGACCACGATCGGCACGGGCACGACCCGTGCGGACGTCGCCATTGGCACCCGCACGATCAGGCACCGCCGTCCGGATCGAGCCGTTGGGCGAGCGTCTCGGGATTGATGGCGGAAAGCACGACGTGATCGCTGTCGGTCACCACGATGGAGCGCGTGCGACGCCCCTGGGTGGCGTCGATCAGCTTGCCGCGCGCCGCGGCTTCGTCGCGCAGCCGACGCATGGGCGCCGACTGGGCGTTCACCACCGAGACGACACGGACCGAGGCGACGAGGTTTCCATAGCCCACGTTGAGCAGGCTGGGGATGCGCGCTTCCGCGCTGTTCGGGGTCGGGCGAACGCGTGCCATGCGGCGGTTCGAGGCGGTGCGGGGGGCTTCGCTCAACGATCGGTTCCCTTCCGGAAGGATTGAGGGTGGTTCATTCGACGTTCTGGACTTGCTCACGGATCCGCTCGAGCTCGGTCTTGAGTTCGACGACGGCGTGGGCCATCTCCGCATCGTTGGCCTTGCTGCCGACGGTGTTGCCCTCGCGGCCGAGCTCCTGGAGCAGGAAGTCGAGCCGGCGCCCGACGGGGTTCCCGGCTTCGGCGCCGTCGAGGACGGCGAGGAACTGCTCGACGTGGCTGTTCAGGCGCGAGAGTTCTTCCGCGATGTCGAGACGATCCGCCGCGAAGACGACCTCCTGGTGCAAGCGCGCGTCGTCGAGCAGGCCGGTCTCGGCCTCGAGGTCTCGGGCCCGCTTGCGGAGGCGTTCGCGCACGGCGGTCTGGACGGTTTCCGAGCGACCCTCGAGAGTCGTGACCAGGCCGGCAACCGTGGCAAGGCGATCTCGAAACTCGCGTTCGAGGCCCGCGCCTTCGGATTCCCGCATGGCGGCGGCGGCGGACAGCGCCGCCTCGACGCCCTCGAGCAAGGCCCCGCCGTCGCTCTCGTCGAGGGTCGAGTCGACCACGCGCGAGACCCCGGGAAGCGCGAGCAACGCTTCCGCATCCAGGTCTCCCTCGAGCCCGAAGCGCTGCTCGATCTCGCGCGCGGCTTCGAGGTAGCGGCCGGCCGCGTCGAAATCGACCTCCACGCGCGTCCCCGTGCCGGCGCCGGCCGGTGCCTGGACGGAGAGCTCGACCTTCCCCCGGGCGAAGCGCCCTTGGACGCAGTCGCGGACCGCGGGCTCGAAGTCGGCCAGGGCTCGGGGGAGCTTGACCCGCAGGTCGAGGAACCGATGGTTCACCGCCCGAACCTCGATGTCGAAGGGTGCACCGGCGAGATCGAAGGCCGCGCGGCCGTAGCCCGTCATGCTGCGGATCACGACGGGGGCCCCGCTTCCCGGGCGGCGGAGATCGCAGCGGGCAGGATGTCCCGGATCTCGTCGCGCGTGACGGTCGCGGTCCCCGTCTTCCCGACCACGACGCCGGCAGCAGCGTTGGCAATCACGGCCGCCTCGAGCAGGCTCGCACCCGCGGCCCGGGCGAGCTCGAGCGCTGCGATGGTTGTATCCCCCGCGCCCTGGACGTCGAAGACTTCGCGCGCGAGGGTGTGGACGTCCTGCCCCTGCCCATCCCCGGCCGCGAAGCAGGTCATGCCTTCCGGGCCGCGCGTCACCACGATGTCCGCGGGCCCGACCTTCTTCCGCAGCTTCGCCACGGCACGCGCGAGATCTTCGGCGGTGCAGATCTCGATGCCCGTGAGGTCCTCGGTCTCGCGCACGTTCGGCTTCAGCAAGGAGGCACCGCGATAGCTGCCGAGGTCGTGCTTCGGGTCGATGGCTGCGGGCACCTTCGCCGCCAAGAGGCGCTTCATGATCCGAGCGATGGTGCCCTTCGTGAGCAGCCCCTTGGCGTAGTCCTCGAGGATCGCGGCATCCGCCGTGAGGAGCGCCGCGTCGAGTGCGGCGAGCAGAGCGCGAACCGCGGCCGGCGGGATCGCCTCGGTGGTCTCGCGATCGAAACGGACGATCTGTTGTGAGCGGGCCACGACGCGGCTCTTGCGCGTCGTCGGGCGGCCGGGGAGCACCACCGTCCCGTCCGTGGCGACGTCGAGTTCCTTCAGGAGGTCGAGCACCCGTGCGCCGGCCGGGTCATCGCCGATGACGGAGCAGAAGCGGCAACGCCCGCCGAGGGCGATGACGTTGCGAACCACGTTCCCGGCACCCCCGAGCACCGTCGACTCATCGCGCAGATGCACGACGGGCACCGGCGCCTCGGGACTCACGCGATCGACGTCGCCCCAGAGATACTCGTCGAGCACGACGTCCCCAAGGACGAGCAACTCGATCTTGGAGAAGCCGTCGAGGATGCGTTCGAGCCGGGCACGGTCGAGTCGCGGTGTGCCGCCGCCCGCTCGAGAGCACTTCTTGCTGGCTTTCCTGCTGGCCATTGATCGAGTTGGGACTCCGTGCTCAGCCGTCGCGCCGCGCGGGCGCCATCCCCCAGCCCTCGGGAAGCCCCGCGAGGTGCCAGGCGAGGACGCGCCACCGGGCTCGCCATCGCTCGCGCCCCTTCCGCGAAACGAGCGCTCCGGGCAAACCCACGACGACGTGGAGGATGCTCTTGACCACCCGTACCCCCACGAGGGCTCCGAGCGCGGCGGGGCTGCGGTTCTTGCGGAAGAAGCGATACAGCGACCGATGGTACTCGATGCGCGTGCGGGCGGGATCCCTCTTCTTCGACGTGGCGCCGTGAAGATGGGTGACCGTCACGTCCGGCAGATGCCAGACGCCCCACCCCGCCGCCCGGATCGCCCGACACCAGTCGGTCTCCTCCAGAAAGAAGAAATAGGCCTCCGGCAAGGGGCCGATCTCGCGAACGACCTCTCCGCGCACCACGAGGCACGCACCCAGGACGGCTTCGACCTCGACGGGCGCCGCGTAGACCTGGCGCTTCGAGGGATGGCGGCGGGGCCAGAGGGTCTGGAGCAACCAGTTCGGAACGATCTCGCCGACCAGGCTCGGTTCGTTGTGAACGCTGTTTTGTTTGCGGCCATCGGTACCGAGCAGCTGCGGCCCGACCACCCCGACGTCGGCGTGCGCATCGAGGTGGGCGACACACGCCTCCAGGGCCCCGGGCCCGACCACCGTGTCGTTGTTCAACAGCGCGATGTGGCGGCCCCGAGCCCGGCCGAGGCCCGCGTTCACGCCCGCCGCGAAGCCCACGTTCACCGGCAGCGCGACACATTCGACCCAGGGGTAGTGCTCCGCCAGCCGCGCCGGCGTCCCGTCCTCGGAGCCGTTGTCGACGACGATCGTCTGGAGGGAGATCTCGCCCGGCCCGCGTACGTCGCGATCGAGGGAGTCGAGACACGCGGCGAGGAACTCCCAGCCGTTCCAGGTCGCGATCACCGCGGAGAGGTCGCTCACCTCGGGGCCGTCGCCGCATCGGCCAGGGCGGCGCGCGTGGCTGCGAGGACCCGCGCCGGCTCGATGCGCGTCATGCAGCGGTGATCGATGGGACAGGTCCGGTGATAGCAGGGCCGGCAACCGACATCGGCCGCCAGCACCGAGACGCGCTCGAGGTTGAGGTTGGTCTTGGCGAGGCTCGTGGGCCCGAACAGGCAGACCACCGGGGTGTCGAAGGCCACCGCCACATGGCGCGCACCCGCGTCATTGCACACCAGCGCGCGCGCGCGGCGCAGGAGCGCCTTCAACCCACCGAGCGAGATCCGACCCGTCCGATCCACGGGCGGCGCCGTCGAGGCCGCAACGACCTCGGCCGACCTCTCACGCTCGTTCGGCGCGCCCACCAGCACGACGCGTAACCCGTCGCCCGCGAGGGCGTCGGCGAGCCGCGCGAAGTGGCTCGGAGGCCAGCACTTCGACGGGCCATAGGCAGCCCCGGGGGCCAGGGCAACCAGGCCCTCCCCCGCTCCCACGCCGGCCTCGTCGAGCGCGGCCTGCGCTTCCGCCTCTTCGGCTTCGGTGGTGAAGAGTTCGAGACGCGTGTCCTCGGACGGCGCGCCGGCTGCGGCCGAGAGGCCGAGCACCTGGCGTTCGCGCGCAACGAACTCGCCGCCGTCGTCCCCCCGCAGCGGCGGCACGGCTCGATGGAGGAAGGCGCCTCGCTGGCCCCGCGCGTAGCCCACGACCTCGCCGACGCCCGCCGCACGCATCAGCAGCGCCGACGAGAGCGAATCGGGGAGGCAGATGCCGAGGTCGAAGCCGTGCCGGCGCAACGTGCGGCCTTCGGCCAGGGTGGCGAACAGACCGCGACGATGGGAAGCCACCGCCAGGACGTCGTCGAACCAGGGGGCACCCGCGAGCAGGGGCGCGAGGGTGTCGCGCACCTGCACGCTGATCTCCGCCTGCCGGAACCGCTCGCGCAAGGCCCGGAAGGCCGGGGTCGCCATCACCACGTCGCCCACCCAGTTCGGCGCGCGCACGAGGATGCGGCGAGGATCGTCGGCGAGCGCCGGTGCCGTCATGGCCGATCCGAAAGCAACTCACGGGCTGCAGCGATGACCCGATCGGGCGACACCATGCGGATGCAGGTGGCCGCCGAACAGCCGCGACGGCACGGGCTACAAGCCACCGGGACCCTCACGCTGCGCGACGGCGTCGCCCCGAAGGGTCGATTCTCGACGGGATCGGTCGGGCCGAGGATCTGCACCACTGGCGTCCCGACGAGGGAAGAAACGTGCATCGGCCCGGTGTCGCTGCCGACGTAGAGCTGGCTCTCCTGGAAGAGCGCGGCGAGATCGAGCAGCGACCCCGTTTCGGGGGCGTGGCGCGCCGCGCCGCCGGAGGCCTCGACGATGGCGGCGGCGAGTTCGCGATCGTCCCGAGCCGGACCCGCGGTCACGAGGACGGGCACCCCAGGCCGCTCGGCCAGGGCCGCGGCGACCTTCGCATAGCCTTCGGGTGTCCAACGCTTGTAGGGCGTGCCGTCACTCGTCCCGGGGTGGAGCACCACCGGTCGCTCGCCGCCGAGTTGTGAGCGCATCTTCGCCGTCGTCTCGCTGGGCACCCGGAGCGGCGCGGGGTCGGCCTTCACGCCGAGGCCCAGGTGTTCCACCAGGGCCTCGTTGCGAACGAACCGGCTGCACCGTTCCGGAACCAACCGCGCGTGCTCGTTCGCGAGCACCCAGGAAGCCTCACGCCCATAGGGACGCGCGTAGCCCAGGCGAAGAGGCGCCCCCGAGGCCAGCGCGAGAAGCCCGCTCTTCATGATGGAGTGAAAGTCCACGACGAGGTCGAAGCGGGCGGCGCGCAGGCGCGCGACGAATGCCCGAAAGTCGCTCCAGAGCGGCCCGAACTCACGAGCCTCGAGCCGCTCCGCCAGCTTCGGGCGGGGGAAGACCAGGACCTCGTCGACCCAAGGCTGTGCTTCCACCAGGGCCGCCGAGGCAGGCTCCACGACCCAGGTCAAGCGCGCGTGGGGATAGCCCGCGCGCAGGGCCGAAACCGCCGGCAACGTGCGGACGACGTCGCCCACGGCGCCGAGCCGGATCACGGCGATTCGCTCCGCCACCGGGGGGGCGGGCAACGGTTGTTGGCAGACGCCGATCACATGCCTCGCGGAGGGGGGAATGCGCAGGTAGGATAGCCGCCCATGCGGATCGGCCGCACCCTCTCCTTCTATCTCGCTCGGGAAGTCGCCCAATACGCGATGCTGGGGTTCCTCGCCCTCGGTTCGATCATCGTCGCCCAGAACATGTTCCGACGTCTCGATTCGCTGCTCGGCACCGGGTTCGGCGGCGCAGACTTCTTCGTGCTGTTCGGCTCCGTGCTGTCGTTGATGCTGGGCTACCTGCTTCCCGTGGGGTTCCTGTTCGGGATCCTGGTGGCGGTGGGTCGGCTCTCGTCGGATTCCGAGATCGTGGCCATGCGCTCGTGTGGCATGGGCCTGCGGGAGCTGTTGCTGCCGGTCGCGCTGCTCGCGATCCCGGTGACGCTCGTTTCGGGAGCGATGCTGACCGAGGTCGAACCCGAAGCGCGGCGCAACCTGCGGGGCTTGTGGCGCACGATGCTCTCGCGCGGCGCCTTCTTGGCTCCGGGGCGGTTTATCACGGTCGGAGAGCGTGTGGTCTTCGTCGAGCAACTCGCCGAGGAGAATCGTCTCTCGGGTGTGGTCATCTCCGACCACTCGAACCCCGAGCGGCCCTTCCTGGTCGTGGCGAACGGCGGACGCTTCTACGTGGACGAGGTTTCGAGCGAGGTCCACCTCGAACTCGTCAAGGGCGACATCCACTTCGAACCCCAGGACATTCGCGACCCGGCCTACCAGCGCATCGGCTTCGAGCGCTTCGACTACCCGATCGAGGCGGCCGCTCTCCTGCAAGAGGACATCGGCAAGCTGAAGCCACGCGACATGCGCATGGCCGAGCTGCGCGACGTCATCGACCGGGGCCGGAACGGCGACGATCTGGAGGAGTACCGCTACAGCGATGTCGACGTGTACGTGGGCCAGATCCATCGGCGCTTCGCGTTGGCCTTCACGCCGCTCGTGTTCGCGCTCGTCGGGGTGCCCCTCGGGCTTCGCCGGGCCCGGAGCGGCCGCTCGTCCGGAGCGCTCGTCTGCATCGTGCTGATCTTCGTCTACTACGCCCTCATCACCTTCGGCGAGTATCTGAACGAGTCGAATGCAGCTCCACCAGGGCTGGCATTGTGGGCTCCGAACCTTCTGTTCCTGCTTCTCGCCATCCCGCTCTATGTGCGCGGCCAGCGCGGGCCGGTCTGACCCGGTGCCTCAGGGGGTGCCGGCGGCCTTCCGCACGGTTTCGAGCTCCGGCCATCGCGTGACCTTCGCGGAAGAGCTCGCCCCCGACCTCGAGGCTCTCGGCTGGCTCGAGCCGGGCGGATTCGATCGCATCGGCGAGGGCGAGCCGGGCTCGGCCGAGACAGGCCGCGGCGAAACCGTCCGCGTGGAACTGCCGCGGGCCGGCTTGTCGATCCTCGTACGACACGTCCTGCACGGTGGGCTGTTCGGCGGCTTCTTGCGAGGCGCGCTGCACTCGCCCGAGCGGGCATTCCGCGAAGTCGAGGTCACCGCGGCCCTGCGCGCCGCCGGAGCGCCGGTGCCCCGCCCTGCCCTCGCCGCCGCGCAACGCAGCGGGTGGGTCTGGGCGGCGCGGGTGGCCACCGTGTTCGAAGAGGACGCGCCGGATCTGCTCGCCTTCCTCGAACCGGGGCCCTCGTCGGCGCGCATCGTGGCGGCCGCCGAAGCCTGCGGCCGTGCGATCCGGCGCTTTCACGATGCCGGAGGCACTCACGCCGATCTCCACGTGAAAAACCTCCTCCTTCGCGAGTCCGGAGGGGAATGCGAAGCCATCCTCATCGACCTCGACGGCGCGGGCTTCGGCGAGCCGCCGGACGCGGCCCGACGCATGCACGAACTCGCCCGGCTCCAGCGCTCGGCCCTCAAGCGTGGCGTTGCGGGCCAGATCGACTTCGAGGCCAACCGCGCCGTCCTGGATGGCTATGTGGGCGAAGACGAAGCACTCGGCGCCGCGCTCGGGCGCCATTGGCCGCGCGAGCGTCGACGCGTGGCGGCCCACGCACTCGGCTACAAGAAGGCCGACTAGCGGAGCTGCGCTTCCAACCAGTCGACGAAGTCACCGGCCGCGTCCACTTCCAACGCGATGCTCAGCACGCGCAGATCGGCGCCCTCGAGCCAAGCGGGCAGGATCTTGACTGCATCCTTCTCGGTCGTGACCCAGCACGGAGCCTCTTCCGCCAGGCCGCCGACGTCACCCCGTTCGTAGCGGTGATGGTCGGGGAAGGTTCGTTCGGCCACGACTCGGGCGCCGAGCGCTTCGACCGTCCGGCGCAGACTCGCCGGGCGCGCGATCGCGCTGAGGAGCCCCACCTCGCGGCCCGCGAGCCCCGCGGGCGAGTCGGCAGCGCCCCCCGCCAGCGGGCGCAGGGAGCGGGGGGCGCGACGGGCGGTATGCCGGCGTGCCCCGGGCGCGAAGCGCTGCAGTCGCGCCTCGTCCCGGTCGGCGAGCGGCCCATCCACCACCAGGACGGCGTCGGCGCGCCGAAGGGACGACATGCGCTCGCGAAGCGGCCCACGCGGCAACACCCAACCGTTGCCGAGCCCCTCGCGCCCATCGAGCGTCGTGATCTCGACGTCGCGCGCGAGGCGGTGGTGCTGCATCCCGTCGTCGAGCACCACGACGTCGGCGCCGAAGGTCGAGACCGCGCGCAGGCTCACCACCGAGCGATCCGGGCCGACGAGCACCGGGACCCCGGGCGCGAGCCCCACCAGCAAGGCGGGCTCGTCCCCCGCTTCGGACAAAGCGCTACGGACATGCCGACCGTCCGAAAGCACCACCACCGGTTCGCCCCCCGAGCGGCCATAACCCCGAGTGGCGAGCACGACCTTGTGGCCGCGCTCATGGAGGCGAGAGGCGACCCAGGCCGCCGTCGGTGTCTTCGCGGAACCTCCGGCCACGGGGCTGCCGATGCTGACCACACGGCTACTCACGCGCCGCGTTCGCAGGAGGCCGCGCCGATGGAGCGCCCCGTGGGCGAACGTGATGGCCCCGTACAGCCACGAGAGAAGCCCGAGCGGCACGAGGGCGAGACGGCCGGCAAGGGTCGTCGGCGTTTCGGTGACCCAACGGGCGCGCGTCTTCACCGGCCCCCTCCCGGCGCGCTGCTCGAGGCTCCGACGGCAGCGATCGCGGCTTCGATCTGGTCGGCGGCGCGGCGTGCGGCTCCCTGGTGGGGCTCGAGCGCTTCGACGCCTGCGGCGCCCCGTGCTGCCGCAGCGCGCGGGTCGCGCAGGTCGCGCATCCACGCGGCCGCGAGGGTTTTCGCGTCGGACACGACTTCGCCTGCCCCGGATTGGAGTGCCAGGGCCACGGCTTCACGCGCGTTCGGGGTGTAGGGCCCGAAGCTCACCGGCCGGGAAGCGAAGATCGGCTCGAGGACGTTGTGGCCACCGACGCCCGGTGCGAGGGAGCCGCCCACGAATGCGGCCAGGCTGCGCCCGAAGACCGCCGCCAGCTCCCCGACGCTGTCGAGCAGCAAGACCTCCCCCGACGCGACCGGCGCGGCCGACGCCGTGCTGCGTCGTTGCCATGGGAACGATCGCGCGTCGAGCTCCCGGGCGACACGCTCGAAGCGCTCGGGGTGACGCGGAGCGAGGACCAGGGCTGCCGCAAGGCCCTCGGCGCAAACCTGGGCGAAGGCATCCAGCGCTGCGGCCTCCTCGCCTTCGTGGGTGCTGCCCGCCACGAGCAATGGCGTCGCAGCGAGCCGCACCCCGAGGTCGGAGGCCAGCTCCTGGGGCGGGCTCGGCTCGAGCTTCAGGTCGCCGGTGACCGTGATGCGTCCGGTCGGGACACCCAGGCTTGCGAAGCGGCGGGCGTCTTCCTCGCTGCGCGCCCCGACGGCGGCGAGCCGAGCCAGCGTCGGTCCAAGAACACGACGGAAGCGGCGATAGCGTGGAAGCGATCGGTCGGAGAGGCGCCCGGAAACGACCACCACAGGGACCCCGTGCCGCTGCGCACCGGCAATCCAGCAAGGCCAGAGTTCGGTCTCGACCAGAGCGAGTGCAACGGGGCGTGTTCGACGAAGCGCCGCCTCCACCGCGAGCGGGTGATCGAGGGGCGCGAGGGTCGCCGCAAGCCCAGGGCGCGCGCCACGCAGGAGATCTCGCCCCGTCACCGTGGTGGTCGAGGCGCGCACGCTTCGGCCGCGCCGCTCGAGTTCGTCGATCAAGCGCAGCGCGGCGCCCGCTTCCCCAACGCTCGCGCCGTGCACCCAGATGGGGCCCGGGGCCTCGGATCGGATGCGGCCCAGCCGTTCGCCCAGGCCCGGCCGCCACTTCGGCCGCGCGGCCCACGCCACGGCCAGCGCGGGCGCCGCCAAGGCCGCCGAAACCCAGGCAACCGAACGCCGCCCGGGTCCGAGCCCACCGAGCCCGGGAGGGCGCTTCGGGCCCACCGCGCGCTCAGCGTCGTCAGGCTCCGTTCCCACGGATCATCTCGCACGCGATGTCGGCGGTGCGCTCGGCGGCGCCACCCGGCCCGAGGCGCGCGCGCACCTGCACCAAGGCCTCGAGCTGTGCGTCCCGCGCCGGCCCCGACACGAGCCCCAACAAGGCATCGGCCAGCTGTTCGGGCTCGGCGTCGTCCTGCAGGAATTCCGGAATCACGGGCCCCTGGGCAATCAGGTTTGGGAGCGTGACCCAAGGCACGCGCAGCAACTGCATCGCGATGCGATACGTGAGCGGGTTCACCCGAACGGCCGCGACCTGGGGGCGGTCGAGCAGCGCGACCTCGAGGTTCACGGTGCCCGGCATGGCGAGTGCCGCATCACAGGCGCTGATGGCTTCGTAGGTCTTCCCTTCCAGCACCTCGAGCCGAAGCATCGAGGGCAACTTCGCGGCGGCGATCTTCTCGTCGAGCCACTCGCGCGAAAGGGTCGATGCGACGGGCAGGACGAACGCGACGCGCGGGTTCCGAGCGTGCACCACCGAAGCCGTTTCGAGAAACAGCGGCAGCATGTTCTCGATCTCGTTGCGCCGGCTCCCGGGAAGCAGGGCCAGAACGGGTGTCTCGGGGTCGAGCCCGAGCGACCGGCGATCAGCGGCCCGCTCGTGGAGCGTCGCAGCGTGCTTCATCCGCTCCACGAGCGGATGCCCGACGAAGTCGACCTGGAGACCCGTCGGCCGATAGAAGTCGACTTCGAAGGGGAAGATCACCGCCAGCCGGTCCACCCGGCGCGCGATCTTGAAGACGCGCTTCTGCCGCCACGCCCAGACCTGAGGGCCGATGAAGTAGAGCACCGGAACCCCGGCGCGCTTCAGACGACGGGCCAGCGGGAGGTTGAAGTCGGGCGTGTCGATCAGGATCGCGAGGTCCGGGCGCAACTCGCGCGCCGCCCGGCCGAGCGCCCGCCAGGCGCCGAAGATCTTGGGCAAGGCGCCGGCGACTTCGAGCAGCCCGGCGACGGCGACCTCACGCTGATGAACCACGATCTCGACGCCCTCTTTTTCCATCTCGACGCCGCCGAGGCCGAGGAAGCGTGCGTCGGGGATCCGCTGGCGAAGAGCGCGGACCAATGCGGCGGCGTGAATGTCGCCCGAGGCATCCCCGGTCGAGATCATCACCGTCGTCACCGGCGCGGCGGGGTCGACGACGCGAGCCGCCGCCACGCTCACGAGGCGCCGCCGATCTCGAAGCTCGGCATCGCATCGGTGATCCGCAGGGCCGTGCGCAAGGCAGACAGCGCCTGCTCGGCCGCCACGGCATCCTCGCTGCCCGTGCGAACCGCCTCGACGAAATCGCGCAGCTGCTCGGCCAGGGCGTCCTCGCGATCGAGCTCGAGTGGCTCCATCCGGATCGACGCGTCGGCGCCAGGCACTCCCACGAGCGTCGAGCCATCGGGACCCGGGGGGGCCGACGGCTCCGCCACGGCCGAATCCGCACGGAAGATCGCGGCTCGATGATCGAGGAAGTCGATGGAGAGATAGCCATCCGGCTGGAAGATGCGGATCTTGCGGAGCGGCGTCGGGGAGACCCGGCTGGCCGTGACGTTCGCGACGCAGCCGGTGGGGAACGTCAGTCGGGCGTTCGCAATGTCGAGCTTCTCGGAGATCACCGGCACGCCCACGGCCTCGATCCGCTCGGGCTCGGCACCGACCAGCCTCAGGATGATGTCGAGGTCGTGGATCATCAGGTCGCGCACGACGTCCACGTCGGTCGAGCGCCCGGGGAAAGGCCCAAGGCGGTGCGCCTCGATGAAGCGCGGCTCGCGGATCGAGTCGGCCACGCGACGCAGAGCGGTGTTGAAGCGTTCGAGGTGGCCCACCTGGAGCCGCCGCCCTTCGCTGCGCGCCGTGGCGAGCAGGGCTTCGGCTTCGGGCAGGCTCGCCGCGATCGGCTTCTCGACCAGAACGTGCAGGCCCGCCTTCAAGGCATCCATGACCACGCGGTAGTGCTCGACGGTCGGCACGGCAACGATCACCGCGTCGGCCTTGGTGAGCAGCTCGTCGTAGTCCTCGGCGCCGACCACACCCAGCGTCTGGGCCAGCGCCTCGGCGCGCTCGCCCACGACATCCACCACACCGGCGAGTTCGACCTCGAGCCCTTCCCGGGCCAGAGCGTGGAGCTTGTGCGCGTGCAGCGCACCCATGTGGCCCGCGCCGATGACGACGATGCGTAGCGCGGTCATGCCGCGCCCGCCGGGCCGTCGGGCCCGATGCCGATCAGCACGAGGCCTGCGGCGTCAGCGGCTTCGGCCAGCGCCTCGCCCCCGAGCAGCACCGTGTGCCCGGCCTCGAAGGCCAGCACGCCAGCACGCGCCTCGGCCAAGGTCTTCACGGTTTCGAGGCCGATCGTCGGGAGATCGAAGCGGGGGTCCTGGGACGGCTTGGCCACCTTGACGACGCAGCAACCGGGCCCCGCCAGCTCGGCCGCGCGGCGGATGGCTGCGTCGGTCCCTTCGATGGCCTCGATCGCGATCACGGCGAGATCCTTGACCACAACGCTCTGGCCGATGTCGAGCCCACCCATCTGCTTTGCGACAGGCCAGGCAAAGCGGATGTCCGCCCATTGCGCTTCGCTCGGGCCCGCTGCCGAGACGGAGCCGGCATCACCGAAGAGCTCGGGCAGGAGTTCGAGCTGGTCGGGGAACGCCACCCCCGCCGATACGATCTCGTCCACGACGGCGCCCAGGATCGCGTCGTCGTTGCGCGCCCCGAGCGACGCGAGCAGGCGCAACGCCCGCTCGTCGGGTCGCAGGTCCGTCAGGTCTCCGTAGAGGTGGGTCTTGAGGATCTTGCCCGCCATCACGGCCTGGCTGGCACCGGCGGCGCGGAGGGTGTCGATCATCTTCTGGAGTTCGCCCAGGTGGAGCCAGGTGAGTTCGTCGACCACGCTCTCGAGGGCGGGGTCCGTCTCCGCGTGGAATCCGATGGCCGCGACGCGAAAGCCGCGAGCCCGGGCCAGCTCAGCCACCCGGCGCGGGTAGAGGCCGCGCCCCGCGATCAGGCCGAGCGTTTCGGACATGGGCCCTCCAGTGCTTCGCAGCCATTCGGCCGCGCTCTCGCGATGCAACGGACGAAGCCCGGGCAAGGCTGCCCGCCGGGCGCTACCGCGCGATGCCGCGCTCGGAAGTCTCCAGGAAACGCATCAGGCGCGCCACTTCGTCGACGGCGCCCCCCTCTGCGTGCAGGCGATCGAGGCCTTCGGCCAGAGGCAGCTTTGAGGAGAAGAGCACGTGATAGGCGTGCTTGATCGCCCGGCGGATCTCGGGTGAGAAGGCGCGCCGCTTCAGCCCGACGACGTTGATTCCGGCGAGATGGGCGCGATCGCCGGCCATCAGTGCGAACGGGGGCGCATCCTGGGCCAGCATCGTGTTGGCGGCGGTCATCACCGACTCGCCGATGCGCGCGAACTGGTGGACCCCCGTGTAGGCACCGAGCACCGCGTAGTCGCCCACTTCGACGTGGCCTGCGCAGCCCACGAAGCTGGCCAGGATCGTGTGATTGCCGACCTGGACGTCGTGGGCCACGTGGGCCCCGTTCATGATCAGATTGTCGTCTCCGATCCGAGTGACGCCGCCACCCTTGTCGGTACCGAGATGGACGGTGGCGTGCTCGCGGATGACGTTGTCGCAACCGATCTCGACGTAGGACGTCTCGCCGGCGAACTTCTTGTCCATGGGCTGCTCGCCCACGACCGCGAAGGGAAAGATCCGCGTTCGCGCCCCGACCTTGGTGTTGCCGGTGACGTGGGCCTGGGCCGAGATCTCGACGCCTTCACCCAGCTCCACGTTTGGCCCGACGACGGCAAAGGGCCCGACCACCACGCCGTCGGCCAGCTGGGCGCGCGGGTCCACCGCCGCCGAGGCGTGGACGTCGGACACGCCGACTAGCCCTTCTTGTTGAACCGCTCGATCACCAGGTCGGTGATGTCGAGCGCTTCGCGGTTGTAGAGCATCCCGCCGGCACCGCGTGCGAGGATCAGGCCGTAGCCCTTCTCCTTGCCGAGCTCCTCGACGATCCCGATGAGCTTCTTGCGCAGCGGGCCTTCGAGGCGCTCCTTGTCGACCTTGAACTTGTCTTCGAGTTCCTTGGCCCGGTTGTCGATCTCGGTCTTCAACTCGACGAGGTCGAGCTGCTTCTGGTAGAGCGCATCCTCCGAGAGCACGAAGCGCTTGCTCTTCAGCTCCTCCTGCATCTCCTTGAAGCGTTCGACCATGGGCTCGAGCTTGCCCTGGGCTTCGCGCTGCTTGCGCGAGAGTTCCTCGCGGGCGGCTTTGCCCGCTTCGGTGGAGTTGAGCGCCTGATCGATGTCGACCACGACGACCTCGTTCTCGGCTGCGGCCGGCGCCGCGCCTCCGAGCACGAGCACCAGGAAGCCGGCCAATACGGCGGCGGTGAGCTTGTTCATGATGTCCCCTCGTTGCGTCCCATGGTTCGTCGGACGGATGGTTGGTCGTAGGCTGCGGACCGGATGTTCGAACGGCCCGGTCAGAAATTCGCGCCGCCCACGGAGAACTCGAACACGTTGGATTCTTCGACTTCGAGCTTGTTGAGCGGGAAGCCCCAGAACACCTGGAGGGGCCCGAAGGGCGAGAACCACAGGGCCCCGACCCCGGTACCGTAGCGCCAATCGCTGGTGTCGAAAACGCTCTGCCCTTCGTAGAAGGCATTGCCCATGTCGAAGAAGACGATGCCGAGCAGGCCCAGCTGCTCCGAGATCGGGAAGCGGTACTCGAAGGAGAGCGAGAAGAACTTGTTTCC
>JAFDDA010000146.1 GCA_019311105.1 Deltaproteobacteria bacterium
GCCTGCCGGCTCCTCATCCGGGGCCGGGGCCGAGGGTTCCTCCACGGGCGCAGGGCCACTTCTCGACTATGCGGCCGTAGGCCGCTACTGGAGCAGGGCCAAGCCGTCCATCATGGGTCCCTACATGATGGACGGATTCGGATTTCCGGCCAGCGCAGGGAGCTACCGCTTCGACGCCGAGCGTGAGATCGTCGAGCGACTGATCCGCAGCGCAAGCATCCATTCGGATGGAACCGTTCTGGATCTGGGCAGCGGTGTCGGCTTCTGGTCGGAGTACTTCGCGCAGCGTCATGGCAAGGTCATCGCCGTCGAGGCGAGTGGGTCCCTGTACGAGGCGATGGTGGCGCGTTGTTCCCAGTATGCGAACGCCACGCTTCTGAATGACGACGTGTTGGCCTTCGAGCCTGAGGGTCGCTATTCGATGATCTTCCTCGGCGGCATGCTGATGTACCTCAACGAGAGTGACGTCATCGCGTTGCTCGAAAGAGTGATTCCGTTTCTCGAGCCGGGGGGCATCGTCCTATGTCGAGAGAGCACGGTGCGAAGTGGCACTCTCACCCGACAGGGTGACTATCAGGTCGTGTATCGGTCGGTTCAGACCTACTCGAGCCTGTTCAGCAAGTGTGGTCTCTCCGTGGATCACGTTGAACTCAATACACCCTACTTCTTGATGCAGATGGGCTGTGAGTTCATCAAGAAATGGAAGGCAATCGTCCCCCGACCGCTTCAGGCCATCCCGTTGCTGGGGGGGCTGACATATCGGGTGCTGCGGATGGGCGGGTCAGGGCTCACGCGTCTCCCCGATACCTTGGGGATTGATTTCCCTGAGCTGACGAATCACTTCTTCGTGTTACGAAGAGATTCCGAAGTGCCAGCCGGCGCCCTCTCTTGAGCGGCTGAAGCGCAGCCTCTGCTCCCGACAGCTCCCAGATGCTCATATACAAGAACATTCCGAATATCGTTTCAATTCTCGGAGTCATTCCTCTCGCGATGCTCTTTCTGGGGGACGGATTTCAATATCTGCTTCCCTTGATCCTCTACAACAACGTCATGGACGATCTCGACGGCGTCCTGGCCACGAAGCTGGATCTCAAGAGCGAGTTCGGGGCGACTCTCGACAATGTCTGTGACGCGGTCGCCCACATCCTCGTCGTCATGGCCGTCGGCATGCATTACGGGGGGCCTTGTGCGCTGCTTTCGCTGGTCGCCGCAGTCTCCATCCTGGTGCGCGTCGTCTCTCGGCTGGCCTGGGCAGCAGAGAGCGGCGGAGGTTCTCCCACGAATGAGTTGATGCGTCACATCCTGTTCGCGCTGGTCGTCACGCAGCATCTGGGGATTGCACCGGAGCCCTTCCTGGCTGCGGCCTTCGTTCTGAACACAGTGTCGATGCAGGTTTCCTATCCGCTGCGCTACTCGATTCGGAGTCTCACGAACTCGGCCACGGCGATCGCGGGCGTGAATGTCGCATTGGGGGTCTCTTGGTGGTTCCCCGTCACCGCCCCCGCAATCGCGGCGTGCTTCGTGGCGACATATCTCTACTCGCTGGTGGCTGGAGGCGTTTGGTGGGGAAGGGGGAGCTAGCGCGAACGTGGCATGGACAGCAGATGAGCCCCACTGATTGCGAGCACCCGAGAAGCGCACCCTCGGGTGACCGCACGAGGCGTTCGGGGCGGCCGGGATCCTGTAGATTGACGCCTTCATGATCGAGACACCGTCGATTCATCGGACCTCGATGGGCGCTGCGTCGCGCGGCCCCTCGTCGAGGTAGTGCATGCGGAGCCCGCCGGCTTCGATCTCGTGGTAGTGGGGCTCGAATGCGTAGCCCTTCAGCCCCTCGAAGCGCTCCTCCGGTGTCTCGAGATACTCCATGGCTTTCCTCCGTTTCGCTGCCGATGTCGCGGGCCCGGGCTCGCCATTTTAAGCTGGGGGGCGGGCGAAAGGGCTGCGGTAGGCCGTTTTCGCCGGAGGATCGCGATTTCCAGCCCCGAGGCGGTAACCGACCCCGGGGGCACCACGTAGTCTGAGCGAAGGGGGCTGGAATCACCGCCGCCTGAACTCCCGACTCTCCCGACTGGAAGAATGGAAGGAAGCAACAAGATGACTTCTCGTACCGGAATCCTGGCTGCTGCGGCGGCCTCCCTGTTCGTGGCGGGCGCGGCCAGCGTCGTCCCCGGCACGGCGGTGGCCGCCGACAAGATCAAGTGCGAAGGCGTGAACTCCTGCGCCTCCCACAGCGACTGCAAGACCCTCTTCAGCGACTGCGCGGGCCACAACGAGTGCGCCGGCAAGGGCTTCAAGATGCTGACCGCCGAAGAGTGCGAAGACGCGAAGGCCGAGATGGCCGCCAAGCACGGCGACAAGGAGAAGATGTAGTCGTGGCTCTGGTTGCGGCCGCGCGGGAGGTGGCCCCCGGGCCCTTCCCCGCGCGGCCTGCCGAAGCACCTTTCCTGGGCGTGGGCGTCGGGCTGCGCCCGGTCCACTATGGGGAGGTGCTCGCTCGGGCGGCCGACGGGCGGCTCCGCATCGACTGGGTCGAAGCGGTGAGCGAGAACTACATGATCCCGGGCGGCCGTCCGCTGCGCATCCTCTCCGAGGTTCGCGAGGCGATGCCCCTCGCGCTGCATGGCGTCTCGATGAACATCGGCTCGGTGGACCCTCTCGACACCGCCTACCTCGACGGCCTGGCCGACACTGCCCGCCGTTTCGAGCCCGCCTGGCTCTCGGACCATCTCTGCTGGACTGGCGTTGGCGGGCACAACCTCCACGACCTGATGCCCCTGCCCTACACCGAGGAAGCCATCGAACACGTGGCGGCGAGGATCCGCCGCGTTCAGGACCGGCTCGGGCGGCGCATCGCCCTCGAGAACGTGTCGTCCTACATGAGCTTCGCGGACGATGCGATGACGGAGTGGGAGTTCCTGTCCGCGATCGCCGAGCACGCGGATTGCGGCATCCTGCTCGACGTGAACAACGTCTTCGTCTCGGCCCACAACCACGGGTTCGACCCGATGGCCTACCTCGACGCGATCGACGCGACCCGCATCTTCCAGATCCATCTCGCGGGGCACCGGAGCAACGGCACGCTGCTCATCGACACCCACGACCAACCCGTCTGCGACGAAGTCTGGGCGCTCTACTCGGCCCTCGTTTCGCGCACCGGCCCCATCTCGACCTTGATCGAATGGGATGGACAGATCCCCGAGTTCGATCGCCTCGAGACGGAGGCCGACACGGCCCGCGAGCTCCTCACCACCGCAACCCGGAGAGAAGATGCCCGAGCTGGCCGCGCTGCAAGCGCGCATCTGGCAGCTGGTCACGGCGCCTAGCGGCGTCGCGTCGGCGCTGGCCGAAGAGTCTGGAGCGGAGGCGGGGGATCTCGCTGGCTGGCTCGCGAGCGACGCTCGCGTCCCCGCCGTCGCACGCCTCGATGTCTACGCTCACGCGTACTTCCAACGCATCCACGACGTACTGGCCGAAGACTTTGGCGCCCTGCACGCCAACCTCGGAAGCGATGGCTTTCACGATCTTGCCACCGCGTTCCTGTGCGTGCATCCACCGGAGCGGCCTTCGCTGCGACACGCCGGGGACCGGTTGGCCGGCTTCCTCGCAGAGCACCGGGCCGCGCAGCCGTTCCGAGAGCGCTGGCCCTTCGCCGCCGACCTCGCGCACTTCGAGCGCGCCCTGACCGATTCATTCGATGCACCGGATGCGGCGCCCTTGCGCGCGGAAGACCTGGCGAGCATCCCGCCCGACGACTGGGCCGAACTCGTCCTCGAACTCCATCCCTCCGTCCGGCTGCCTCGGCATCGCTACGCGGTGCTGCCTTTGCGCGAGGCCTGGGATGCCGACGGGGCCGCGGGCCTGCCGGTGGCGATCGAACCCGGCCAGGCCCTCGTCTGGCGGGCACGGGAGCGAACGTACTACCGATTGCTCGATGGCGAGGAGGCCGAGTTGTTGGCGGCCTTGCAGCGTGGCGCTCGGTTCGGAGAGCTGTGCGAACTCGTGGCGGCCCGGCTCGGTGAAGAAGAAGCCCCCGCCCGCGCGGCGGGCTGGCTCCAAGGCTGGGTGTCCGCAGGCCTCGTCACCCCACCGCGCTGACCCGAGCCGCGGGCGCCCTACCCCGCGATCGTCTTCCCCGCCGAACCAAGATCGTCGAACGCCTCGGCAAGGCGCGCGGCCATGCCCTGCTCGCACTTCCGAACCCACTTCCGCGGGTCGTACTGCTTCTTGTAGGGCGTGCCGTCGTCGGGGTCGATCTGGTGGAGGAAGGCCTTCGCGTGCTCGTCGACGTAGGGCTTGGCCGGCGCCGAATAGGCGAATTGCGTGTCGGTGTCGATGTTCATCTTGAAGACGCCGTAGGAGACGGCCTCGGCGATCTGCGACTTCTCCGACCCGCTGCCCCCGTGGAAGACGAGGTTCAACGGGTTGAGACCCGCGCCGCGCTCCTTCTCGATGAGCGCCTGGCTGTTCTTCAGGATCTCCGGACGGAGCTTCACGTTGCCGGGCTTGTAGACGCCGTGGACGTTGCCGAAGGATGCCGCCACCGAGAAGTCACCGAGCGGCGTGAGCAGGTCGTAGGCCTGGAGCACGTCCTCGGGCTGGGTGTAGAGGCGCGGGTCGGCGTGATCGTCGACGTCGCTGCCGACCCCGTCCTCCTCGCCGCCGGTCACGCCGAGCTCGATCTCGAGGCTCATGTCGATCTTCGCCATGCGCTCGAGCACGCGCGCACTCTCGTTGAGGTTCCAATCAATGGGCTCCGCCGAGAGGTCGAGCATGTGGGAGCTGTAGAGCGGCTGCCCGGTCTGCTCGAAGGCGCGCTCGCCGTGGTCGAGCATCGCTTCCACCCAAGGGATCAAGCTCTTGTCGGCGTGGTCGGTGTGGAGGACGACGCAGACGCCGTAGTGCTCGGCGAGCAGATGGATGTGGCGCGCAGCCGAGACGGCGCCCAGCACCTTGGCCTGGAAGCCGTCGGGCATGCCCTGCCCCGCGAAGAACTGCGCGCCACCGTTCGAGAGCTGGATGATGATGTCCGCCCGGTTCGTGGCCGCGGCTTCCAAGGCGGAGTTCACCGTCGAGCTGGTCGTGACGTTGACGGCGGCGAGGGCGTAGCCGCCGGACTTCGCCGCCCCGACTAGCGTGCGGTAGCGCTCTCCGGTGACGACGCCGGGCGCGATGGTCGAACTCATGGCGGGTTCTCCTCGTTGCGATGCGACGGGGATTCTAGGCGCGGCGTTCCCCTTTCGCAGCCGTTTTCAGGCGGCCTGCCCCGGGCGCGCGCTCAGCGCGAGGCAGGCCTCGTTTCGCGCGAGAGAACCTGGCCGTCGCGGTCGGTTCGCACGACCTCCCGCGAACCATCGGGGTTGCGGGTCGAGGTCGTGGTGATACCCGTCGCCGTGTCCGTGGCGCTCGCCGAGGTGGGTTGCTGCGCCGGGACCTCGATGCGCTCGATCTCGTTGCCCTCCCGGTCCGTCACGACGATGGTGCGCGAGCCGTCGGGGTTTCGGGTCGAGCTCCGGGTGCTCCCGGTAAGAGGGTCGTGCGAGCTAGCCGACGGCGACGGGTTCGCCGGGACGCGCTCGCTCGATTGGACGTTCCCCGCCGGGTCCGTCGTCGTGACGGTGTGCGAGCCATCCGGGTTGCCCGTGGAGCGCGTGGTGTTGCCGGCCGGGTCCGTCGAGCTCGCCGACGAGGGCTCGCCGTCCATCTGCTCCGTCACCTTCTCGAGCGCCCCGACCAGGCCGCCCGCGCTTGCCGACGGCGCGCCCGTGAGGATGCCGATCGCCAAGGCGAGCAGCGTGAGGGAAACGAAGCGAATCACTCGAACCATGGCCAGACCCTCCTTCGGTCTCGTGCACAGGATGCCAGAATCAGGAAGCAGCGGTGGGCCCCTCGTCGGGGAAGCCGTCGAACAGGACCTTGATGGCCGCGTGCTTGCCCTGGTCGTAGCAGGTCATGAAGGCTTCTCGATACGCTTCGAGTCGATAGCGGTGGGTGATGATCGCCGTCACGTCGATCCGTTTGGTCCGGATGAACTCGAAGTACCACTCCATGGCGTGCTGGCGGCGTCCGTCGTGCTCCTCGATGCCGAACCCGTTCGAGCCGACGAGCAGGATCTCCTTGAAGTAGAGCGGCGTCCACTCGAAGCGACGCGGCGGTTCGACCCCGAGGGCGACGATCCTCGAGCGGCTGTCCGCAATCCGGAGGCCGACCTCCAGGGTCTCGGGCGACGAAACGGTGTCGTACAGGACGTCCACGCCGCCGTTCAGCATAGGAAGACCCCGCCAGGGCTTCGCCACCCCGGCGCCCGTCAGTTCAGCGACCTCCTCGATGATCTGCCGCGTCGGCCGATGGCGATAGACGCGCTCCGCACCGAACTGTTCGGCAAGCGTTGCCTGGTGGTCGAAGCGAGCCACCGCGGCGACGCGCACGTCGGGGTACAGCGCACGGAGGATTGCGATCGCGAGCAGACCCAACGTCCCCGCCCCATAGACGAGCGCCGTGCCGCCGGGCTTCGGCGGCGACGCCAGGATCGCGTGGAGCGAAACCGAGAACGGGTCGGCCAGCACGGCCTCCTCGTCGCTCACCTCGTCGGGGATCGGGATCCACTGCACCTGGTGGGCCGGCACGCGCGGGGCAAAGCCGCCGGTCGCCGTGGCGCTGTTCCCGGTGTGGATCCCAGGCGCGGGAACGCCCCGGGCGAAGTTGCGACATTGAGCGAGGGCACCGACCTCGCACGAGCGACATGGCTCGAGGCCGCGCGGTTCACACGAGAGCCAGGGGTTCAAGACGACTCGGTCGCCGATCTCTCGCTCCGTGACATCAGGCCCGATCTCGTCGATCACCGCGACGACTTCGTGGCCCAACACCTGCGGCCAAGAGATCATCGCCGTCATCGGGTTGTCGAAGTTCCCGTTCATGAAGACCTGCTTGTAGTCGCTGCCGCAGAGCCCACAGAGACAGGTACGCGCCACGGCCCAGTCGGGGGCAGGCAGGACGGGGCTCGGGATCGTGCGCAGCTGCATCGGCGACGCCGGGCCCACGAAGGCACGCGGCGTGAGCGAGGAGAGGAGCTTCGTTGCAATCAGGCGGGGCAGGCTGTTCGTGTAGAGCAGCGCCTGCACGGTGCTAGCGCTCGTGGGAGACGCAGGCTCGGGCCTCGGGCCGGAACCCGAGATCGCAAGCCCAATCGTTGCCCGAGTGCGAGAGATGGGCGTTCTCCGGCAACTCGACGGGCACGCACTCGTGGGGATCTCGGCGGAAGCCACGGTGACACTTCCAGGCGTGCCCCGACGCGTCGAGGTATCCGTTCTCCGGCACCTCGACGGGCAGACACGAACCCTCGCCCTTGCGGAACCCTCGGCTGCAGTACCAATCGTTCCCGGAGGGTCCGATGTAGGCGGCTTCGGGCAGTTCGAGGTCGACACATTCCTCCCCGGCCCTGCGGAACCCGCGCTCGCACTGCCAGCGATCGCCCGACTTCCCGAGGAAGGCGTGCTCGGGCAGCGGAATCTCCTCGCAGGCGCCTGCGGCCCGCTGATAGCCTCGCCCGCACGTCCACTCGTCGCCGGTGTTGATCAGGAAGCCGTGTTCGGGCACCTCGACCGCCTCGCACGCGTTGTCATCGAGCCGGTACCCGCGGTCGCAGACCCAACCCTGCCCCAACGAATTCAGATGGCCGTTCTTGGGAACCCGGACGGCCTGGCACTCCCCGCGAGAGAGTCGAAAGCCGCGGTCGCACTCCCACCGGTCGCCGTAGCGTTGCTTGTGTGCGTTCGCCGGCGGCTCTTGCGCAGCGGCGTCCGTCGCAGGAAGTGTTGGGAAGGTGGCGAGCGCGAGCAGGCCGACGCCGATAGACCGGATGAAGCGCGAAGTCGGCCGCAGGCTGCGGCTCTTGCTAGGCGTCGAGTTCTCCCGTGACACCGCCCGACTTCTGCAGCGCCTCCTCGAGCTCTGCGGTCCGCGCCCGAGGTCCGCGCCCGACGGGCCTCTCGCTTCGCGTCGGTGTCGCAGAGGCGCTCGAGTACGTCGCGACCCCAGGCCACATGGCGGCGGTGGAGGCGCGCCGCGTTTTCGAGCAACTCGATGCTCGGAGCGTCGCAGATCGCGTCGGTCTGCCGAGCTGTTCGCTCGTAGACGTCGATCAGGTGGGGGAACAGCACGTCGAAGACTCCGGCGAGCTTCTCGATGGTCAGGTCCGGACGCTCCGGCTCGCACACGGCCTCGATGAAGCTGGCGAAACCCTTGTTCGAGGACTCGGACGCCTCGACCGCCCTCTTCCCGCACCGCAGCTCCGGGAGTCGCTTGCCGAACTCGTCGGCTGTCTGGGCAGTTTCCCAGGCGACCTTCGCAAGGCCAGTCTTGACCGGGACCTCCGGGACCGTGGCCATCCAGCCGCCGAAGGCCATCATCATCCACTCTTCCGCGTAGCGGAAGTTCCGGAAGCGGCGCGCGGTGGCCTCGACGTCGTAGCGCCCGTGCAGCTCCCGCAGATCTGCCGGGATGTCGAAGGCCGAGTACGGCGCAAAGGTCGTGCGTTCTTCCGGGCCCATGCCCGGGTACATGCGTTGCTCGCTCATGCCGAGGCTCCTTGTGCTTCCGCGCGACGGGCCAGGTGGCGCTCGCGAAGGATCCTCGCCGCTTCGGTGAGGGTCTTCTTGCTGGGGCCGTCGCCGGAGATCGCCGCCAGCTCCTGCAGCTCCTCCTCGGTGAAGCCGGCCTCTTTGCGGTCTTCCCAGGCGATCGGAATCGCGGCGTCCTCGCGGTCGGAGCGCGAGCCGCCGAAGCTGAACTGCTTGTCCACCTCGCGCCGGAAGGCCTGGGCGCGCTCGAGGCGCTCCGGGTCGCCCTTGCAGAACTCCCTCACCCAGGTGCTGCCGAAGCGGACGTGGGTGATCTCGTCGGCGAGCACGTAGTCGATCGCCTGGCGCATCACCTCATCGCCCGACTTCTCGGCGTAGCGGATCATGTCGCGGAAGACATCGCAGGCGAGGCCTTCGAGACCGCGGTTCACGCCCGCGACGCGCAGCGCCGGGTCGTCCGAGCACGCGCACTCGAAGAGGAACGTCGCCTCGGGGAACATCCCGACGTACCCGCCGACGTGATCGAGGAGCTTCTCGAAGATCTGGACATGGCGCGCCTCGTCCCAGCATTGGCGAGCCATGTTCATCTTGAACTCCCACGGCGCGTCGGGGAAATCCCAGAGAGAGCGGCCCGCGCCCTCCAGGGCCTGCAACTCCCCGACGAAGATGCCGTGCATGCGGAGCTGGAGTCGCTCGGCCGCCGCAGGCGCCTCGGGGTCGAGCGGCTCGTTGAAGACGATCAGCGCGAACCCCGGGCCGTAGGCGTCGAAGAGGCTCTCGGCCTCGGTGCCCTTCACCCCGATCTCGATCATCGGCGCCATCTGGTCGAAGGCATCGACCACGGCGTCCACGTCGTCCGGCAGGTTCGCGAGCACCTGGACCATGACGTTGGGTTGCCGGATGAACCGGCTGTCGCGAGCGAGCTCCTCGTGCTGGATGAAACGTTTCACTGCGTCCTCCCTTGAGGTGGGGTCAGTTCCGGAAGATCAATAGCTCATTGCTCTGGAGGCCGTCGGGCATCGCGCGCGAGGCGCGGCAGGAAGACGCAGGGCCAGATCGCGAGGAAGAGGTTGGCGGCCCACCAGGAGGGGTCGAAGTCGAGGCGGATCGCCCAGAAGCAGATTGCCATGAAGCCGGCGCAGAACGTGAGGGCCAACGAGAACGCCGCCAGCGGCCGCCAGGACGGGTCGCCACGTGAGTGCCTGCGCACGGCCAGCAGGCCGCAGACCGACAACACGAAGTCGAGCGGGAAGAACGACCAGTTCCACGCGTAGACGATCGGGTCGTCGTAGTCCTTGAAGAGCCACGCTTCGGGGACGAGGTCGACGCCCGCCAGGATCAGCAGCGAGACCGCCCAGTAGGAGAGAAAGCCCACGTCGGTGAGCAGGACGAAGGGCTTCATGCTCTTCATGACGTCGTTCATGTCGTCGCCTTTCTCGATGCACGGTGCACCAGCCGAGAGCGTGCCACGCAGCGGCACCGCGCCGCTACACTGAAACCCTTCACCGCGCGGGAGGTCGCCCATCATGAAGTTCGAGATCTTCTATTGCCGCCCCTGCGGCTATGCCGGGCGTGCCGACGACCTCGCGACCGAACTGCGCGAACGCTTCGGGGCCGAGGTTGCGGTGGAGGAAGGCAAGTTCGGACAATTCGACGTCTTGCTCGACGGCGAGGTCGTCGCCACCAAGGGGCTGACGTTCTGGCGCCGCATGCTGGCCCACGGCGCGCCGCCCCAAAGCGAGATCCTGGCAGCCATCGAACGCCACACGGCGGTCGAGCCGGGCGACGCCTGCGAGATCCCGAGGCCGGAAGAAGCCTGAGCGGATCTCGCGCCCCCGGGCCCGGACACTTGAAGTACGCTTCAAGCCGGGGAGGCGAACCATGGCGATTCGAATTGGCGAGGTGGCGCGGCGCGCAGGCCTGGCGACGTCGGCGATCCGGTTCTACGAACGCGAGGGGCTGATCCCCAAGGCCGATCGCCGCGGCAATGCCCGCGTCTACGGCGATGACGTCTTCGACCGCCTGGCCCTGATCGAACTCGCGAAAAGCGCTGGCTTCACGGTGGCCGAGACGCGCCACCTGCTCCGCGGGGTCTCGCGCCGCTCGCCGCCCGGGCCGCGCTGGCGCAGGCTGGCAGAGAAGAAGCTCGACGAGGTCGAAGCCCGCATCGCCGAAGCTCGGCGCATGCGGGCGGTGCTGAAGGCGGTGATGACGTGCGAGTGCCCGACCTTCGAAGATTGCACCCGGGCCGGCTGCTAGCGCCCACGGCCCGTGCGGTGCGAGCCTCCTGCTAGCACCCGCACCCAGACGAGGCGGCGCGATCCGCCGCGCGGCGACGTTCCCAGCGCCAGAGCAACCCGCCGAAGACCAGCCCCCCGGCGGCCACGGCCTTCGGATCGTCGAGCGCGAAGAGTGGTCCGGCCAGCTCGGCGCCGAGCAGCGCGACGAGCGCCATCGGTACGAGACAGAAGAGCGTGAGGGCCCCGGCCGCCCCGAACCCCACAGAGCGCAGCACGCGCAGGCCCGCGCGCACCCCACCGACAGCCGGCGCGGGTTCGGCGGCCTCCGCACTCGCAACATCGGCGAAGAGTCTCGAGTTCGGGTCGACACCGTGGATCTCGAGCCGCAGGACTCCGCCGGCCTCCTCGACGGAGAAGCCGAGGCCCGGGCAACATTCGCGCTCGAAGGCGACGAAGTCGTCGAGCACGCCTCGCATCTCGAGGCTGGCGTCGAAAAGGACCGCGACGCCATCGGCCAGGGTTTCGCGCCCGCGCGCCCGGGGCTCCAGATCCCTCCGCAACGCCGTGCGTCGCGCCTCGAAGGCCTCATCGGACAGGTTGCAGCTCTCGCGAACGTCGTTCATGGCGCCCCCTTTCGCGGGAGGATAGAGCTTGAAGTGCACTTCAAGTCAAGCCCCGAGCCTAGAGCTCGGCGTCGTCTGCCTCGAGGGAGTTCCGGTAGCCCGGGGCCAGGGCCTTCTTCGGGTGACGCCCGGCGATCTGGCCCATGAACGGGCCGTGGATCGAGTAGCCGAGCAGCTGTTGAAGGCGGGGGCCCGCTCTGCCGGCACGGACAGGAGGTAGTTCTCCTGTTGGCGAGCCCAGGGTTCGCAGTACTGATGGCTGAAGGCGCTGCGCGTGCCCGGGCTCCGGTTGGCGCCGCCGCGATGGAGCAGCGTCCCGGCGAACACGGCGCACGAGCCCGCGAGCATCTCCACGGGCACGAACGCGGCCTCGAGTGCCGGGTCGTCGGGGAGGTTCGGATCACCGCGGTAGGTGTCCGCCACCTGCGCATCGCTCCATCGGTGGCTGCCAGGGATGACCTCGGTCCCACCGTTCTGCGCCGTGAAATCGTCGACGGCCCAGATGGTCGAGACGCTGATCGCCTTGCGCGGGCGCGGCAGCGGATAGAACGAGTCATCGAAGTGGACGGGCTGCGGCGTCTCGCCGGGCTGGAGGCAGATGGCCTGGCTCGCGGTCAGCAGATAACCGGGGTCGAGCAAACGATCGACGAGCGCCAACACCGTCCGGTGTTCGGCTGTCCGTTCGAAGGGTCGGCCGCGGCCGACGAGCGAGTAGACCCGCTTGGACGATTCGCCTTCGAAGACGTTGCGACCCGGAGGCACCGCTCCGAGGTAGGGGCGAAGCGCGTCGCGAAGCGTCTCGACCTCGGAGCTGTCGAGGACGCCCTCGAGGATCACGTAGCCCTGCGCATCGTACGCAGCCAACCAATCGTGGAGTTGTGCGTCGGAGGGCAACGACATGGGTCGATGCTATGCGAGGCCGGAAGGCCGGTCGAGCACCCTTGCAGATGGTTTGCCGACACGTTGCCATCCCTTGAGCCGCGACCGAATTCGGCCGATGAAGAAGGCGTCGGAGGAACCATGCGACCCCTCGTTCGCGGCCTCGCGCTCGCGCCCTTGGCCTGGGCCCTGGCCTGCGCCGCAACACCCACACCCGTCGCTCCTTCCGGAGCGGCGTCGCGATCGCACTCCGTTCGCAACGAGGCGGTTCGGACGGCGACTTCGATGATCGGCGTGCCGTATCGCTGGGGCGGGCGGACGCCTCGTGGCTTCGACTGCAGCGGGCTCGTCGTGTACAGCTATGGCGAAGCCGGGCTCCGCGGGTTGCCGCACTCGGCCGCCGCCCTCGAACGTCACGCTCGACCGATCGCCCTCGCATCCCTCGAACCGGGGGACCTCTTGTTCTTCGACCTCGAAGGCCGCAAGGCTGCTCACGTGGCGATCTACCTCGGCGGCAGAGCGTTCGTTCACGCGCCATCGCTGGGCAAGCGGGTCGAGCGGGTCGACTTCGACCACGTCTACTGGGGCACGCGCATCCGCCGCGCGGGCCGCATCGCCCGCTAGCGCGGCGCCGCATCGCCCGCTAGCGCAGCGCCGCGTCTCGGCGGGTTGCGCGATAGACTCCGCACCCCGTGGAGACCCGAAGTTCGTGACGCCGAAGCCCGCCCTGCTCCCGACCCGCAGCGACTACGGCAGCGGCTGCTACCGGCGCGCCGTTCGGCTCGAAAGCGAGGGCCGCGAGGTCCGGGCCGAGCTCTCCGACGACTTCCATCACTTCGCGGTCCAACTGCGCCACGACGGCGTTCACGCCATCGAGGTGCGCGGCGAAGTCGTGCGCGTTCCCTGGGTCACCTGCCCCGGGGCCGTCGACCCATTGCGGCGCATGGAAGGCGCGGCCCTTGCGAGCCCACTCCGTGCGCTCCTGCACCACACCGATGCGCACGCGCAGTGCACCCACCTCCACGACCTCGCCTGCCTGGCGCTCGCCCATGGCGCCCGAGTGGAGGCGGGTGACGGCACGGAGCGGCGCTACGACGTGGCCGTCCCCGACCGCGTCGACGGCCTCACCCATGCCACGCTGGCCATCGATGGCGAGCCGTTCGCCGCCTGGGCGGTGCGCGGGCTCGCCCTCGAGTCCGTCGAACCCGCCGCGCTCGAGGGGATGCCGCTGCGCGGTGCGGGCTTCCACCGTTTCCTGCTCGACGTCGAACCCGAGTTGGCCGAGGCGACCTGGGTCTTCCAGCGCGCGATCTTCATCGGTCTCGGGCGCCAGTACGACTTCGACCAGATGGAAGGGGCCTGGCGCTTCGAGCACGTGGTCGGAGCCTCGTGCCACACCTTCGACCCCGCCCGGGTGAGCGGAGCGGAGCGGATCCAAGGCAGCGTGCGCGACTTTCGCGACTCGGCGGGGCGACTCTTCGATCGCGACTGACGGGAACCCGGCCGTCTCGCCGATTGGTTCGGCTGGAACGGATTTCATCCGCACACCGAGCTGAACCACATCGTGCGGCCGGAACCGGGGGGGGGCTAGGCGGCGCGCCGTCGGGCCCGGGCCAGCACGGCGAAGCTCATCGCCCACAGGACCATCATCGAAGGCTCGGGCACGGCCAGCGCCACCGAGAACGAACTCGCGAGCGACGTGGCAATCTGAGCCGCGCTGAACCGCTCGCCCTGATCCGGCTGAATGCTCGACTGCATCAGGTTGAAGCCCTCGACGATGTGACCGAGCCCGAGGTTGTGGCCGATCTCGTGGGACAGGACCGAGGCCACGGCCTCCTGGCCGGAGCCGAAGCCCGGCAGGTTCGGGCCGACCCACATCGCAGAGCCGTCGCCTCCGACGAAAGCCAGCCCGTTCACCGTGTTGTCGCCGTTCTGGGACGAGCCCGGCACCACGTCCACGAAGAACATGTTGAGCACGTTCGGGTCCGAAGAGAGCACGCCGTCGCCGCTGGCGTCGATCATCATCTGGCTGAGGTCGCTCATGGGCCGCGGGCTCGCCGAGCCCTGCAGGCCAAACGTGTCGTCCCAAGTGGAGACGCTGGCCTCGAATACGATGTCGATGCCGACCTGGGCCCAGATCTGATCGACGAACGCTTCGATGGCGGCCTGCTGGAGGGCGCTGCCCAACAGCGGTGCCGGGTTGCTCCCGGCATCGTCGCGCACGTGGATCACGTGAACTGTCACTTCGTGGGTGATCGTCTGCGGCGGGTCGATGATGAGGGCCGCGGCGTTCGAGGGCGCGAACGCGACCCCCACGAACAAGACGATGAGCAACCCAAGCCGTGCCAGCACGATCTTCTCCTCGAGCGCTGCCCGCTCGGGCTGCGCCCTTCTCTCGTCGGCCTGGACGGCTCTAGGCCCGGTGATCCTGCGCACGCCTCGATCTCGAATCGGCAAAGGATCGGCAGAGCACGCCCCTCACACGGCGATGCGTGTATTCTCGGGCCCATGACGGCGAGCGACGCGACGGGCCTCCGGCAGCTGGCCGGCTTCGAACGGATCCTGGCGATGGTGGGCTTCCCGGTCGCCGTCGTCGCGACCCACGCCTGGGCGTTTCACCTGATGGGTCAGGGGCTCGACCCGGCCGTGGCCACCGTGGTGCCGATCCCGGTCTACTACTTCGCGCTCGCGTGCCTCGAACGCGTCTTCCCGTGGCACCGGAGCTGGCTCCACTCCCAGGGCGACCTGCGCACGGACATCGGCCTGATCTTGACCAACACGGTGCTGCTCGGGCTCGCGACACCCACGGTGTTGTTCCTGGGCGCATGGCTCGGCGCCGCTCTGTCCGGTGCCATCGGCACGGGCCTTTGGCCGACGGGCTGGCCGATCGTGCTGCAGCTCGCGCTCGCGCTCGTCATTGCGGAATTCATCGAGTATTCGGTGCACCGCTCGTTCCACGAGATCCCCGGGCTCTGGCGCTTCCATGCCACACACCACAGCGCGCCGCGCCTGTATTGGTTGAACGCGGCGCGGTTCCACCCGATCGACCTGTTCCTGGTGGGCGCGTGCAAGATCATCCCCCTCGCGGTGCTCGGCGCAGGGGTCGAGGTCTTCGGCCTCGTGAACCTCTTCTCCGCCGTCCACGGCGCGTATCAGCATGCGAACCTGCCCGTCCGGGTCGGCCCGCTGAACTGGATCTTCAGCATGACGGAGCTCCACCGTTGGCATCACTCGCGACAGATCGAGGAGGCGAACCAGAACTACGGTGGCAATCTCGCCGTGTGGGACGTGCTCCTCGGAACACGGTTTCTGCCGAAGGATCGCGAGCCCCCCGAGGCCACCGGGATGGAGGACATGCCCGCATTCCCCATGGGCTTCGTCGCCAATCTCGCAGCACCCTTCCGATGGGGCGCCGTGGTTCGCGAATCCCAGGCGGCCGGCACGCCCCCGAGCGCGCGTTAGCTCCTGATGCCTGACGCGATCCCGACCCGAGTCGTCCGGAGCCCCCGCCCCTCGCGCAGCGCACCGGCGCGCATCGAGGCGGAGTTCCGGCGCCGCGTGGACGAGGGGCTCGAGATCCGTGCCGTCGGCAACGTCCGTCGCACGCCGAAGCGCCTGCTCTCCCTCGGCTACGCGCCGCGCCATCGCATCGACCTGTTCGACACGAGCTTCTACCTGGCCGACGCGCGGCAGAACGACTACGTGCGATTCTTCGTGGCCTACGTCGTCCAGGGCGGCGCCGCCCACCCGCGGATCTTCTACAAGGACGTGTCGCTGATCTGGCGCTGCGCTTCGCATCTGACACGCCTCGGTGGCGACCTGTGGATCGGCAAGGGCGAGACGATCACCCTCATCGAAGGCGGCGAGGAGTTGGTGACCTCCCTCGAGAACACCACCGACCTGCCGATCGAACTCCAGAACGGCCTCGAGGCCGTACTGCGCCGAAGCGAAGGGATCGCGGACGACCTCGCCGCGCTCGCTCGCGTCCTCCGCCGCGGGCCCGATGGGCGGCTCGAGCCCTACCGCGACTTCCTCGAGCCGCGGAAGCGAGCCCGAGCCAACCCGAAGAACCGCGTGAACCGGGGGCGCGAGATCGCGCGCTTCACGCGGCGCGGCGACCCCACCTCGCTGCGCATCGCGCCGGGTTTCGAACCCGACTTCCGAGCCGGCGTGCTCGAGACGAGCCGGGCCCGCAGCACCCTCTATGGCGGCACCCTGCGTCGCTTCCGGATCCTCTCGCGCAACCGACGCGTGCAATACCTCTTCATGGCGGGGCCGCGGCACGTCTGGATCATCCCGCCCCAGACGACGACGACGGAGCTTTCGAGCTACGGGCTTCGCACCGTGGACGTCCCGGCAGACGAGGATCTCTTCGTCCCGGGCTTCGAGTACCACTTCATGGATGGCGACCATCTCCACACACAGATTCCCGAGGGCTTCGCCGGCGCGCCGAGCGGGGTCGACCCCCACCGCGCCGACGCATCGGCCTGGCTCGACCGCGTACCGGTGATTCGCGAATTCCGCCGGAAGGTGCTGGGGCGAAAGCAGCCGAGCGTTACCTTTCGGGCGTGACGGAGCGCTTCGAGGAAGAAGGCTCGGACGACCGGGCGGCCGCGAGAGACCACAGCACGCCGACCTCGCGCAGCTGGATGCTCGGGCTCGGGGTTTTCGCGCTGGCCTTGGCCGTGCGGGTCGTCCGCTACCCGCTGGTGTCGACACCCGATGGCGTCGACTTCCCCTACCTGGGGGATCTCTTCTATCACGCGCGACGCATCTGGTTCTCGGTCGTCCACTTCCCGAGCGTGCTCACCGCCGACCCTTACGTGAGCTTCCCCGACGGCGCCGAGATCGTCTGGCCCGGCGTCTACGACTGGGTGGTTGCCGGCGTCGCCCGCGCCCTAGTCGGTGCCGAGAGTCAGGCCGCGGTGGAGAGCGTGGCGATCTGGTTCCCGCCGTTGTTCGGCGCCGCGACCGCTGCACTGGCCGCCCTCCTGACTGCGCGGCTCTACGGGCTCGTGTCGGGGGCCGTGGCCGGCGCACTGTTCTCCCTGCTGCCGGCGAGCTTTCTCTTCTCTCAGCTCGGGCAGATCGACCACCACTTCGCGGTGGCCTTCGTGGCGACCCTCGCGCTCGCGTCGGCGATCGCGTTGCTGCGCGACGCCTCCACCGCGCGCACGGTGGGCTTCGGTGCAACCATGGCTCTGCTCGTGGGCCTGTGGCCCGGCGCACTGCTCCACGTCTTGATCCTGCAGTTCGCCCTACTCGCCTGGATGCTCGGAAGTGAAAGTCGAGAGGGCGCGGTGACGCGTGCCGGACGCCTGGCCCTCGCCCATGTCATCGCCGGCCTCCTGCTCGCGCCGTTCGGGCTCGGACATGGTTGGGAGGCCTACGGCAGCTGGTCACCGTGGGTGCTCTCGAATTTCCAGCCGGTCTGGTTCTTCGCGGCATCCGGCGCCTTGCTCGTGGCGGGCCGCGTCTTCGCGGCGACCTCTCTCGGCTCGAACCCGGCACGCCGGGTCGGAGCCGTCGCGGGCCTCGCGGCGGTCGCGGCGCTTGCCGCGCTCGCCGTCGTCCCGGAGCTGCGCGATGCGGTGCGCGAGGCGTCGGGCTGGTTCAGCCAGGCGGAGGAGTTCCAGGAGCACGTGAACGAGCTGCGGCCGCTGCTCTACCCGAAGGGTGTACTCGACCTCGCGCCGGTGGTGAGCGAGTTCGGGCTGTTCGCTCTCCCCTTCCCCCTGGCACTCGCGGGTCTTGCACTGGCGCGGCGCCGGAACTGGCGCGCGGAGGACGCGTTGGTCGTCTTCTTCACCGCAGCGTTCCTCGTGCTCACGTTGAACCAGCGCCGGTTCCAGAACACCTTTCGCGTTGTGGAGCCTCGCCGCGTACTACGTGCCCTACGTGAGCCAGGTCGCCCAGCTGAGGCGGGGCGTCGACCCGCCGCGCAACGCGTTCCGCGTGCAGCAGATGTTGTTCGAGCGTGCGGGGCGTTTCCTTGCCACGGGGTCGCCCCCGACACGCGGCTACCTCGACCCGACCCAGGAGCCCGAGTACGGCGTGCTGTCGAACTGGGGCGTGGGGCACCTGCTGCGTTATCGCTCCGAGCGGCCGATGGTCCAGGACAACTTCGGCGTCTATGGCGGGCGACGGACCTACGACCAGGCCTGGGCCTACTTCGCAGCGATCGACGAGAACACGGCCATCGAGATCGCCGGCCGACTTCGCGCCCGCTACGTCGTGGCCGACCCGCTCGGTGCCGGCTCGCTCGAGCCCTACCCGCCCGACAGCCTGGCTCGCCGGCTTGCCCAGCACTTCGGCAGCGAGCGCGAGCTGCCCCGGGGCCGCGGGCGCGTCGCCGCGCTCACCCAGCACCGGCTGGTCTTCCACACGAGCACGAGCCCGCTCTCGAGTCTCATCATCCCGAAGCGCGACCCCACTGTCTCGGTATGGGAGATCGTCCTGGGCGCGCGCGTGGAGGGCAGCGCATCGCCCGGCAGCGAAGTCGTCGCGAGCCTTCCGCTGTCGACGACCGAGGGTCGGAGCCACGTCTACCAAGCGTCCACCCGCGCAGGGGAGGATGGGGCTTGGAGCCTGACGGTTCCGTACGCGACCGACACGCCGCCGAGCCCCGCGGTGCAGACGGCGAAGCGCTATCGCGTGACCGCCGGGCAGGCAACGGCCGCATTCACCGTGTCCGACGCGGACGTCCGCTCGGGTGCGACGGTCGTCGGCCCGGACCTCTAACGATCTGGCCGACGTCAACGTTTCCCGACAGACCGACCCCCGGAACCGTATGCTGCCCCCATGCCGCAGCCCAAAGGCCTCGACGACTACGCGGGCCCGTTCGACCCGGATTTCGATCTCGCACTCCTGTCACGCGCGGCACTCGCCCGCCTGGCGCGCGAATACCAGATGGTGGGGCACGTCACCGACCGCGCCTTGATGCCGATCATCGGCTCGCGTTTCGGCCCCGAGAACATGAACGTCATCGCCATCGACGAGTGGATGGGCGCAAGCCCGGTCTACAACGAGCGCAACCGACGCCTGCTCGGCATCGACGGCGACGGGGTCTCGACCATCTTCAAGGGCCTCCAACTCGACGTCGGAGCGCCCCACCAATACATGGATTTTCGCTTCGAGGTTCGGGACGAGAGCCTCGGCTGGTTCTGGCTGCCCTTCTGTGGCGCCTACGCCGACGTGAAGGCCGTGGCAGGCGACGACCCGAAACCGATCATCGGCATGTGCCACCACATGGAAGACCCGACCTTCGACGCCACGGTGATGGCGGTGAACCCGCGCGCGCGCTGCCGGCCCGTGCACCGGCCGCCCCTTGCGCCGGATCATCGGGGCCCCGTGTGTCGCTGGGAGGTCTCGATCGACGACGAACACGGTGTGCTCGAGGAGCGAGACATCACGAGAGCCATCCGCGCCACCCGCGCCGCGGCCTTCGAGATTCCGCCGCTTCGCGAAGCGGCGACCGGTGGCCTCGACGACTACACGGGCGACTTCGTTGCCGATCTCGCCTTCGAAGATTTCTCCCAGCCGGCACTGGTGCGGATCTGTCGTGAAGCGAGCCTCGACGCACACCTCCTGGTGCGCGCGGGCCACCTCGCGATCGCAGAACGCTGGGGCGCTGCCGTCTGCGGCGAGATCGCTCGCGATCACTTCGCCGGAGCCGCCCCCGTCTACGGCGACCGGGTCCGCGCGGCCCTCGGCATCGCGGGCGAAGATGTCGATGCGGTGCTCAAGACCCTGCAGGTCGATCCGGGATTGCCGGATGGATATCTCGAGCTCGGTGCCGCCAGCGATGGCCCCGATCGGGGCTGGGTGTGGATGGACGATTGCGACGCCCTCGCCGGTGACGAGCCCGGCGGCTGGCTCGCCCTCCTCGACGACCCGGCCGCCGGTATCGGCCGCATCGCAGCGGCCGTGAACCCGCGCATCGTGTGCCGCGCGGTCGACCCCGGCACGGTGAGGGCGGGCGGCGTGCGCCCCCGGCTCGCCTTCGAGCTAACCCTCGACCCCGACGCCACGCCGGTCGAAGAGTCGGTCTGGGCGCGGGTCGCACGCTCGACGACGGTGGGACGCTTCGCGTTCGAGGAGCGGCCCCTCACCTAGGGGCTGCTTCGAGCGAGCTCGCCGACGTTAGGCTCTCGACTCCGGGATGGAGCCCTCGATCCCGTCCGTGGCGTCGTCCTCCTCGAGTTCTTCGCGCAGACGGATCTCACCGAAGTTCTCGGGATGCTTGCCGACCTTCCCCGCGTAGAACGCGCGGATGTGATCCATGTCGGCCTTGATGTCGCCGGTCGGCTCGAACTCGGGGCCGAAACCGCCGCGCTTGCGAGCGTAGTCGAGATAGCCGAGCACAATCGGCACCTGGGCGCTGCGCGCGATGTGATAGAAGCCGGATTTCCAGAACGGGGTCAGGCCCCGAGTGCCCTCGGGCGGGACGGTGAGACAGAGTTCATCGCGCTCCTCGAACTGGCGCGTCATCTGCTCCACCACGTTCTCGCGGAGGTGGCGTCGGATCGGGATGCCGCCCACCGCTCGCATGACCCAGCCCATGGGCCCGTGAAAGAGCGTGTGCTTGCCCATCCAGCGCGGCCGGATTTTGTAGCGCATGGTGCACGCCAGCAGATAGGCCAGATCCCAGTTCGAAGTGTGTGGCGAAGCGATCAGCACGAACTTCTTCGAGGTCGGCCGCTCGCCCTCGGCGTCCCACCCGGTGATGCGCAGGAAGATCTCCGCGATGATTCGGCCCATGAACGCTGCCCCCCGTTTCCCTCCCGCCGGTCGCTTCCGGTGGGATCCGGGCGCCACGCGGCGCCGTGACGAAGCCTAGCGGTTCGCGAGGGCGTCGCTTCTCTCGGTGTCGAGGCGAGCGGCGAGTGCGCGGGCGATCTCCGCGCCCTCCCCGCGGGCGAGTAGATCGTCATACTCGCCCGGGTCGGCCACGAGGTCGAAAAGCTGTGGCGACTCGCCCCGCGCCGCCACGTACTTCCAACGCTCGCTGCGGATCGCCTCGACCGCCGGCGTGGGAAACGGGGGTTCGAAATCGTAGAGGTAGTGAAAGTCCTCGCGCCAAGGTGTTGCGGCGCCCTCGAGCAGACCGAGCAGATCGCCCCCCGCCATCTCGGCGGGCACGTCCCATCCTGCGAGCGCCAGGAGCGTCGGTGCGAGGTCGAGGTTCAAGACGAGGCGCGCCTCTTCGCTCCCGGCTGCCACGCGCCCGGGCAGGCGCATCAAGAACGGGACCCGGATGGAGGGGTCATAGGCCCAGCGTTTGTCGAAGCGCCCGTGCTCGCCGAACAGGTAGCCGTTGTCGCTCGTGTAGAGGACGAGGGTATCGTCGGCGACCCCGAGGGCGTCGAGGCGATCGAGCAGGCGTCCGATCTCGCGATCCATCGACTCCACCGCTTCGCCGTAGCGGCGCACGACCTGCTCGATGGGCGCCGGGGTCAGATGCGCGTACTGGCCGTCGGTCATGGCGAAGAAGGAGTGCAGCCCTTCGGGCAGAGGCACGGGCGCTTCGGCGTGGCGCCCGGCTTCGCGCGGGTCGGGCCGGAACTCCGAGTGGACACTCTT
>JAFDDA010000235.1 GCA_019311105.1 Deltaproteobacteria bacterium
GTCGCCCGCGACGCGGATGCCCGCCCCCGACGCGGCCGCGCGGAAGAGCGTCAGGCTCGCCGGGTCGTCGGGGCCGAGCACGATGCAGGGCCGGAACGTCGTGGTCGGAAAGGGGGCTTCTGCGACGGCGGCCTCGGCGTGCGCTTTCGCCTCACCATAGGGATCGACCGGGGCCAGCGGGTCCGCCTCGCGCCAAGGTTCGTCGCGAGACGACGGCCCCGCTGCAGCGAGCGACGAGGCAAAGAGCAGCCGCTTCGGCGTCCAAGTCTGCCGTCCGAGACAGGCCAGCAGCTCCCGCACCGCTCGATGATTGATCGCGTCATAGACGTCGGGGGTCGGCGCCGCCACGATGCCGGCCAGGTGGATCACCACATCGACCTCAGGAAGGGTGGCGTCTGGCCGCGCGAAGAGCGACAGGTCGCCCTCGTGGATGCGAGCGGCCGACGGAAGTGCACCCGCCTTCTCGGGCGATCGCACGAGCGCAGTCACCTCGTGGCCTGCCTCACACAGCGAGGCTTGCGGAACCGCAACGTGAAGCGGTCGGTGTTGCCTGTGACGCTCTGCCGGCCGACCTCGTAGCGCAGCTCGTCGTCGAGCCGGTAGTGGAGCTCGCTGAAGGCCTCGAACTCGAAGCCGGCACCCTCGATCTCGTGGATCATGCGCACGGGGTCGAGACGGCGGCGGTTCTCCGGGCCGTCGGGCTGCATGTGGCGACGCGTGTGATCCACGACCCCGTAGACCCCGCCCGGCCGCAGCGCCTCGAAGATGGCGCGGTTTGCGGTGGCGCGGGCCGCCGGTGTCAGGTTGTGGAGGTTGCGGAAGGTCAGGACGGCGTCGAAGGCTTCCCGTCCGAAATCCGCTGCAGGCAACTCGTAGATGCCGCGTTGCTCGGTGGCGACGAGCTGCGTTTCCGGCGCGATGACCTCGACCGAGTCGAAGCCGAGCGCGGCGAACCGGTCTGCGTAGCGAGCGACGCCGACCCAGGCCGACAGGCTCCCCGTGCCGTCGAGGCTCGGCGCCAACAGGCGCGTGTACCAGCCGCCGCCCGGCACGAGCTCGAGGACATCCATGTCCGCGCGGAGCCCGAAGAACGCGAGCGTCTCGACGGGCTTTCGGTTCCGGTCGCGGGTGGTCTCGGCGGGCGTGCGCGCCTCGGACGCCATGGCGGCGCGTACCCGCGTCGAGAAGTCGTCGCCGGCCTCCCCGGCGACCCCAGTCGAAGCGGCCAGCATCAGGGCGAGCGCCCCCAAGAACCCGATCCATGTCTTCGAGCGAGTCATCGTCGTCCCTCCCGGTGGCGCGTCGGGACGAGCCTATCCCGATCGTGCGATCTCGCCACGTGGGCGCGAGGCTCGCCGAGAATGACGCTTCGTGTGGCGGAGGGGCTTCGGAGCGGGCGGGCTAGCGAAGAGCCTTCGACATCACGCGGCGCTGGGCGTTCACCTCGGAGAGCTCCTCGAGCATCATCTCGGCCACGTCCGTGCCGGCGACCTCGTCGTCCTCGCGGTCGAGTTCGGCCATGTCCACCCAGTTGCCGTACACCGCGCGCGTACGCTCGGTGATGATGCCGGCCTTGAGCAGGGTCTTGATCAACACGCGGAAGATGTTCGTGCTCTCGCGCATGGTGCTGCGGCGGTCTTCGTCGGTGAAGGCCTCCATGATCGCGCTGCGCACCCACTCCCACTCGAGGCCGAACTGCGGGTAGATCGCCTGCTTCTGCTCCGAGTTCACGAGGTTGTACAGCAGGACCTGGAAGCAGTGCGCCGCCCAGTCCTCGACGAGCTCATGCTGCTCGGGCGAAAGATTGGGGACGGTCTTGTCGGCCCAGATCTTCCCGAACCGGTGGTGGAAGGCTTCGTCGCTCATCACGAGCTGGATGAGACGCTTCAGCGTCGGGTCGTTCGTCTTGGACGAGAAGGTCGCGAAGGCGCCCATGGCGAGGCCCTCGATCAGCATCTGCATGCCGACGAGCTTCTTGTACACCTCGGGCGAGCCGACGATCTCGTTCATCAGGCTCGCGAGCGTCGGGCCCGAGGCGAGCGGGCTCCCCCAGCGCTTCGTGATGTACTGGGAGAAGCCGTTCACGTGGCGCGCCTCTTCGCGCGCCTGGTTCGAGGCGTACTCCTGGGCGCCCGGGTCCTTCATGACCTGGCACAGGCTCGCCGAGAGGCTGAAGGCACCCTGCTCGCCGTGGAGGATCGACGAGAGCGAGAAGCGCGTGCTCTCGTTCGCGAGCAGGATCTGCTGCTTCTCGTCGAGCTTCTCGGCGACGGCGCAGTTCAGTTCGACGCAGAACTCGCGGGGCATGATGAGCTCGCTCGTCGGGTCGAAGGGTTGGGCGTCGAAGTCGATGTAGCGCGGGTCGTTCGGGTCCCAGAAGTGGTCGCGCGTGGCCGAGATGATCTCGTCGAAGGCATCGACGCGGTCGGCGTAGCGGCCGACCTCGATGAGTGACATGAAGTCGTCGCGATCGACGGCGTTGTAGGCGGGGTCGTGCTCGAGCTGGGACATGATCGGCTCCTAGGTTTCGGCGCGGCTGGCCGCGGCCCGCACGAGGCGGGTCGGGGCCAGGTGAAAGAGGGTTTCGACGATCTCTTCGCGGGTCGCGCGGCGGGGGTCTTCGGCCCACCAGGCGATCACGCGGATCAGGGTTGCGGCCCGCGCCTGGGCGGCGGCGGCGGGATGGATGGGCAGCTCGGGGTGGCGGCGCAGTGTGGCTTCGACGCGGCCCGCTACATCGTCGTGGATGCGGCCCGCCACCGCGGCGTTCTCTCCCCCGCGCTCGAAGGCGACGCGGATCAGGTCGCGCTTGTCCTCGGTGAAGTCGACCAACACCTCCAACAGCAGGCGCAGGTCGTCCGCTCTCGAGGGCTCGGCTTTGACCGCCCGCTCCTGACGTTCGCGGAG
>JAFDDA010000147.1 GCA_019311105.1 Deltaproteobacteria bacterium
TTGGGGATCACAACCGGACCGATTGCGCGACGCCCGAATTGTCAGAGAGGAACGAGTCGGTAACCATTGCGCCTCGCCGGAGTTCGTCACTCGCTGTCATCGCCGTTCCTCGAAAGGCTGCTTGCATGTCGTCGTCCATCCATTTCCCCGTCAATGATCCCAATTTCTATGCGGGGGACCCGTATCCGACCTACAAGCGTCTGAGGGAGAACGATCCGGTCCACTGGAATACCGACGAAGAGATCTGGTGCCTCACCAAGCTCGGCGATGTACAGGATGTCTCCAAGGATCCGTCACGCTTTCGATCCGGTGATGGAGTTCTGCTCAACGACAAGTATCGGGAGGTAGCGCCCGGGGAGTCGATCCTCTCGACGGACCCTCCGGACCACCGTCAGCTTCGCAAGCTCGTCCACAGGGCCTTCTCCCGCAAACGGATTGCGGCCATGGAGGGGCGCATTCGCAGCCTGGTGGTGGAGCTGCTCGCTCCCGTGGAGGCCGGCCAGGAGGTGGACTTCGTCGAGGCGGTTTCGCTGCCGCTTCCGATTCTGGTGATTGCCGAGCTGATGGGGATTCCATCTGAAGATCGCGAGCGTTTCGCAGTCTGGTCCGATGCGGTCATCGGCGCAGCGGAAGGACAGACTCCGGAGATCATGGGGAAAGTGATCGAACTGCTCGGCTACCTCCGAGAGATCGTGGAACAGCGGCGCAAGCAGCCCGGCGATGATCTGGTCAGTGTCGTGTTGGAGACGCGAGTGAACGGCGAGAGGCTGTCGGAGCCGGAACTTCTGGTGTTCTGCATGGCGCTGCTCGTCGCTGGAAACGAAACCACGCGCACGCTGCTCTCGAACGGAATGCACGCGCTTGCCGAGAATCCCGATCAGGTTGCGCTGCTCGTGGGAGACCAAAGCCTGGTCGCTCAGGCGGTGGAAGAAATGCTGCGCTATGACGCGCCCATCCAGAGCTTTACGCGCACCACGAGCGAGTCCGTCACGATTCGCGGCCAGGTGATCGAAGCCGGCCAGCGGGTTCTGTTGCTCTACGGGGCCGCGAATCGCGACGCGGACGAATTTGGCGTCACATCCGAAGAGTTCCGCATCTCGAGAAAGCCGGGACAGCACGTGGCCTTCGGCTGGGGGGAGCACTACTGCCTCGGGGCCTCGCTTGCGCGGCTCGAGGGGGAGGTCGCGCTGCAAGAGATATTCAGGCGCTTCGGCGAAGTGCAATCCGCCGGACCGATCGAACGTCAGCCCGGCACCCTGGTGCGTGGCGTAAAGAAGCTGCCGCTCGTCTTCTCCTGATCGGTACGACTCCCTGAACGCTGCGGACCCGTTCGGTGGCACTGTGGGCAGGACCGCGTCTCTGGTGCGCGGCGGTGGGTCCACCTTCTGGACCGATCTCAGCGAGGGGCCAGAGGTCTCCGACCCTGGCCGAAGATCAGCCGGCGCTCGGTGCCAGCCGGCGGCACGCGTCTCGAACATTCTGGCGGAGCCATTGCTGGGCCGGGTCGTGGTGGGTTCGCTCGTGCCAGACGAGAGAGCCCGTCACGGGCTCGACGGCGACGGGCGGCGTACGGGTCGTCAGGGGCAGGCGCTCGCGAGCCAGCCCCAGCAGCAGCCATTTCATGCCCTTCCTAGATCCCCGCGCCCTCGAACTGCTCGAGATCGTCGGCGAGCCGGTCTGCGAGGCTTCCGCACATGATCTCGCACACCTCGACCAGCTTGGGGTCGCCGATCTGGTAGAACGCCCGGTTGCCATCGCTCCTCCGCTCGACGATCCCGACCTGCCGCAGCACGCCCAGGTGCCGCGAGAGGTTCGTCTGACTGAGCCCGGTCTCACGCATCAGATCCTGGACCGGGAGCTCTCCGTCCATGAGCCGGTTTACGAGGGCGAGCCGCGAGGGGTCCCCCAGTGCCCGGAAGCGGGCGGCCAGGGGGGTCAACACGGCCTCGGGCAGGATCGGGTGGGGCTTCTTTCGCGGCATGGCATGGAGGGTATTGACGTGACCATCAGTTGTCAATATGATCAAATTCGAAAATAATCAATATCGGAGCGCGAGATTGAAAGTCCAGCACTTCTTCGATCCGACCACCTCGACCCTGACCTATGTCGTACACAATGGCGGTCGGGGAGTCGTCATCGACCCCATCCGCGACTACGAGGCCAGCAGCGGTCACACGTCCTGGCACTCGGCCGAGGCCGTGGCGAGGTACATCGACTCGGAACGCCTCGATATCCCCTTCGTGATCGATACCCACGCGCACGCCGACCACATGACTGGGCTTCCCTTCTTCCGTTCGCGATACGGCGCGGCGACTGTGACGGGCAGCCGCGTGGGGCAGATCCAACAGGTCTTCCGGGAGGTCTACGATCTATCGCCGGAGTTCCCCGTCGATGGAAGCCAGTTCGACGTCCTCATCAAGGAGGGCGAGGAGCTCGACCTCGGGCCTTTCGACATCGAAGCGATCGACACCCCAGGCCACACGCCCGCCCATATGTCCTGGCGCATCGGCGATGCCGTGTTCACGGGCGACACCCTCTTCATGCCCGACTATGGGACGGCGCGGTGCGACTTCCCCGGCGGCTCGAGCGTCGAGCTCTTCGACTCGATCCAACGCATCTATGCCATGGGCGACGAGACCCGGTTGTTCGTGTGCCATGACTACCAGCCGGGCGGGCGGCCCATGAAGTTCGAGGCCACGGTGGCGGATCAGAAGCGCAACAACGTCCAGCTGAACGAGCATACGACGCGGGAGGATTACATTGCCTTCCGCGAGAAGCGCGATGCGGAGCTCTCGATGCCCGCGCTCATCCTGCCTTCGCTGCAGGTCAACATTCGGGCGGGCGCGCTTCCCGAGCCCGGCCCCAACGGGACGGCGTACCTTCGCATCCCCCTCGACTTCGATTGCGGGGGTTCCTGATGGAGACCCTCGACGACCTCCGGGATGGGATGCTCGTCTGGCTCGCCGGGGCGAGTTCGCTCCCTACGAACCAGGTGCTGCCCACCTTCCGCTGGCTGTGCGAGGCGAAGGGGCACTCCTTCGAGGAGCCCAGCGCAGAGTGTCTGAGCGGTGTCCTCGATTCGCTCTGGGCGATGGCGCTCATCGGCGGCTCCTCGCGGGCGGCGCTCGAGACCGAGATCGCGCCCTTCCGCGGTGCGTTGGCGGGGCTGTAGGTGACTGCAATCCGTCGAGGACGTCTCCTTGCCGCAACTCTGGTCACTCTGGGCGGGCTGGGATGCAGCGCAGAGCCGGATGCGAGCCGTGCCGGCACTCTGAGCCCGGCGGAGGTCTTGGCTCTCACAGATTCCGACGGCGCGCCCCTGGTCCTCGACGTTCGGACGCCCGACGAGTTTGCCGCGGGCCATGTGCCCGGCGCGACGAACATCCCGTTCGACGAGATCGCGACGCATCTGGCCGAGGTCGAGCCCTATCGCGACCGCGGCGTCGTGGTCTACTGCGAACGGGGCCGCCGTGCGGGCGCGGCGGAACGCGAGCTCCGGGCCGCCGGCTTCGGCGACGTACGCCAGATCGAAGGGCACATGTCGGCTTGGCGCGCCTCGAACCTGCCAGTCGAGAAGTAGGCGCGCCGCTCTGATCCTGCACGACCTCGTGCCCAACTGTTCGAGACACGGGATCATCATGCGAGTCAGCGAATCGATCGAGCAAGGGTCGGACGGCCTGTTCCGGGTGCGTGCAGCTTCGATGGCGCCCCGATGGATGCTTGACTGCCAACGGCACGACCGGTCCCGTTCGAAACTCGAGCGCGGAGGGCTGCGGGCCGCCTAGGCGAACACCGGCGGACGTCGGTTCGCCCACGGCCGCGCCGCTTCCAACTGTGCCGCAACGCGGATCAAGAGGTCTTCGCGGCCGAAGCCTGCGACGAGCTGAACGCCGATGGGCAAGCCGCCTTCGTTCCAGTGCAGCGGCAGCGAGATGCCCGGCTGCCCGGTGATGTTGAACGGTTGCGTGAAGGGCACGATGTCGATCGCGCCGCGCATACCCCGCCCCGGGTCGTCGTCCGTCGAGGTCAGCTCGCCCAGGCGAGGGGGTGGCTGAGCCATGGTCGGCGTCAGCAGCAGATCCCATCCGTCCTCTTCCCACCAGGTCTGCATCCGGCGCGTCCAGGCGTAGAGCCACTCGCGTGCGGCGTGGAAGTCCGTCGCCGAGAGGCTGCGGCCCAGGTTCACGAGGATCTGGTTGTGGGGCTCCACTTCCTCGACCTCGACCGTGCGCCCGAGGGCTGGGCTCCAGTGGTCGAGATGCATGGCCGCGGCGACGCTCCACATGGCGACGGCTCGCTGGCGCACTTCGGCTTCTTCCATCGCGGCCGGGTGTGCCTCTTCCACCTTGTGGCCCAGCGAACCCAGTAGCTCGGCTGCATCCTGGGTGGCCGCGACACAGTCGGGGTGGGTCGTCACATCGAAGGCGCTGCCGTCGAAGTAGCAGCCGATCCGCAAGGCCCCGGGGTTGGCGCCGACCTCCTCGGCGAGCGGCCGATCGAGGGCGGAGACCGCGCGCGCGTCTCCGGGCATTGGCCCGGAGATGCAATCCATCACCGCCGCGGTGTCGCGCACGGTCCGCGACATCACGCCCTGGATGTTCAGGCCGAACAGCGGGTCGCCGATGTCGGGTCCCGGGGAAACACGGCCGCGTGAGGGCTTCAAACCCACGATGCCACAGGCGCTGGCGGGGACGCGCAGCGAGCCTCCTCCGTCGCCGCCCTGGGCGACCGGCACCATCCCGGCGGCCACCGCGGCGCTCGACCCACCGCTCGATCCGCCCGCCGAGTGTTCCACGTCCCAGGGGTTTCGCGTCGCGCCGAAGGCGAGGGGCTCCGTCGTCGGGAGCGTGCCCCACTCGGGTGTATTCGTCCGACCGCAGAGGATGAAGCCCGCTGCACGCAGCTTCGTGGCCAGATGGCTGTCGGTCGGCGCGACCCACCCCGCTTCTTTCAGGAAGTTGCTGCCCTGGCAGTAGGGGTCACCTGCCGTGGTCATCCCAAGGTCTTTCACCAGGAAGGGCACGCCGCGAAACGGCCCGTCCGGGATCGAGCCTCTTGCGGCATCGCGCGCCTTCTCGAAGGTCGGGAAGATCACCGCGTTGATCTCGGGGTTCGTCGCTTCGATGCGCGCGATGGCCGCATCGACCAGCTCGAGGGGTGTCGCTTCGCCGTCCCGGACGAGTCGGGCCTGGTCGACGGCGTCCATGCTGGCGAGATCGGTGGTCATGGCGTGCTCCCTTCGGGGGGCGGCAGCATATCAGGAGGCCGCGAGTTCGTGTTGACTTGGCGTGGCTACCGCGGAGTGCCTCGCCGTCGGGCACAGCTCCGATGCTCGCTCTCGGCCTGCCGTGTTGGACTCGACGCTTCGCTCCACGCGTCAGGCCGGCGGCCTGACCCGGGGTGGGTCGCTTCGAGCTGGCCCGCGAGCCGGAGGAGCTGCCTTCCGTGCCCGCATCGAAGCCCTCCATGAAGGCGCCCGAGCATCGTGCCCGGGCGCGTGACGTGGGATGCGGCATCATCGCGCGAGCATGAAACGGAAGACGAGCGGCGTGTACGGTCTTCTCCTGCTCCTCGGCGGCTTGGCCTGCGGGCCGGACCGTGCCGATCTCGTGTTTCGTGGCGGGGGCGTCTACACGCTCGATGCAGACCGGCCTTGGGCCGAGTCGGTAGTCGTCGATGGCGGAAAGATCATCGCGGTCGGATCCGATGCCGACATGGCCGTCCACATCGGCGCCGGCACCGACGTCATCGATCTCGAGGGTCGGATGCTACTGCCGGGGTTTCAAGACAGTCACACGCACCCGATCCTCGGTGCGAGCTTGGAGCCGCTCTGTCGTCTCGACGACGCAACGAGCGAGGAAGCCATCCTCGAAGCCGTCGCAGTCTGTGCGCGCGAGAGCTCCGACGACTGGCTCCTCGCATTCGGCTGGCGTTCGTCTCTGTTCCTCCCGGAGATCGATCCGCGCAAGGAAGCCCTCGACGCCGTCGTGAGCGACCGGCCGGTCGTATTGATCGCCAAGGACATGCACACGTTCTGGCTGAACTCGAGGGCGCTGGAGGCCGTGGGCGTGACCCGCGGGACCGAGACGCCGCGCGGGGGCGTCATCCTGCGGGATCCGCGCAGCGGCGAGCCGACCGGCGCGCTTCGCGACCTCGCGCTCGATCTCGTGATCGACGTCATGCCACGGCCCAACGCCTTCGAGAGCCTGCTCGCGCTCCATGCCACGCTCGGAGAGATGAATCGCCTCGGCTACACCTCACTTCTCGACGCTCGGGTGAACGAGCGCGAGATGGCCTGGGCCTATCGTCTGCTCGAGATCGCGGGCCAGCTCGACATGCGCGTCTCGCTCGCAGCCCTCTACGAGCCGCAGCAGGGGTTGGCCCAGCGAGAGGCCCTTCGGAAGTTCCGCGAGGATTTCGATAGCGAGCGCCTCCAGGCCCGCGTCGTGAAGATCTTCGTCGACGGCGGTACGGCGATGGGGGCGAGTGCGTCTGCGCCTCGTGCGAACGGGCGGCCGAGCGCAGCTCCGTACATCGATGAGGCCGCCCTCGCAGAGGTCGTGGTGGCTCTTCACGCTGACGGCCTCGCCGTTCATCTGCACACCCTCGGCGACCGGGCCACCCGCAGCGCGCTCGACGCGATCGAAGCCGCGAAGAGAGCCCACCCGGACGAAGATCCGCGGCACGTCATCACCCACCTCGTCCATCCCGATCCGACGGATCTCGCTCGCTTCGCGCCGCTCGGAGTGACCGCCAACATCTCGCCGTGGTGGGCCTTCCGGAACGAGTGGACTGCTTCGTTCCTGCCCACTTTGGGCCCTGAGCGGGAACGTTGGATGTACCCCTTCGCGAGCCTCGAACGGAGCGGAGTGCGCCTCGCCGCGGGCAGCGACTACCCATTCACGCCGCTCGATCCCTTCGAGGCGATCGAGGTCGGGCTCACCCGGCGCGACCCGGCCGACCCCTCGAGCCCTCCACTCGTCGCAGAAGAGGCACTGACGCTCGAGACCCTGCTCGCCGCCTACACGATCAACGCGGCCTACCAGCTCCACCAGGAAGATCGGACGGGCTCGATCGAACCAGGAAAGCTGGCGGACCTGATCGTGATCGACCGGAATCTCTTCGAGACGGAGGCCGAATCGATCAGCGAAGTACGGGTCCTGTTGACGTTGCTCGAAGGGGAAGTCGTTCATCGGGGGGAGTCGCTGTAGGCCGAAGTTCCGGCCGGGTCTGAGGGCATCCCGTCCGCGCCAACGACGGGAAGAGATCAATGTGACTCGGCTGACACCACCCGAAGGCCGTCGTCGCCCTGCCAGTGGGTGCCGCGCCGAACATGATCGATGCCGTCCCAGTCGACGCCCGCGAAGAGCGCCTGCCGTTCCGCGAAGCCGCTCCCGATGAAGATCGCGTCGCAGCGCTTCTTCGGGTCGACAGCGCCCGGGCGGTGCCGCTCGGGGTTCCAGGCGTGTGGCAGGTAGAAGCTCTTCGTCTCGCGGCCCAGGGCCTCCACGGAGCGGCGTTCGTTCGTGAACCAATGTGTGTAGGCGCCGGCCACGGCGAGCTCGTCCTCGATGAAGTAGGGCGCTTCGGTTCCGTAGCAAGCGACGGGGATCCCGAGCCTGGCGAGAACACGGGGACGCTTCGCTCCCAAGAGCAGGCCGCAAACGGAGACGACCGCATCGACCTCCTGCTCCAGCGCGACCGTCACGAGATCGGCACCTGCGAAGTGCAGGATCAGCTTCCGCGTCTCATCCAGATTCTTGGTGCGAAGCGCATCGGCCTCTTCGCCGGCTTTCACCAGCACGCCGAAGGTCTTGATCATTTCATCGAGGCGATAGGGGACGACCTCGACATCGTTTGCGCGAAGCCCCGCCTCGATCCCGTCGTAGACGTCGGAGGTGCTCCAACTGGTGCCGC
>JAFDDA010000148.1 GCA_019311105.1 Deltaproteobacteria bacterium
GGCGCGCCGACCTCGGGGCTCCGCCAGGGCTCACCGATCGCGAGATCGCGGCGGGTGTCCTTCACGGGGCGAAGTGTCGCGCGTAGCACGCCCCCACCATCGACCAGGTAGAGGTTGCTGCGCGCGCCCAGGATGGAGAGGACGAGTTCCCAGGTCGATTCTCGGGTCTCGAGACGCAACCCGAGTTGACGGTCGTCCCCGAGGATCCGTGCCCCCGCGAAGCGCGCCCGGTCGACATGGGAGCGCAGGAACTGGACGAAGGCGGGGGGCTCGGGCGGCGACGGCGGCCGTTCGGTCGCACGCGATGCACGCGCCGCTGTCGGGTGACACGAGAGCAAGATCTCATGCCGACGCCCACCCTCTTCGCCTGGAACGTGGAAGCGCAAGAAGACACTGTGGGCATCGGTCTGGGCCATGGCGCGCAAGCGCGCACCCGAAAGCGAACTTTCGAGGGCCTCGGCCACAGCGCGCAGCTCACGAAGAGAAAGCATCGCTAGGCCTGACACCGCGGGCAGTAGTGCGTCCCGCGAGCTCCCAGCACGATCTTCTTGACCGGAGTCTCACAGACAAGGCACGGCTCGCCCGCGCGGGCGTAGACACGCCTCTCGTCCTGATACGCGCCATCGCTCCCGTCGGGCGCGACGTAATCGCTGATGCTCGACCCGCCCGTTTCGATGGAGCGGAGCATCACGCGACGGATCTCCCTCGCCAGGCGATCGCACTCGGCGCGAGTCACCTTCGCTGCCCGCCGCGTCGGTCGGACACCGGCCAGGAACAACGCCTCGTCCGCATAGATGTTGCCCACACCGGCTACGACCGATTGAGCCATGAGCAGGCTCTTGATGGCGACGGTTCGCTTGCGGGTCGCGTCGAAGAGCTCGGGCCCGGTCATCTCGAGCGCGTCGCGGCCAAGGCGAGCGAGCCGCTCGCACTCCGCACCCGGCGCGATCCAAAGCACCTTCCCGAACTTCCGCACATCGCGAAAGAACACCTCGGGCCCCTCATCCTTGAAGCTCCACACCAGATGCGTGTGGGCGTCGGGGCGGAACTCGGGTTGCGCGTCGGGGGCGAGAGCCGCCCGGGCCGTCGCCGAGAGCAACCGCAAGCTCGATGCGCCGGCCGGGAAGAGCTGGCCCGTCATCCCGAGATGCAGGAGGACCCGCGCCCCGTCGTCGAGGCCCGCGATCAAATACTTCCCGTGGCGCTCGAGGCCCGAGACCGTCCGCCCGGCGAGCCGGCGGCGCAGCGTCGCGGGGGGCGTCAGGAAGAAGTAGCTCGGCTTCGTCGTGCGGACGCTGCGGATCGTGCGGCCTACAAGGGCCGGCGCGATCCGCCTCCGCGTGACCTCCACCTCGGGCAGCTCGGGCATGGGCGGAAGTTACCCGGTCGGAGGGGTTTCGGTCCTCTCCCGGACGGCGCGGCCCGCGGCGAGCACCTCTTCTTCCGGGTAGAGCCTGTAGAGGAGCGCCGACACCACGCAAAGCGCCCCGGCCACGGGCCCAACGAGGAGAACCCCGAGCGGCTCGGCCGCGCTGTTGCCGAAGCGCGCGAACAGGAAGGCCAGGATCGCTCCGGAGACCCCGTAGACGAATTTCGTGCAAAGGCCCTGTACGCCGAAGAACATCGCCGCGCGGTTCATCCCGGTCTCGGCTTCGTCGCGATCGATGAGCTGGCTGATGATGACGTGGGGCACGACCATGAAGCCCGCGATCGCGACGCCGCAAGCCACCATCACCGGCAAGATGATGGCCAGATTCAGCTTGTCCTGAAGCGTCCCCGCTGCCGCCGGCTCGAGAAAGCCGAGCGCTCCGAGTGCCACGGCGAACAACCCGGTGCAGAACGTCAACGCCCGCTTCGCCCCGAACTCGTTGCCGAGCCGCTGGATCAGCGGGAACCCCCCGATCGTGCCGAGCCCCAAGAACAGGCTGAAGCCGATCGCGAACGTCTCGGTGCGGCCGAAGACGACGCGGGGGTAGTAGTTCACGACGGGCGACACCATGTTGACGCCGAGAATGAAGAAGATCTGCGCCACCAGATAGATGAGAAAGGGGCGGTTGAAGAGCGTCGTCCGCAGCGCCGGCCAGAGATCCAGATCCGACGGCTGCGCGTCCGCAAAGCGTTGCTCGTCGATCGCGAAGATCGGCAGCAAGCAGAACCCGAAGGCGAGGACGGCCAGCACGACGACCACCGTTCGGATCGCATCGGTCGGGTCCATCCCGCGCTGTGTCAGCTGATCGAAACCCGCGACCCAGGCGCCGAAGGCGATGATCACGGGGAAGGTCACGTAGGCGAGAAGCGTCGCGAGACGGACGCGCTCGCTGTGCCCCGCTGCGAGTTCCGGAATCAGCGCGAGGTAGGGAGCGACATAGATCGTGAAGAAGATGTAGAAGCCCGCCAACAGGCCCGCGAGCCACCAGAAGTTGAGCTGGCTTCCCGGCTCGCCCGGCGGCCAGAAGAGCAGCACCGGGATCACCGTCAGCGGGACGACGCCGTAGATCATGAACGCCCGGCGCCGGCCCATGCGCGAACGCGAACGGTCCGAGGCGTTGCCGACCAAGGGGTCGGCAACGGCATCGAAGAGGCGGCCGATCAGGGTGGCGACCCCGAAGGCCGTGAGGCCACCCCAGAAGATCTCCTCGCTCAAGAGCGGCTCGAGCCCCGTCCCTTCGGGCGGCAGGTAGAAGAAGATCACCACGACGTAGACGATGCGGTCGGTGAGGTTGAATCCGGCCGAGCCCAGGGCGTAGGCGAGTCGCCGCCGGGAAGACATCACGCTAGTGGTCGGCATCGTGCCTCAGGCCGAGGGGGACCAGGCGACGTTCGGCGAGTTCGAAGACGCCCTGCACGGCCAACGCGAGCAGCGCGGCGGGCACCGCACCCTCCAGGATCAATCCCACGTCATCGAGCCGGATGCCCGAGAGGATCGGCTGGCCGTAGCCGCCCGCACCGACGAGCGCACCCAGGGTCGCGAAGCCGACGTTGATCACCGCCGCCGTCTTCACGCCGGCCAGGATCGTGCGCGAGGCCATCGGCAGCTCGATCAAGCGCAGGCGCGCGCGCGGCTCGAGCCCGAGGGCGGCGGCGCTCTCGCGCAGAGAGGGTGACGTGTCGTGCAGGCCGGCGTAGGTGTTCCGCACGATCGGCAGCAGGCTGTAGAGGAAGAGCGCCAGGATCGCCGGCGGGTCACCGAGGCTCGAGATGCCAAACGACCGTAGCGGCGCCAGGAGCGGCATCAACAAGACGAGCAGAGCCAGGGCCGGGATCGTCTGGATGACTCCGACCGTCCCGAGGATGGGCTGCGCCAGCGCAGCGTGGCGCGCCGCGAGGATGCCGAGCGGGATGGCGACGAGGATCGCAGCCAGGAGTGAAATCGCGACCAACCGCAGATGCTCGAGGGTCGTTGTCAGCAGACGCTCGGCCAGGCCCGCCTCGTGGGGGTCCGTCGTGAGGCCCAGCGTCGCCGCGACGAACTCCGATGCGATCACCCCCTCGGCGTCTCCGCCGATCTTGGCCCGTGCGTTCATGGCGACCATACCGGCCTCGGGGATGCGCCCCTCCAGCCCGCGAAGGGCCGCCACCACGGCGGGCGCGCGCGCCTCGAGGTCGGCGCGCCAGAGGAAGACGGCGTCGTAGCGTGGGAAGTGCCCGCGATCGTCTTCGAGAGCGCGAAGGCCGTAGTAGTCGATCTCCGCGTCGGTCGAATACAGGTCGATCACGTCGAGCTCGCCGCTATCGAGACCGCGGTAGGAGATGTCGTGATCGAGGCCGCGCACGTTCCCCTGCGGAAGCCGGTACTCGCGGCGCAGGGAAGGCCAGCCTTCCCCGCGCTTCATGAACTCGTCGGTGAAGCCGAACCGAAGATCGGGATGCCGGACGAGGTCGGAGATCGTCCGGACCCCGAGCGCCTCGGCCCGCGCCTCGACCATGCCGAGGACATACGTGTTGTTGAACCCGAGGGGCCGGCTCGCGCGAATCCCCTCTTCGGCAAGAGCGGCATCGAGGGCCGCCGCATCGGCGAGCTCGCGGCCCGCAAAGAGTTCGCCGCGCAGGGTGCCCGTGTATTCCGGGTAGACGTCGAGTTCGCCCCCGCGCAGCGCGTTCCAGAGGATGCGCGTCCCGCCGAGTTCACGCCGATGCTTCGCTTGCGCGCCGGCTGCCTCGGCGAGCTGCGCGGCCACTTCGCCGAGGATCACCGACTCGGTGAACTTCTTGGAGCCGACGGTCACCGCCTCGGGCTCCGCCGCCCCCGCGCTCGGCGCGACGAGGAAGACCAAACCGACCGCGAAGCGGAGGCCACGCCTCACGCTTCGCCCTCCCCCGCTGCGAGCGACTCGAGCGGGCTGCGCTGCGCTTTCACGAACTCCGAGACGAAGGGTGCCTCAGGCCGGCGCACCAACGCTTCGAGCGACCCGCGCTGCACGATCTGCCCGGCCCGCATCAGGACGATCTCTTCGGCCAGGTAGCCCGCCTCCCCGATGTCGTGGGTCACGAGCACGACGGTCTTCCCGAGTGCCGCGAAGACGCGCCGCAGGTCCTCCTGAAGTTCGGAACGGATCATCGGATCGAGAGCGCCCAGGGGTTCGTCGAGCAGCAACACGTCGGGGTCGAGCATCAGCGCCCGCATCAGGCTCACGCGCTGACGCTGCCCACCGGAGAGTTGGCCCGGGAAACGTTCGAGCCCATCCACCGGGAAGTGCGTGAGCTCGCAGAGCGCCGCCACGCGCTCCTCGACCCGCGCCGCCTCCCAGCCCAGGTGTCGGGCCAGCAACGCCATGTTCCCGCGGGCATCGAGGTGTGGGAAGAGCCCGCCGTCCTGGATCACGTACCCCATGCGGCGGCGCTGGGCGATCTGCTCCGGCGCGTCACCGGCCCGCACCGCCGCGCCGTCGAAGCGGACCTGCCCGGAATCTGGTTCGAGCAGCCCGATCAGCAAGCGCAGCACCGTCGACTTGCCGCAACCGCTCGGGCCGAGCAGCGCCGTGGTGCGACCCGCCGGGATATCGAGGTCGAGGCCCGCCACGGCGGGCTTTCCGTCGAAGGATCGCGAGACGCCCCGCAGCTCCAGCATCGCAACAGTCTACTCGGCGCGAGCCCGCTCGGGCTCGCGCTTCGCGAACCCGAGCCAGAAGTCAGGGCTCAGGCTTCGCGTCGATCCCGAGGTTGGAGCTGATAGACTCCGGGCCATGCGCAGCTGGCTCGACCCGGCTCACGTGGACATGGCCCTCGATAGCCGGGCCGTGACCTTCGAGAACCCGACTGGCGAACGCGGAGCAGGCGGGCGCAGCCACGGCGGCCGCAAGGGTGCGCCGTCGAGGCGCATCGCCGCGGGCGAGCGCGTGGTACTCGCCGACCTCACCGGCCCCGGCCGGGTGCGCCACATCTGGATGACCTTCCCACCGGCGCCTCCCGAGATCATGCGCGGCCTCACGCTCGAAGCCTTTTACGACGGCGCGACCGAACCGAGCGTGTCGGTCCCGTGCCTCGACTTCTTCGGGCTGCCGCACGGGCGACCCACCGCCTACGGCTGCGCGCTGCTCGCCGCCCAGGAAGGGCGCGGCTTCAACGCCTACCTCCCGTTGCCCTTCCGCGATCGGCTCCGCATGGAGGTCGTCAACCACGCGGCCCGCGACCTCACGCTCTACTACCAGCTCGACTACACCCTCGAGCCCGAGATGCCCGCCGATGTCGGCCACCTCCACGTGATCTTCCGGCGCGAAAATCCAACGGTCCAAAAGCGCGACTTCATCATCCACGAAGGCCTGCAAGGCCCCGGCCGCTTTCTCGGCTGCAACGTGGGGATCCGCATCCTCGACGAGGGCTTCTGGTACGGCGAGGGTGAGATGAAGGTCTACCTCGATGGCGACGGCGATCACCCGACGATCTGCGGCACCGGCCTCGAAGACTACGCCGGCAGCGCCTGGGGGATGGGTGCGCACGAAGCCCCCTACGCCGGTGTGCCCCTCGACCTGCGCGACCCGGCCGGCGGGCCGCAGCCCCACTTCGTCTCCTTCTACCGCTGGCACCTGCCCGACCCGATCGTCTTCGAGCGCGAGTGCCGCGTGACGATCCAGCAGATCGGCATGTCCCTCTTCGGGAAAGAAGACGAGGCCTTCGAGCGCTACGCCGAAAACCACCCTGTCGCGGGCGAAGGCTGGCAACGCGACCGGAGCCCTCACATCGCCGTCGCCGGCATCCACGAACGCGTGGACGACTATTGCGCGACGGCCTATGTCTACTGCACCGAACCCCAGGCCGTGCCACGCCTCGATCCGGCACTCGCGCTCACTGGAATCGAACGCTTGCCCTTCGAGAAGCCCAACCCGCTGGAGGGATTGATTCGATGAGCCGGCTCGCTGCGACTGGGAACGCGCACCATTGGCAGCTCCAGCGCCCGCTCTTCTCGCTGCTCGGCGCGCGCTGCCGCATCCTCGACGAACACGACAACCTCGTGCTCTTCGCCAAGCGCCGGGCCCTGCGCCTGCGCGAACGGATCGAGGTCTTCGAGGACGAAGGCGAAACCCAGCCCGCCCTCCACATCCGAACCGAGAGCATCCTCGACCTCGGCGCGACCTACGTCGTGACCGACTCGCGCAGCGGCGAGGGCGTCGGCATGGCGCGCCGTCGGTTCATGAAGTCGATGCTGCGCGACCACTGGGACCTGCTGGATGCCGGCGGAAACCCGCTCGGCGAGGCCCAGGAGGACTCCATGGCCCTGGCCCTGCTACGCCGCTTGGTGGCGGACATCGTCCCCCAACGCTTCCACGTAAGCGTCGGCGGCCGCCCCGTGGCCGAGCTCCACCAGCGCTGGAACCCCTTCCTCTTCCGGGCCGACCTCCGCATGGAAGCCGGCGCCGACGCCCTCCTCGACCCCAGGCTCCTGCTGGGCCTGGCCGTCCTCCTGATGGTCATCGAAGGCCGCCAGGACGGCTGACCCAGACCGAAAAGACCAACATTTCCAGCATTCTTCCCGGACGCCCCAACGTATGAGGCCCGGAGTCGAAATCCGACTCCGGGCCACCCTGGGAAGGGGATATTTTGCTTTTCATAGGTTGAGTGGACCGGAGCCCCCCCCAGGTGTCACCACCCGTCCACTTTTCTGAGCCGCGCCTAAAACTCCCCTACCGGCAAGAAACAGGCAGCCCACCGAGGAGGCCGGGGGCGAGGGAGTCCCTCCGGCGAAATAAAGCGCAGCAAGCCACGCCAAGTCACAGCCGGCATCGCCTAACGCGACCCGCAACCAACGTCTCGAAATCTGTGAGTATCGACGGCGCAGCGAGCCATTCGCCGGAGGGACTCCCTCGCCCCCGGCCGCCCCCGCGCAAAGGCTCGCCTAGAACCGAGCCTCGAGATGAACGAGCAAGTTCCCGTCCTTGTAGCTCTGCGGATGCCGGATCGTCACGCGCTTCCCATTCCGCATCCGCAGATCGCTCTTCGTCGCCCCCTGCACCTCGACATGCATCATCAGCTGATTGCCCTGGATGCTATCGGGCCGGACCTTCACGGTCTTGCCGTTCGGGAGCTTCGTCTTGCCTTCCTTGCCCAGGGCCAGGTTCAGCGTGTCGCGCTGGAGAATCTGATGGCTCTGGAAGTTGAAGCCCGGCGGCAACAGCTTCGGCTGCTCCATCGGGCCCTTGTTCTGCGAGGCATGGCTCACGGTCACCTGCACGCTCACGTTCTGGGCGGCGGCGGGCGCAGCCCAGGCGAGCGCCACGGCGAGGGCGACGATGCGGGGCCACTGGCTTGCGAGCTTAGATGAACGCACGGGTCTCCCTCGAGGACGTGTCGGTGGTAACGGGCTCCATGACCCAGATGATGGTCGCGTCGTCCTCGCCTTGGAGCAACATCACGGTGTTGTCGCCCGCGTCCAAGTATTGCACGACGTCGACCCCACCGGAGGGCTCGCTGCCC
>JAFDDA010000149.1 GCA_019311105.1 Deltaproteobacteria bacterium
ACGACGAAGGGGTTCCACTCGCCGTAGCGGTCGAGATCAGTGACGACACCCCAGACGATGTCGGCCGGGGCGGCCACTTCGAGGACGTGGTCGATGGTGAGGGGCACGCGGTCAGGCGCTCACGAAGTTGTCGGGTCGGAGCACGCAGGAGATCCCGTCCGGCGTGTCGATCAGTGTGGCGCAGCGGTTGCAGTGATCGCAGCCGTTGCGATAGTCGGCCCTCTCCTGGGCCCGCTTCGGCATGTCCGGGTCGAAGATCAGCCCGCGCCCGATCTGGATGAAGTCGAAACCCTCGGACATGACGGTGCGGATGCTCTCCGTCGTGCACACGCCGCCGATGTAGCAGACCCCGCACTGCACGCGCTCGCGGATGCGGCGCGCCTCGTCCAAGAAATACGCCTCTTCGTAGGGGTATTCGCGGAACATTCGCTCGCCGACGAGCTTCATCCCGATTTTCAGGATCCACTTCTCTTCATTCTCGATCAGGCCGGGTGCCAAGCTGTCGCCACGGAAGAGCAGCATGGGGTTCATGCTGCTCGTGCCGCCGCTGCAGATGATGGCGTCGATGCCGCCGGCCTCGAGCATCGCCGCGATCTCGACGGCGTCATCCACCGACGTCCCGCCGCGCACGCCGTCGGTCATGCTGATCTTGGCGAGCAGCGGGAAGTCATCCCCCACCTCAGCGCGAATCGCCTCGAGGCATTCGAGCCCGAAGCGCATGCGGTTCGTGAGGCCACCCCCGTACTCGTCGGTCCGCTTGTTCGTGCGCGGGCTGATGAACTGGCTGATCCCGTAGCCATGGCCGAAGTGGACCTCGACGGCGTCGAAGCCCACCGACTTCATGAACCCCGCGGCGCGCCCCATCACCGCCACGCGCTCGCGGATCTGGGTCTGCGAGAGCGCGCCGGCGAACGGCAGCCCGTATGCGAGGCCCAGGGAGTTGATGCCACGCGAGGGACCGAGCGGGCGTTTGCCCTGGAACTCGCGGTTCTTCGAAAAGTTCCCACAGTGACCGAGCTGCCCGGAGACCTTGGCCCCGGTGGCGTGCATGCGCGCGACCAGGGCCTCGAGCCCCGCGCGGACACCCTCGTGCATGTAGATCATGTCTTCGTTGATCCGGCCGTCCGCCTCCGCCGCGCAGTAGGCCAGGGTCGTCATCCCGACCCCGCCCTCCCCCATCCGCTCGTGGAGCCGGATGAGCTCCTCGCTGAGGACACCGCCCTTGGTCTTGCCCTCGAAGGTGGCGGCCTTGATCAGGCGGTTGCGGAGCGTCAGCCCGTTCAGCTGTGCGGGGGCGAAGCATCGATCGACGGGGTCGGTCATGGGGTCTCGCAGGGTTTGGAACCGCGGGCGGAGGTTCCTTCAGGGCGAGGCCCGGCGCAATCCAAGGGCGCGCCCTGCCCCCCCCGACGCCTGCGCCGCGGGCCTGCTAGGGTCGCGCGACCCATGTCGAACCTCGAAGTCCTCGCCTACGAAAAGACCCCGATCGGGATGATCGGCCTCCGCCGGCGCGAGCTGCTAGCCGTGCCGGGGACGATCGTCACCGAGATCACCCTCGACCACGAGCTGCTGATGAGCAGCTACCACACGGATTCGGAGCGCGCGCTTTCGACCCGTGCTCTCCAAGTGCACCCGGGCGATGGGCTGCGCACCCTCGTGGGCGGGCTCGGCCTCGGCTACACGGCGAGCGAGCTGCTGCGCTCGCCGCGCGTCGCGCGCGTGGACGTGATCGAATTCCTGCCCCAGGTGATCGAGTGGGTTCGCGAGGGGCTCGTGCCCGAGTCGGCGCAGATCGCCAACGACGATCGCCTGCACATCATCGAAGCCGACGTCTACGCCCTGCTCGACGGCGAACCCGATCGGGACTACGACCTCATCCTCATCGACGTCGACCACTCGCCCGACGAGCGCCTGGGGGAGAACAACGAGGGCTTCTATGGGGAGGCGGGCCTCCGCCGCACGAAGCGCCACCTCTCGCAGGGCGGCACGCTCGGTGTCTGGTCCTACGAGGAGAGCCCGCTCTTCCTCGCCACCCTGCGCGCCACCTTCGGGAGCGTGGTCGCCGAGCCCGTCACGTTCGAGAATCTCTTCACGAACGAGACCGAGACGAACTGGGTCTACCTCGCCACCGACGCCTGACGACGTGAGCGACGCCCGAGGTCGCGGCTCAGGCGCGGCGTCGAACGTTCAAGGGCGCGGCGAGATCGATCCGCACGTCGTCGCCGTCGACCTCCACGGGAAAGCACGGGATCGGGAACCCGTCCGGGTCGGTCGGGCGATGCCCCGTGCGGACGTCGAAATCCCAGCCGTGCGCGCGGCAGGTGATGACCGCGCCCTCGAGGCTCCCTTCCGAGAGCGGGATGCCCTGGTGAGGGCACCGGTTCTCCATGGCGTAGATACGGCCTTCCGCGCGAAACAGGCCCACGTCGATCCCGTCTACCTGGACGCATAGGCCCCGCCCGATCGGGATCTCACTCACGCGTGCCACCACTCGAAACGCCATCGAACGTTGCGGTAGCAGTTGACGGGCCCGCGGCGCAACGGCCCCGAGCTGCGTGTTAGGCTGCGATGCGCGTCCACCGGGAGCCCCGACATGCGACAGATCTGGATTCCGAAGGCCGGCCCGCCCGAGGTCCTCGAACTCCGCGAAGCCCCCGACCCCCTGCCCGCCCCCGGTGAGGTCCGCATCCGCGTCGAAGCGTCGGGGGTGAACTTCGCTGATGTGGTCGGCCGACTGGGCCAGTATCAAGACCTGCCGCCCATGCCGGTCGTCGTCGGCTACGAAGTCGGGGGGCGCATCGACGCAGTCGGCAACGGCGTGGCCGAGGATTGGATCGGCCGTGACGTGCTCGCGCTGACGCGCTTCGGCGGCTACTCGGACACCCTCTGCGTGCCGGAGGCCCAGGCCCATGCCCGGCCGCCGGGGATGAGCGCCGAAGCAGGCGCCGCGCTTCCGGTGAACTACCTGACGGCCTGGCAACTCCTGCGTGTCATGGGCGGGCTTCGCGCGGGTGAGACCGTGCTCGTCCACTCCGCCGGCGGCGGCGTCGGCATCGCCGCGATCCAGATCGCGCGCCACCTCGGCGCCCGCATCTTCGGCACCGCCAGCGCTGGGAAGCACGACGCGCTGAAATCCCTCGGCGTGGAGGCCTGCATCGACTACACGCGAGAGGACTTCGAGGCCCGCACGCACGAGCTGACCCACGGCCGCGGCGTCGAGCTCGTGATCGACGCGGTGGGCGGCGACTCCTTCAAGAAGAGCTTCCGGTCCCTCTCGCCCACTGGCCGGCTCGGCATGTTCGGGATCTCGGCGGCTGCGACGGGGAAGAAGCCCAACAAGCTCTCCCTGCTTCGCACGGTCCTCGCCATGCCGTGGCTCCAGTTCAACCCGGTCTCGCTCATGAACGAGAACAAGGGCGCGTTCGGCGTCAACCTGGGCCACCTGTGGGACGAGGTGGATCGCGTGAACAGCTGGATGGAGGCCCTCCTCGAGCTCTATTCCGAAGGCGCGATCCGACCGGTCATCGCCGAACGCTTCCCCTTCGAGCGCGCGGCCGAGGCGCACCATTACCTCCAGGATCGAAAGAACTTCGGGAAGGTGCTTCTCATTCCGTGAGGGCCGTTCCTCGATCCCGCGTGATTGCCTAGGGTGTCTCCATGGCAGCCAAGAAGACGACGAAGAAGAAGCCGGCGACGAAGAAGGCGGCGGGCAAGGCGAAGGCCCCCGCCAAGAAGGAAACGATCACCGCCGCCGACGTGAACCTCGGGCACGTCTTCGCCCTGCGCCCGCGCGTGAACGCCTCTTTCGCTCCTGAGCGATTCCGCCGCGCCAAAGATCTCCTGGCCGAGGAGACCTACAAGAGCGTTGCCGACGCCGCGCGGGCCGTCGCCGAGAAGGCGCTGGAAACCTCGCAGAAGGGCCCGCCGAAGCGCCGCGGCTAGCGGGAGGCCCTCACCGCGGCCGCACAGCCCTCCGTGTTCCGGGCCAAGGCGTAGACAGCCCGAGAGCACCGATCCCGAATGCCTGGCCCAGCGTTTACGTCGATTGGGGTAGTTTGGGAATCCAACGGAGGACGCTTTCCATGGTACGAACCCTCGTGGGCCTCGCTCTTGCACTCTGCCTCGTCGCCTTCGGCGGCACCGCCTCGGCCCTGCCAGGTCAGACGAAGACGGTGCCGACCGCCCCCCCGAAGACGGTCGGCAAGACCACTTTCACCGAGACCGAAACGACCCAGGATTTCGGCACCGTGAAGACTCCGAACTGGAAGCGGATCGAGACGAACCACACCTCGGAGACGCCCGACCCCAACGACAGCACGACGATCAACCGGACGATCGACATCCGGAAGTACGCCAACGGTTCCAAGCGCACCACCGAGACGGTCCACACCGAAGAGACCGAGGGCCTGATGCAGGGCTTTGTCCGTGGCATCAAGAAGAGCAAGAGCACCACCACGACCTACGGAACCGTGGGTGGGAAGCGGAAGAAGGTCAAGAAGGTCACCGAGGAGTGGGAGGTCGTCGAGGACCCGGGTAAAGGCATACGTCCGGTCATCGGCGGTAAGCGCGTGACCGAGACCTTCGGCAAAGGCGCGAGCAAGTCGACCGACGTGATCGACCCCAAGACCCAGCAGTGGGTGAAGGCGCCGCCCCCGAGCAAGACGCCCGGCAGCAAGAAGGCCGCTCCCAAGAAGGCCGCCGCGCCGAAGAAGGCCACCAGCAAGAAGGCACCGCTCGGTGGCCAGGCCCAGGGGCTCCCGACCAACAACCCCGGGCAGCGCGGTGTCATCGTGCCGGAGCTGCCGCATGTGCCGGGTGGCAGCTACGGGGGCAAGGGCCCGAAGCCGCCGTCGCCCAAGTACTAGACGCGCCCCGGCGTCAAAGGTTCGAGAGTTCTTCCAGCCCTTCGATTGCGGCGTAGGGGTCCGTGGGGTTGCGCCCGGCTTGGATGTCGGCGAAGCGAGCCGCCGCCGAGCGTGGCGTCAGGTCGTGGGTGAAGATCCAGAAGCGGTCTTCGCGGATCGCGTCGACAATATCGCCCGCAACCTTCTCCGGTGTGATGCCGAGGGCCACGATGGCTTCGCGCAACGGGCCAAGGATCGCGGTCTGGCGCGCGGTCGGGTCGGGCGCGTGCTCGCGGTTGCGCTCGGATTCGAAGATCTTCGATCGCACCAGGTTGGGGCACAGGCACGACACGCCGACGGGCGAGTCTGCGAGTTCGCGGTGGAGGGACTCGGTCATCCCCACAACGGCGTGCTTGGTCGCCGCGTACATGCCGAGCACCGCACTCGTGACGAGCCCGGCTTCGGACGCGGTGTTCACGATGTGGCCCTCGCCCGCTTCGACGAGTATCGGCCCGAACGTGGTGATGCCATGGGCGACACCCAGGATGTTCACGTCGACGATCCAGCGCCAATCCTCGGGCGTCGTTTCGAGCATGGGCCCCGCGGGCCCAACGCCGGCGTTGTTGAGGACGACGTGGACCCCGCCGAAGTGAGAGAGGGTCCGTTCCGCGAGCTTGCGAACGGAACCCGGGTCGGCCACGTCGCAGCGAACACCCAACACGTCGGCGCCCTCCCCCTCCAAGCGAGCCACCTCGCGTTCGAGGGTGGCCTCCTCGAGGTCGGCCAGGACGAGCTTCATGCCCTCCTGCAGGAGGCGCTCCGTCGCCCCCAAGCCGATCCCGCTCGCGGCCCCCGTCACGACGGCAACCTTCCCGTTCAAGTCCTTCATGAATCCCCCCGCTGGCTGCCGCCAGCATGACGGCGCGGGCATGCCAAGTCCAGGCGCTGCCTTGACCGGATGAAGCCACTCGGAGATCCTGCCCCTCGTCATGATCTTCTTCCTGGTCACCAAGGATGGGCGGCACGTTCTCGACAAGTATCTCGCCTCCTGGGGGGGCGAGTTCTTCGAGCGCGTGCGCGTCGTCCCCTACGCCACCCTTCCCGAGCCTCGGCGCTTCGAGCCGGGCGTCTACGTCTTCGCCGATCTCGAACGGCTCTCGCCGGACGGGCGACGGGCCGCGGGCCGGGTCTGGGCCCAATTGGCGCAGGAGCCGGAGCGCTACCACCTGCTCAACCATCCCGAACGCTCCCTCGATCGCCGCGGCCTCTTGCAGGCGCTCCACGAACGGGGACTGAACGACCACGGCGTCGACCAACTCGACGATTGGGCAGGCCTCAGCCGCTATCCCGTCTTCCTGCGCCGCGCCGGCGACCACGTCGGGCCGCGCACTCCCCTGTTGTGGGACGCCGGCGAAGTCGAGAGTGCCATCGCGGAGTCGAGACGTGAGCACGGCGATCTGTCGGATTGGATCGTGGTCGAGTTCACCGACTGCTCCGACGACGCTGGCTATCACCGCAAGTACGCCGCGATGATGCTCGACGGCGTCTTGATCCCGCGCCACCTCTTCGTGAGCCGGAACTGGGTCCAGAAGTGGGCCGATCTCCGCGGTGGCACGTGGGCGGAAGAAGAGCTCGCCTATGTGCGCGACGGAGCCCATGCCGAGCTGCTGCGCCCCATCTTCGAACTCGCCGGCCTCCAGTACGGGCGCATCGACTACTCGATTGGGAAGAACGGACTCCAGGTCTGGGAGATCAACACGAACCCGATCCTGCTCGACGCCTTCGATCGCAAAGACACGCTGCGCCTCGACGCCCACCGGCTCTTCGCCAAAGCCTGGGGCCAGGCGTTCGGGGCTCTGTGCGCGCGCGCTCCAGAGCCTACCCTCCGCCTCGGCGGGCCCGGGCGGCTCGTGGACCGGGCCTTCGTAGAGAAGGAGCGGCTCAAGGAGACGCCCCCGGGGCGCTGGCTGCGCCGCCTGAACCACCGGTTGGCAGGCTCGCGGCGGCGAACTTCCGCTTGATCTCCGCCAATCAAAGGACGAAAGTGCGGGTTGGCCGCAAAACTTGGCCGTGGAGGATTTTTCGGTGAACAACCCGACTCGCCTCCCCTTCCTTCTGCCCGTCCTGGCCCTCCTCTTCGCCGCCCCGCCCGCCGGCGCGGACGCCTTCTTCGACTCCGGCAACACGAGCGTCTCGACCACGGACGACGGCCGCGTCTACCTCGGCTTCGGCGTCTCGGCCTACTTCTTCACGGCGCCAGAGCGCCGCAACGTCGGAACGATCTAAGGAGAGACCGGCGCGATCGTGAACAATGACGTGCTCCACTTCCAGCCGGACGATGTGTCTCCGATGTACGGCGTGACCCTCGGCTGGGTGGCCACGCCCGGCGACGCCGCCGTCGGCCAGGATCTGCGCGTCGAGCTGACCGGACACGGCTTCGAGACCTCGGATTCGAGGACGGGCGTCGTCGCACCGGCGGTGTACTGGGACTACCTCGGCATCGATGGGACGGGCTACAAGGACGATGTCCCGAGCCCAGGCACTTCGCGAAGCTTCGACCTCGAATCCCGCTACCGCTACTTCGACGTGGGCGCGCTGGTCCGCACGGACATCCCCCTCAGTGTCCTCGATGCCGTGCTCACCCCCTCCGTGGGGCTTCAGATCCATCGACTCCGGGAGCACACCTCCATGGCCTTCGTCAGCGATGGAAGCCGCTGGAACCGCATCCGTGAAGATGTGGAGACCTGGTACGGCGGCGGAACCCTTGGCGCCCAGCTCGCCGTACCGATCCTCCCCGGCCTCTCGCTCCACGCAGGCGGGACGGCTTGGTTGTCCTACGTCAACTCCGACTACGAAGGCCGGCAGAGCTTCCTCTCCGTCCCCGGCCGAGCCAGTGAGTTCGACGAGCTCCAGGATTTCGCGTTCCGCGGGACGGGTTCGGCGGGGGTGACGGCAAGCCACGGCCCGTTCTCATTGAGCGTCACCGGCGGGATTG
>JAFDDA010000054.1 GCA_019311105.1 Deltaproteobacteria bacterium
CGACGCACTCGACTGGACCGCCGCCGTCAACTTCTTCGTGCGCGAGTGGGCAGCGAAGGCACCCTTCGCGAGCGAGGCGCACCTCTCGACGTCGCCGGGCGGCAGCCTCCCCGGCCGGGATCGCGCGCGCGAGTGGGTGAAGTGTGCCTCCCTCAACCGGACCAACCTGCCCATCGCGGGCTGGGATTCCGAAACGCTCGAACGCCTGCGACGCGACCTCGCACGCGTGCGACCCACCCTCGTACAGGGCCACCCGTCGACGCTCCATGCCCTGGCCCACCACATTCGCGAGACCGGCGGCCTTTCCCGCCCGCTCTTCGGTGTCTTCGAATCGACCGGCGAAACTCTCGACCCGGGCACGCGCAAGACGATCGAAGAGATCTTCGGGTGCACCGTCGTCGACCGGTACGGCAGCGCCGAGTTCGGAGTGGTGGCCTACGAGCGGCCGGGCGGACGCGCCGGGATGGAGATCCTCGAGGCCGTGGTGTTCGCTGAAACGCTCCCCAACGAAGAGGGACGCGAAGAACTGGTTCTGACTGGGCTGCTGAACGAGGCCATGCCGTTGCTTCGCTACCGCACCGGCGACCTGGTGCGCCTCGCCTGCGAATCCGACGAGGTCGCAGGCCGCATCGTCGAGATCCAGGGCCGGGTGCACGACGCCATCGAGATCTCGGGCCGGCGAGTTCCGACCCATGTGATCCAGGATCGCCTCGACCGCCTCGGCTGCATCGAGGAGTTCCAGATCGAGATCGAGGGCGACCGGCCGCCGCGCCTCCGCATCGCGGCACCCGATGGTGAGCAAGATCGAATCCGGTCGGGCATCGCTGAGTGGTGGGGAGACGCATTCGAAGTCGAGTTCGCGAGCCGCGAGCGATTCGTCCGCACCGGGTGGCGTGGCAAGTTCCACCATAGGGTCGTGCGCGGTGCCCCGGACACTCGGGTCGTACGCGGTTCCCCGGACACGACGCCGAAAGGCGACGCCTGATGCGCGTCCTGATGAGCACACATCCGACGGCCTTCTTCGTGCGAGGCGGCGGCGAGGTGCAACTGCAGAAGACGCGCGAACACCTGCAGGCGCTGGGTGCCGAGGTCGACCTTTTCGACATGTGGCACCCCGACGTCGAACGCTACGACGTGGTTCACATGTTCAGCACCTTCGGTGGTGCGCTGCCGTTCCACGAGCACGTCCGCCGACGGGGCGTTGCACAGGTGCTGTCCCCGATCCTGTGGCTCGGAGACGACACGTCGCCGTATCCGATGGCGGAGATCGCCCGAATCTTCGACGTCGTGGATGCGGTGCTCCCGAACTCCCTGGCCGAGCAGCGGGCCTTCGAGGCGAGGCTTCCGTGCCGCAGCGTCCGCTATCACATCGTGCCGAACGGAGTCGAAGAGGCAGACGGCGAAGCACCGGGGCCGGAGCCCTTCCACACGAAGTTCGACCTGCGGGAGTTCGTGCTCTGCGTGGGCAACGTGGAGCCGCGCAAGAATCAGCTCGCCCTCGCGCGTGCGTGCCGGGAACTCGGGCACCCTCTTGCCCTCGTGGGCTCGGTGCGGGACGGGGCCTACCTCGAGGCCTGCCTGCGCGACGGTGGGCCGGGCACGCGACATCTCGGCACGTTCGAGCACGGCAGCGAGTTGCTGCGCTCTGCGTACCAGGCTTGCAGTGTGCATGCCCTGGTGAGCGAGTTTGAGACGCCGGGGCTCGCAACCCTCGAGGCCGCCGTGCTCGGCACGCGGGTGGTGAGCACGGTCCACGGCTCGGCGGCCGAATATCTGGGAGACGGTGCGGAGTACGTGGAGACGGACGTCGAGAGCATCTCGGCGGGCATCGAACGCGCCCTGGCGCGGCCCGAGCCGGGCGACGCGCTGCGGCGCCGGATCCTCGGCGAATTCACCTGGCCCCAGGCAGCGCGGGCCGTGCTCGACGCCTACGAGGCGACGCTCACCGGGCGCGCATGAGCGACGATGCGCGGCCGATCGTGTTGCTCGCGAGCGCAGCCCATGCCCACGCAGCCGAGATCGTGCGTGCTGCACTGGTTCGCTCCTTCTCCGCGGATGCAACCCGAGTGCGCGACTTCGGCGCCCCGACCGAGCCCGAAGCGGCGGCGGTGGCCATCGCTCCGCCGGAGTCCGCAGCCGACGAGCTCGCGGCGTTCGCTCGTGAGGGGCGAAAGCTCCTGTTGCTCGGCCCGCTCGGCCCTCGTGTTTCCGAACTGGCCGGCCTCGCGGGGACCGCACCCGCACGAGTCGACGAGGCGGAGACCTTCGCCCCCGCCCGACTCGAGACCCCCTTCGACGCGTCCCCCGCGCGCCTCGTCTGGCATGGGCTCGACTCGGCCTTGCCGGCGCGGGCGTTCTGCCGCTTCGACTTCGAACAGGAGTGGAACCACCAGCCCCACGGTCGCATCCTCGTGGGCGACACGCCCTGGTCGCTCTGGACGGCACCCGACGCAGGCGCCGCCCTCGAAGTGGCGCGAGTCGAGGTCGCGGGCGACGCGCGTGGCGTGGCGGCCACTCGGCTCGATGCGCCCGATGCATCGACCCTCTGGATCGGCCGGCCCGTGGGCCCCGTGGATGGCCTCGACTGGACCGTGGTCGAGCGATTCTTCTCCGACCATCGTGCCGACGAGCTGCCCTGCTGGCCGAGCTGGCTCGACTCGCCCCCGGGCCACGACGGGGCGGCGACCTTCCGATTGGATTGCGACGAGGCGGTCGCCTCGGCGCGCCCGCTCTTCGAACGCTACCGCGAGCGCGGCGTCCCCGTGTCCCTCGCACTGCTGGCCGGCCTCGACTTCAGCGGCGAGGATCGCCGCCTCGTGGCCGACGTGCTGGCCGCGGGGGGCACCGTGCTTTCGCACTCGCTCCGCCATCTCCCCGACTGGGGCGCCAATCTCGAGGAAGCTCGGGCCGAAGCATGCGGCTCGCGCGAGCGACTCGAGACCCTCTTCCCGGAGGCCGCGCCAGTCCGCTACGCCGTCTCGCCCTTCCACCGAAACCCGTCTCACGCAATCCTCGCCGTTTCCGAAACCTATGACGCACTCGTGACGGGCATCGTCGCGAACGACCCGGAGTGTCTGATCGGGCGGGCCGGCGTGCTGCCCTTCGCGGAAGCGCCCCTCGTGTCGCATAGCCAGCAGAACATGCTGCACGGCGATTGTTGGGCGCGGCAGAAGGGGTCGGCTCGGGCGTGGATCGAGAGCTTCGGGGTTCACCGACGCGCGGACGCCCTGTTCGGCTATCTCGATCACCCATTCTCGGAGCGCTACGCCTACGGCTGGGCCGACGAATCCCAGCGCATCGCCGCCCATGACGAACTGCTCGACGAAATCCTCGGTTGCGAGAAGCCGTGGCTGCCGAGCCAAGGCCAGGCACTGGGCCATCTGGTCTGCCGCTCGCGCGCCCGCCTCCGGCTCGACCCGAAGGGCCGACCCCGAGCCCTGGCTCCAGAGGGTGGGCCGTTTGCGGTCCGATTCGCGGGAGCGGCCACCGCCGTCTAGAACCCATCTCATAAACCCCTCGGTCGCCAGACGCTCGAATTCGGCCCGAGATCAAGGCGCGAAATCGCAGCCCTGGCCAGCCACGGCGAGATTTCGCAACGCAGAGATCGGGGCGAAGGCGAGTGCCTGGCGACCGAGGGGTTTATGAGATGGGTTCTAGGTCGAGACCGGCGCCTGGCGGCGGCCGCGCAGGATCATCTGCGTGCCGCGAAAGAGCGCGATCGTCCGGCCCGTCGCTTCATCCGTGACCTCCACGTCCCACACCTGTGTGGTCCGACCCACGTGGGCCGGGCGCGCGCAGCCACGGATGGCGCCGCCCTCGCGCACGGTGCCGAGGAAGTTGCTCTTGAACTCGAGAGTCGTGAACAGATCGTCGGGCTCCATGTGGAGCGGCGTGCCACAGGCGACGAGCCAATCGGCGAGGGTCACGACCACGGGCGCCCACAGGAAGCCCGTGCCCGCGACGAGTTCACCCCGCACGTCGAGACGGCCCGTCACCTCCTCCGGTTCGCAGGTCAGGATCTCGACCCCGACCATGCCGGGATGTCGTTCCCGGGCGAACTCGTTCAACTCCTCGACGCGTTCGTCGCTCATGTCACTCCTCGTCTGCATGGGCGCAGGGAGCCGAGGTTCCCACGGCTCACGGGCCGCTACCAGGGGGGATGGAACTGCACCGACGGTTCGTTTGTTTTTTCTGCCCGCATGCAGATGCCACGCAACAAGGCGTCCAAGCGCCCGACAGGGAACCGCGGAGGGGCGCGTGGACACCCAATGTGTGGGGTAGGAGACGATCGCGAAGCCGCCCAGCCGCTTGACACCCTACGGTGACGGCTGGGACACTCAGGGTGAGAGATGGGCCTCCCGCCCCCCCAAAAGGAGGGTGCCCCGTTGGACGCAGAGCGTTGTCTCGAACGATTGGCCTCCCGTCTCCGCCGCTGGCGGAGCGAGGCGGGCCTCACCTTGCAACAGCTTGCCGAGCGCAGCGGCGTCGCCGCCAGCACGATCCACAAGATCGAGGTGCGAAAGACGATCCCGACGGTCTCGGTGCTGTTCAAGATCTCCCAGGGTCTCGACCGCCCGGTGACCGATTTCCTCGACGAAGACCCGGAGCCGACGGCGCTCCTGCACCGGCGCCAGGACGCCGTTACCGAAATCGACCGCGGCGTGTTGGCTGCCCCCCTGGGTGACCCCGAACGCGAGGCTCGCGGCTGGCGCATCCAGCTCGCACCCGAGCGGGGCGCCGCCACGCTGCGAGCGGACGGCGATGTCCTGGTCGTTTGCGAAGAGGGCTCGGTGGAGTTGACCCGGCAGGCGACGCAGTGGCGGCTCGAACCCGGCGACGTGCTTTCGTTGCGTGCGCCCGCGCCCTTCCGGCTCGAGGCGACCTGCGGGCAAACCTGCCGCTTCCTGCTGCTCGGTCATGTGCCCGCCACCGCGCGTGGCCTGCTCGACCGCGAGGCCACGCCCAGCCGCCCGAGCCGCGAAGGCCCATTGGCCCACAGCGCCTAGGCCATACGCGACGCGCCGGCGTCGAGCGAGCGGCTAGGGCTTCAGCTTCTCCATGAGCTCGGTCTGAGAACGCACTTCGAGCTTGGCGAAGATCTTCTTCAGGTGGTTTCGCACCGTGTGGGGCGAGATGAAGAGCTTTCGCGCGATGGTGCCCACGCGGTAGCCCTCGAGCAGGTGGCGCAGCACCTCACCCTCCCTCGGCGAAAGCGAGGCGAGCCGCTCCTCGGTGCGCGGGTCGAGGCGAGCCGGCGAGGTCGTTTGCGCGGCGGGCTCCGCCCCGAGGGCCACCAGAGCACTGTCGGCGGCGCGCCGCACGCGCTCCTCGCGGATCGCCTGCTCGACGCGTTCGAGCAGGTCGTCGATCTCCACCGGCTTCACCAGATAGGACGAGATGCGCAGATCCAGCGACTTCAACGCGGTGTCCACGGAGGGGTGGGCAGTGATCACCACGAGCGGCGGGGCGTCATCGCTGCCTGCCAGGTTTTCGATGAACTCGAAACGTGTGTTCCCGGGCATCCGGACGTCGGAGATGACGCAGTCGAAGTCGTGGCGGTCGAGCAGCTCGCGCGCCTCGCTGGCATCGTGAGCGGTCTCGACCTCGTAGCCGTGCTTGTCGAGCATCCGACTCGTGGTGTCGGCGAAGACTTCCTCGTCGTCCACGAGCAGGACGCGGTGCGGCTGGGCCTGGGCCTCGGTCATGGCGTTCACTCCCGGAGGTTTACTCGCCTCGTGAGGATACTTCGTCGCCCAGCAAGGTCGCCAGCTCGCCGGCGACGGTCCAGGGCTTCAACAAGAAGTCGCCGATCCCGAGTTCGGCGAACTCGGCAGTGCGATCCCCCCCGCTCGTGCCGACCAGACGGACTTCCGGCCGGATCTCGCGCAGCTGCGCGACGGTGTTGCGGAGGTCTTCGCCGGGCATCGCCCAGTCGAGGATCACGACGCGGATCGTCGGATCGGCGCGAAACAGGTCGAGGGCATCCCCGTGACGCCCGGCGGCCCGGGCCGAACAGCGGCGGTGAGCGAGCTGTGCCACGAAGGTGTCTCGAACCGAGGCAGAGTCGTCCACCAGCAGCATGGCATCACGGAATACGCCGTCGATCGCCCCACCCAGGGGCAGGCCGAGCAGCATGCGAACACGGGGGTCTTCGCGGCGCCAGCCCTGCGAGCCGGCACAGAGCAGCACGACCGTCACCGAGTCGAGTTTCCGCACGCGGAGCCACAGACCGCCCGACTCGGTCGGGGCCTCGATCCAACCCGTCGCGGCTTCGGCGAGCCGCGCTTCGGAAACGACCTCCGACATGCGCGCTGCCGCGGCGCCGCCGGGCAACTCGGCCAACAACGTGCTGGCCGCCCGGTTGCCACGCACGATCGCGCCGCTGGCGTCGACGAGCAGCAGCCCGACCACCTCCTCCTCGCCATCCGGCCCGGCGTCGGGCGCAACGGCCGCGTGTACGACGGCCCGGCCCAGGGCTTCGACGTCGAAGGGCTTCTCGAGAATCTCCGAGATCCCAACACGCGCGGCGTCCACGGTGACGTCGCTGGCCGGGAAGCCCGTCACCACGACGGTGTGAAGGCCGGGGTCGGCGACGCGCAGCGCCTCGGCCACGTGCAGGCCGTGGACGGAGTTGCGCAGCATCCAATCCGCCACCAAAGCATCGGGCTGGTGTTCGAGGCCGAGCACGATGGCGCGCTCGGCATCGGCCGTGTCGTGGACCTCGTGCCCTTGCAGCGTGAGGTAGCGGCACACGACCTCGCGGTAGCGTTCCTCGTCTTCCACCACGAGCACGCGCGCCACCCCTAGCCCCCCTCGCCGGCGGCCGACGTGTGCGCGGGCAGCTCGATCCGGATCTCGGTGCCGCTGCCGGGCTCGCTGTGGACGGAAATCGTCCCGCCGTGGCCCGAAACGATGCCGTGCACCATGGAGAGGCCCAGACCGGTTCCCCCGCTGGCCTCACGAGTCGTGAAGAAGGGGTCGAAGATCTGCTCGCGCACCTCAGGCGGCATGCCGGGCCCGTCGTCGATGACCGCCAGCCACACCTGATCGGCGCGCGCCACCGTGCGGACCACGACATGGATGCCGTACCCGCCGGCTTGGAGGGCGTTGCGAATCAGGTTCGCGAGCAGCTGCTCCATCTCGGTCGGGTTGGCGAGCACCTCGGGGAGGTCGGGCGCGAGTTCGAGATCGAGGGTCGCGCCGTAGCGGCGCGTCATCTCCATGGAGTGGTCGCGCGCCTGCCCGACGATGCGGTTCAGATCCGCCGGCCAACGCTCAGTCGTCTCTTCCCGCGCGAACTTCAGGACGCTCTTCACGATCTGCCCGCAGCGGCGCGCCTCCGCCTCGATGTTGCGCAGCGACTCGGCCACCTTCTCCGCGCCATCGGCATCGTCCATCACCATGAGCGCGTACTGGGCCGAGGCGAGTACGGAACCGACCGGGTTGTTGATCTCGTGGGCGATGCCCGCCGAGAGCGTGCCCACCGCGACCAGCCGCTCGCTTTCGCGAATCTTCTGCTCCGCCCGGCGCTGCTCGGAAACGTCGTCCACGGCCACGACCATCTGGGGGTCGTCGCCGGCGTCCGGAAGCCGCGAGAGGCTCGTCCGGCACCACACGACGCGGCCGTCTCGACGGACGAAACGGCACTCCGTGCGGGTCGGCTGCCCGGGTTCGTCGGGCAACTCACGGGCCAGTCGCACGAGGGTCGCTGCGTCTTCCGGATGGGCGAGGTCGACGAGCGTGAGCCGGCGCAGCTCGCTCTCGCCGTAGCCGAAGGCCTGCTCGAGCATCCGATTTGCGAACGAGAAACGCAGCGAGCGGTCGCAGAGCCCGATGCCGAGGGGCGCGGCCTCGTAGATCGCGCGGGCATGGGCGTCCACGGGGGGGCTGGGGCGTCGGCTCATGGGGATGACCCTACCAGAGGCGTCGGGCCCGTCGGGAGCGGAATTCACGAGCGTTTTCAGCGGGCTCCGGGCCGAGACGCGTTGAACTCCGGGGCCCGGGTGCGACGGTTTGAATCCCCACCGGGGCTGCGCGCGTCGGACATAATGGGGGAAGTCGTGGGGAGCCAACCCGTGGGAACGCCTGCCGAGACCGCCTGGCCGCAAGGCCGCGCCAGCGACTGGACTTTCGAGGGAAGCCCGGACTCCCTGGCGACCCTCCATGGCCGCTATCGCATCCGACTCGAAGCGATCGCCTACCGCATCCTCGGCAACCAGGCGGACGCCGAGGACGTGGTGCAACGCATCTTCCTGCGTCTGCCCCAGACCCAGTTCCGCGGTGAGTCGAGCATCTGGACCTACCTCTACCGCGCCGCCGTCAACGCTTCGGTGAACGTGCTTCGTTCGCGCAAGCGGCGGGAACGCCTTCAGCGACAACTCGCACTCGAAGCCACCCCCGTCGAAGCGCGCCGCCCGTTCCCGGCCCACACGGAAAGCCCCGAAGGTCAGATCCTCGAGGGTGAGATCCTCGCGGGCGTGGCCCGGGCGCTGTTGAAGGTGAAGCCCCGACACCGTCGTGTGCTGGTCATGCGAATCGTGTGGGGGCTTTCGAACGTCGAGATTGCGCGCCGGGAGAGCATCCCCGTCGCGACCGTCGGCACCTGGCTTCGCCGAGGTCGCAACGAGCTGGCCCGTGAGATGGGCCCGATGCTCTCCGAGCTCGAGGAGGATCGATGATGGACCTCATTCAACACTGGCGCGCCGCGCGGCGGCTGCCCGAACTGCTCGACGCCGAGACCCCGGCTCGCGATCGGGCCCGGCTCTCGGCCCACGTCGGCCGCTGTGGCGCGTGCTCGAGGCGGCTCCGGCGACTCGAGCGCTCGGAGGCCCTGCTCGCCCAGATGCCTCGCATGCTCTTCCCGCTGGGAGCCGTGGGGCTGGAGCCGGCTGGGGAGGCCAGCGGCCGGCTGGCGACCCTGGTCCGCTGGGGGGTGGAGCCGGTCCCGCGCTCGCCCTATGGGCCCATCCCGGCCGCCAGCGCTCTGGCCATGGTGGGCCTGGTCTTGGCCCTCTCGGTGACGGCCCAGGATTGGGCGCCCGTGGTGGGCGACATGGGGGCCTCGACCACCGTCGCCATGGTGATGCCCGACTCCTCCTTCTATCCCATGACCCTGCGCTAGGGCGCCGCCTGACACGACCCAGGATCCCCCGGGGGCAACCTCAGATTGGGGGTGCCAGGCCGCTTCAAGTACCCGGCCGTTGGATGTAAAATGCCCAGCGTTCACCGAGGTTTGTGGCTGATGAATCGAATCCGCGCCGCCCGTCAGGCCGTGGGCTGGACCCAGACAGAACTCGCCGACAAGGCGGGCGTTTCGCCGCGCACGGTGCACGCTGTCGAGAAGGGACGCCCGTGTCGGCAATCGACCAAACGGCGATTGCTTGCAGCGCTCGGCGTGCCGTGGGACGTGCGTGAAGATTACTTCCCGCGCGCGCACAGCGTGCGACGGCCCGCGATCGCTCCCGCGCGCAGCGCCTGAGGCGTTGACCCGCACTCGCTGAGATCGCGATCAGTTCGAGATCGCCTCTGCCAGCGCATCGGCTTGCAACATCGCTTCTTTCACCGTGCGTCCCATGAAATCCGAGAGCAACTCGCAGGCGTCGTCCGCCCGACCGGCCAGCGACGCCTCAGCGGCCGCGCGCTCGACGGCTTGCCTCTCCTCTTCGACCCGGTGTTCGAAACCCGCCCAACCCTCGCGCAAGAGCGGCGTGCGGGTGGCGAATTCCGCCGATGCCGCGTCCTGAAGGCGTTTGAAACTCCACCACGCGGAGTCGGCCTCGGGGGTTTCGCCGCCGCGCGCCATCACGTCGGGCAAGACGCCCTCGACGTAGACCGGGAGGAAGACCCCGGTGCACGGCGTGCCGAAGGAGATCCAGACCGGCCACGGCGCGGCCCCGTCGCCCCCAGCCGGCGTGAGCGAGGCCACCAGGCTTGCGGTCGTCGTCCCGACGGGCTCGCTGTGCATGCAGAGCGTGTAATAGGGCTCGTCGTCGGGCGTGGTGCCGGGGAGCCGCACGGGGCCGCCGGCCAGGTGATCCCGGAGGAAGTCGCGCATCACGCCCGAGTCGATCCGCCCACTGCGCCGCATCAGCAGCTCGCGGGCCCGGCGCAGGCGCCCCTCGGAGATCCGGCCCGGGACGTGCGGGTTGCGGAAAGCGCGCGCCACGTCGATGCGGTCGGAGCGCTGCCACCAGCCCGAGGATCGCGCGAAGCCTTCGAGCGTGCGGCTCGAGATGTCCCAATCGTCGCCGATGGACATGTGGTTCGAATGGGATTCGAGGGTGACCTGACGGGCCGCCCAATGACGGCCCGAAGTCTCGAGCAGCCAGCAGCCCGAAGGGTCGGCCAAGGCGAAGGCATTGTGGTAGCCCGCCGCGTCGGGCGCGAGCGCGGCGCCACCCTGGCCATGTGCCTCGAGCAGCGCGGCGATCACCTCGAGCGCTTCTCGAGCGGTGCGGCCCCGCTCGAGCCCGAGACGCACGAGGTCCATGCCGATCAGCCCCGGCTCTTCCTCCACGGGCTCGCGCGAAAAGACCGTCAGGTTTCCGATGGCGACCCGGTGCTCGTTGACGCCCTGCTCGAAGCCCCAGACCCACCAGGGCGAGTGGCCCATGACGGCGTAGGTCTCCGAGACCTGGGGCGCCGACGCGTGGGTGCAGCACACGGTCGAGCCCGGCGGATGGCTGGCGGCGGGGAACTGGAGGAAGGGCTGCGCTTCGCCGTCCTTGCGGTCGCTGTTCTTGGCAAAGACCACGGCCCCGTCCGTGGTCTCGCTGGCGGCCGCGAGAAGCGTGTCGCACATCGGCGTAGCCTATCACGCGGGCGCGCCCTTCTGCGCCGCTCCTGCCGGTGGGTTGCCGGCCGGGCGGCTCTCGGCTGGGAGGCGTCGGTCGGGGTGCTTCCACCCGCCGCCACCGGCAGAGGCCCGGTACACTCCCAGGTTCGCCTTTTGAGCCTCGGCGGGTGGCTCGGAGGGGAGCCTTCCAAAGATGGAACCACCTCTTCGATGACCTCCGACCGGACGCGCTTCGGGCTGCTTCTCGCCTGCTTCTTCCTCTCGGGGTTCGCCGCGTTGCTCTACCAGACGGCGTGGACGCGAGAGTTCTCGTTCGTCTTCGGGACGTCCGAGCTAGCGATCGCAGCTGTGCTGTCCGCCTATATGGCGGGGCTGGCGCTCGGCGCTGCGGTGGCGGGCCGGCTCGCCGCGCGCATCGAGCGGCCGGTGCTGGCCTATGGCGTGCTCGAACTGTTGATCGCCCTCTTTGCGCTGGCAGTGCCCTTCGGCATTCGAAGCGTCCGGGCGGTCTATCTGTCGGCGCTCGGAGGGCTCGACGCGCCGCCCGAGACCCTCGGCCTGACCACGGCGCTCTTCCACCTGGCGGGGACTTTCGTCGTGCTCGTTCCCTGCACGGCCCTCATGGGCGCGACGCTTCCGCTGCTCGCGCGGCACGCCGTTCACCACGACGAACAGATCGGGCCTCGGGTCGGGACGCTCTACGCGATCAACACCGCGGGCGCGATCGTAGGGACGCTCTGCGCGGCCTTCTTCCTGCTCCCGGAGCTGGGCCTGCGCAAGACGGTCTACCTGGGTGCGGTGAGCAACGTCGGCGTCTTCCTGGCAGCCGCGCTGCTGGCGCGCGCCGGTGCGGCGCCGGCCGCTTCGGGCGAAGGGGCCCCGGCGCGTTTCCACTGGATCTTGCCCTTCATGACGATCTCGGGCGCCGTGTCCTTCGCCTACGAGGTGCTGTGGACGCGCATGCTGGGCCAGGTGCTCGGCGGGAGCACGCATGCCTTCGCCACCATGCTCGCGAGCTTCCTGCTCGGCATCGCGCTGGGCAGTGCGGTGGCAGCTCGTTTCGCACGGACGCGGGCCGAGGCGGCGCTGGGCTTCGTCCTCGCCCAGCTCGGGACCGCCGTGTTCGCCTGGCTCGCCTTCGTCTTCGCCGACCAGCTCCCCGTTCTCGCCGGCACCATCGGCGCCACGGCTCGAACGCCTGCGCCCGGGATCTTCCTGGCTGGCGCCTTCCTGCTGCCGTTCACGCTCTGCATCGGCGCGACCTTCCCGTTCGCCGTGCGTCTCTTCGCGCGCCGGGCCGAGGATGCGGCCCAGGTGAGCGCGCGCGTCTACGCGTGGAACACCGTGGGCTCGATCGCCGGCGCGACCCTTGCGGGGTTCCTGTTCCTCCCTTGGCTCGGCCTGGAAGGCACGATGGCGCTGGGGGTCGGCTTGAACTTCGCGCTCGCGGCGGGGGTGGCGATGCTCGCCACCCCGCGGCGGGCGCCCCTCGCGGGCCTGGCCGTCGCCGGGCTCGTTGCTGCGATCGTCGTGCCCCACTCGCCACCCTGGGGTCTGCTGCACAACTCCGTCCTCGCCGGGAAGCCCTTCCTCGGTGAGATCGTCTACCTCGGCGTCGGCCGGTCGGCGACGGTCACGCTGATGAAGAACGGCTCGACCTATCGCGTTGCCACCAATGGGTTGCCCGAGTCGGCCATCGAGCTGCCCGAGGTCCCGCCGACCCGCTTCTCCGAGGTGCACTGGCTCTCGATGGTCCCCGTGATGGCGCGGCCCGATACGAAGGACATGCTGATCATCGGCCTCGGGGGTGGAAACACGCTCTCCGCCGTGCCGAGCTCCGTGGCCCGGGTCGACGTGATCGAACTCGAGCCCGAGGTCGTCACGGCGAACCGCCGGGTGCCGGCGCGTCGCGGCGGCGAGCCCCTCGACGAGGCGCGCGTCACGCTCAAACTCGGCGACGCCCGCGGCGCTCTGACCCTGGCGAGCAAACGCTACGACGCAATCGTCTCGCAGCCCTCCCACCCTTGGACGTCCGGTGCCTCCCATCTCTATACACGCGAGTTCTTCGAACTGGTGCGCGGCCACCTCGTCGAGGGCGGCGTTTTCACCCAGTGGATCGGCGTCGGCTTCCTGGACGAGTTCCTGCTGCGCACGCTGTTGGCGACGCTCCTCGACGTCTTCCCGCACCTCGAGGTCTATCGCCCCGTGCCCAACGCCCTGCTGTTCGTGGGCTCGGAGCAGCCGGTCGGCGTGCTCGACCACGTCGAGGCGGCGATCGCGGCCGCGCCGGAGAGCTTCGCGCGGGAGGGGCTCTATCGTGCCGAGGATGCGGCGCCCGCGATGGTGCTCGACACCAAAGGGGCCCGTGACCTCGCGCGGGGCGCCCCGATCAACACCGACGATCACAACCGGCTCGCCACGGTGGCGTTCGGTGGGAACCGCCGGTTCGACTGGATCAACCCGATCCTGCGAAACCGCGACCCCTTGGCGAGTCGGATGAGCCAGCTCGAGATCGCACCCCTCGTCCGGCGCTTGAACGTCAGCGGGCAGCCAGCGCGGGCGCGCGATCTGGTGACGAAGACCCGCGGCGCCGACCATGCAACGGGTGCGGGCTTCACCATGCTTTCCGGACGCACGGCGGAGGCCGCAGCCAAGAACTTCCGGCGCGCACTCGAACTCGACCCGGGCCACGCCGATGCCCGCGCGGGCCTCATGATCACAGAGCGTTGGGGTTCGGAGCCCATCACCGGGCTCACGCGACGCGAACGCGCCATGGTCGACGGCTGGCGCCTGGCCGAAGCCGGCGACGCGGCGGCGATCCGCGAGCTCGAGCCCGACCTCGCGGCCTGGAAACCCGGCGACCTGCTGTACGTGGATGCACTGAGACTTCGTATCGCATGGCGCGTCGAGAGCGGCAGCGCGCAACACGGCGCGGAGGCGTTGGCCTTCAACACACGGGTGCTGCAGGTGAGTGGGAACGCTGACGACTTCCTCGCGCGGGCCGGCGCGGCGCAAGCAGCCCGCGAGCCCGACCTCGCATGGGGTGCATTGGAAACCCTCGCCCCGGTGCTCGCCGGACCGAAGGCCCCGGCCCGGGCAAAGCGGGCCGTCGAGATCGCGCGCAGGCTGCCGCCCCACGAGCGCGGCGAATCCATCACCGCCGCCCTGCAGGCGCGGCTGAAATGACAGTTGCACAACCCCTGCTTGCACGCATGCAGCCGTGGAGACCGCGGTGGGAGCGGGTTACTATAAACACGGTTCGTTGGAGAACGGGCTGAGCGAGGGGTCTAGATGAGTGTTGCAGCACCCCCGGCAGGCCCGACGGCAGTCGTGCCGTCCGCAGGCAGAGCCTGGCTCTTCGGGCCGTCGGTCGATTCGCTCTTCGGCTACGGGCTGCTCTTTCTGATCAGCGTCCCCGTCCTCTATCTCGCTTTCGGTCGTTTCGATCACTGGCTCGTCCCCGTCGGGATCGTCGGCGGGGTGAACATCCTGCTCGGCACGCCCCACTACGGCGCCACCATCCTGCGCGTCTACGCCCAGCGCCAAGACCGGCGCAGGTACGCCTTCTTCACGGTGTGGATCACGGCGGCCCTGCTCATCGGCTTCGTCGGTGGGCTCTACAACGTGACCGTGGGCGCGCTCCTCCTGACCCTCTACGTGACGTGGAACCCGTGGCACGTCTCGGGCCAGAACTACGGGCTCGTCGTGATGTACATCCGCCGCGCCGGCGTCGAAATGGAGCCCGCGCTCAAGCGGCCGCTCTACGTGAGCTTCGTCTTGTCGGCAGCTCTCGCGATTGTGTGGATCCACATGCTCGGCGGGTCGCTGCCCTATTCGCAGCGCGCCGCGGACGACACCGGGACGCTGCGCATCCTCACGCTCGGGATCCCCCAAGGCCTGACCGCGCTCATCGGCGAGATCCTGCTGCCGGCCTACCTCGCTTGCCTCGGCGTGGTGGCGTGGCGTCTGCGTGGGGCGCTCCCGTTCTCACGGCAGGGCCCGGTGTGGCTACTGATCGGATCCCAGGCGCTCTGGTTCACGATCCCGGCGATCCTGGCCACGAACCGATTCTTTTCGATCGGGGCCGGCGAGGTCCCGTTCCTCGCCGTCTGGATCTCGGCGGCCCACAGCATCCAATATCTCTGGGTGACTTCCTACTACGCCGGCAAAGCCGACAACAGCCAGCGCCCGATGCCCTTCGTCGGCAAGGCCTTGCTGGCGGGGTGCGCGCTATATCTGCCGATATTCCTGTTCGCGCCTTCGTTGCTCGGGCCCGCCGCGCCCTTCAGCGCCGCCGCCGCCGTGCTCGGGTTCTCGGTCATCAACCTCCACCACTTCATCCTCGACGGGGCGATCTGGAAACTGAACGACGGCCGCGTCGCCCGCGCGCTCATCGCCGACGTTGCGCCCGACGAAGAGGAAGAAGGCGAGGGGCGGCGCCGCTCCTGGCTGAAACCCGCCCTGTTCACCGTGGGGGCGGCCATCCTGCTCATCCAGCTCCAGATGATCGGCTTCGCACAGCTCGTGAGCAACCCGAAGGTCAGCCTCCCAACACTCCGGCTCGCCGCCAAGAGCCTCTCGACCTTCGGCTACGACACGCCAACGTTGTGGATGAAGTATGGCGTCGAGCTCCAGAACGCGGGGCAGGACGGCGAGGCCCTCGACGCCTTCCGCCGCGCGCTCGCAAAGAACCCGAACCCGCCTGCCTGGATCGCCCACCGAATCGCGAGCCTGCTGCTCGCGCTCCCCGAGGTCGATACGAAGACGGCCAACCAGGTCGTGTTGCTCGCTCGCCGCGTCGTACAGGAGATGCCCGGGCGCATCGAGGGCTACGAAACCCTCGCCCACGCCCACGCCCTCGCGGGCCGCCCGGCCCAGGCCGAGCGCGCCGCGCTCCACGCCATCAAGGTTGCCAAGAAGAACGCCCCGGCCGCACAGCAGCGCGCCCTCGAAGCCCGCCTCGTCGGCTACGGCGCTCTCGACCCCGACCCCGCAGCCCGCTCGATCGAGTAGCCACGCGAGCGACTAGGCCTTGGCACGCTCGCCATCGCCCGCGCCCGATCGCGGGCCATGGTCGTAGGGGAAGTAGCGCCGCAGATTCAGCAGCGGCTCCTCGATGACCCGCCATGTCGCCTGGGCGACGAGCATCGGCATGATCATGATGAAGACGTAGCGCCCGAGTTGTCGCAGAACGAAGGGCATGCTCTCGTCGGCCGGGCTCTGCACGTTGAACGTCCAGAAGAAGATGACGGGCAGGTGAACGAGGTAGATCGAATAGCTGTACTTCCCGTAGGCGACGAGGAAGCCGCTTTCGAAGAAGCGTCGCGCGCGACCGCCCGGCTCCGAGGTCATGATCCACACCAACAACGAGCCATAGGCCAGCACGTCCGTCGTGAAGCCAACGGTCTGCATGAGCGGGTGGATCAGCAGTTTGTTTGGGACGGGCATCATCCAGGTCGGATCGATCTGGTGGGCGAGGGCAATCGAGAGCGAGATGAGGATGGCGATTGGCCCGACCCGGCGGGCCAGCGCGAACAGCCGCTCGAAGCCCCCGTCCTGGTGGGCGCGCACCGCGATCCAGCCACCCATCAGAAGCGTATCCATGCGCATGGGAGTGAGCACGTAGATCGCGAGCGGGTTCCAGCCATTCAGAACGCCGACCGTGCGCAAGACGAAGGCGGTGATCACGAGCCCCATGCAGACCCGTCCGAGGGTTGCCGTGCGCAGGCGATACACGACGAGCGGCCAGATCAGATAGAACTGCTCCTCCACCGAGAGCGACCACGTCACCGAGAGGAAGTGGTGGCGGAAGTTCCCGTCGAAGGCGTTCATCCAGTTGCTGACGTAGAGCCAGTAGTACCAGGGGTTGCCGCGGTCCGGCATCGTCCAGAAGTCGTTCCAGCGGCCCGTATCGAACATCGGGACCACGAGGAAGCAGACGAAGAGCAAGAAGTAGTAGAGCGGGAAGATCCGCGCGACGCGGCGGATGTAGAAGACCTTGAAGTAGTTGGTCGCATCCTTGTGCTTGATCAGGATGCGCGTGATCAGGAAGCCCGAGAGCAGGAAGAAGAGATCGAGGCCCGACCACATGAAGGACGGGAGCGTCAGCGCGATGCGGCCCCAAAGGCCTTCGGCGCCCTGGAAGTAGGTGGCGTGGAAGATCAGCACGCCGATCATCGCGAAGCCACGCAGCCCATCGAGCTGACGATCACGATCTCCGACCGTGGGCCTGGGGGAACTCAACTGGGCCGGCGCCTCCGTGGCGGCGGAGGATACCGGTTCCCGCCGCCGCGGCCCCCTGGCTCCCCACCCGATTCCCGAATGGAATCGGCATCCTGGCGCCCAAGCCTGAGCCCCGCTTAGAGATCGTCTGCGAAGACGACGCCGTCGAAGGCGCTGGCCGAGAAGGGGAGGTCGAGGCGCGGCGTGCGCGGGTGGGAGTCGGCGTAGACCTTCGGTCGCTCCGGGAAACGCGTCGGGTAGTAGTTCATCTCGGCGACGGTATGGCCCGCGCGGATGGAGAGCGGCTCGATCTTTCCCAGCGTCTCGCGGCTCGAGGCCGTCTTACAAGCAGCGATGGCCGCGGCGACGCCCTCCTCGGAGTAGACCGACGGAGCGAACACTTCCTCCGGTGCGGCGCCCATGGGCTCGGGCAGCGCGCCGGCGCGCCAGAGGGAGGCCTCGCTCTCATGCGGGAACGGATCGACGGGCTCGCCGTCGAGCCAGGTGTTGAAGTGGACGTGGGGTGTCCCGAAGGGGAAGGTCACCAACGCGTCGAGGCCACTGTAGCCCGAGAGCGCGATGGGTTCGCCGCGCGCGACGACTTGCCCCTCCTTCACGAGCGCGCGCGCCAGGTGCGCAGACGTCGTCATCAGGCCTTCGCCGTGGTCGATGAAGATCTTCAACCCGCCGCGGTTGAACTCGCTCACCACGCGGACGACGTGGCCCGGCGCCGCGGCCAGCACGGGCGTACCCACGGGAATCGAGAAGTCCGTGCCGTTGTGGCTGTCGTAGGTGAGGTCGCGGCCGCGGAAGTCGAGCACCTGGGTCTTCTTCACCGACCAGCCGAGTTCAATCGGCGTCTGCCGATGATTGAAGAGGTTCGTCACGATCGCGCGCCGCAGCACGAAGAAGCGCCCGCGCCAGAGGGGGAACGCGATGCGGGGCTTCAACTGCTTCAAGCTCGAGAGGTCGAAGAGGCTCGGCGGCACATCCTCCTGGCCCCGGATCGCGATCATCGCTTGCCGGTAGCGCTCCCTCCAAGGGTGGAGGCCGAGGCCTTCGCGGAAGAGCCGAATCTTGGGCTGTGCGTCGACGTCGATCATACGAAGTCGGGCGGCGGCGTGAACTCGCCCAGCCAGGAGGCGGCTTCGACGGTCGAGCGGTCCTCGAAGCGCGCCCCGACGATCTGCACGCCGACCGGCAGCCCCTCCGGCGTGCGACCCACGGGCGCGACGGTCGAGGGCAACCCGACGAGGGTCGGCAGGCTCACCCACTTCAAGAAGTCGAGATAGGGCTCCTCGCGGCCGTTCACGGTGAGCGTGCGGTCGTGGAAGCTCGGCCGTTGATCGTGTGGGAACGCCGCACGGGGGTGGACCGGCAGGAGCAGCAGGTCGAAGTCGAGGAAGAAGCGCCGCCACGCCGCGGCAATCTGCTGACGCGCCTCATCGTGGAAGATCCAATCGCGATGCGAGAGGACCGAGCCGCGGATCTGGAGGGCCGGCATGCTGCGGTCGTCACCGAGGCCCGCGACGGCAGACTGCATCGAATCGATCAGCTCCTTGGGGAATCCGGCCGCAATCACCGGCAGGAGCATCATCAAGTAGGTCTCATAGGCATGGGCGAAGTCGAACTCGGGGCGCGCCGCGCGGTCGACCTTCGCACCGTCCTGCTCGAGCCGATCGGCCGTGGCTTCGAGCGCGGTTCGACAATCGCCATCGACCGGCGAGAACGGATCGTCGAGCCATGCGGCGACGCGCAGGCCTGCCGGGCGCGAAGCACGCGCAGCGGGCAGGTCGAGGCGCCAGCCTCCGCGCTCGCCCGACGCACCGAGGTCGCGCGGCCCGACGAGCACGTCGAGGCCGAGCGCGAGGTCGGCGGCGCTGCGCGCCATCGGGCCCACCGCGTTCAGGTCGGTCTCGGCCAGCTGCCCGGGCGGGCCGGGGATGTGGCCGCGGTCGGAGATGACGCCCCAGGTCGGCTTGTGCCCGAAGACGCCGCAGAAGTGCGAGGGGTTGCGGATCGAGCCGCCGATGTCGCTCCCGATCTCGAGGGGCGTGAAACCCGCCGCAAGCGACGCCGCCGCGCCACCCGACGAGCCGCCCGGGCTTCGCGCCACGTCCCACGGGTTGTTCGTCGTGCCGTAGACCTCGTTGAAAGATTGGCAGTCGCCCGCCCAGAGCGGGACGTTCGTCTTTCCGATGACGATCGCCCCGGCGTCGACGAAGCGCTGCACGACGTCGGCGTTCCGTGTGGGAACGTGGGCGGCCAGCTCGGGGGCGCCGCAGGTGGTCACGAGCCCCTCGGTCTCGAACACATCCTTGAGGGTGACCGGCAGACCGAGCAGCGGCTTGTCGGAGCCCCCCGCGGCGAGCTCGGCATCGGCGGCGCGCGCCTTTACGCGGGCGCGATCGAAGTCACGGGCCACGACGGCATTCAGTTGCCCGTCGAGGGCTTCGATGCGAGCGATCTGGTGTTCGAGCAGCTCGCTGGCAGAGAGCTCGCCGGCGCGGAGGCGCCCGACCAACTCCGTGGCCGTCTGAAAATGGAGAGGCTGCGGCATTGCCGACTCCTTCGGAGGGTGCCCGGCAAGCCTACCCCGAAGCCAGGGCCTGCGTCACGCGGCACCGCGCCCCCCGCGCTTGCCTCGCAGCCGGGTCGCGCCATCATGGTTGGCGCGAGGCGGGTGCCACGTTCGTCCCCCCCGCTGGAGGCCAACCGTGCCGCTCGAAGCCGTGAGTTCCCGGGCCCCGGACGTGTCGCTCCAAGGCGGCGGCGACCGGGATGTCGCCCTGGCCAACACCTGGCGCGATCGCGCCACGGTGCTCGTCTTCCTGCGCCACTTCGGCTGACCCTTCTGCCGTCGGCACCTGGTCCAGGTGCAAGAAGAGATCTCGGAGTTCGAAGAGCGAGGCACGCGCGTGCTGGCCATCGGCCAGGGCACGGGCGAGCAAGCCGCGGGCTACGCCAAGAATTGGGGCATCGGTTTCCCGATCCTGGGTGACCCGAAGGCCGCCGCCTACCAGGCCTTCGGCATGCTCCGCGGCAATTGGTGGACCGTACTTGGCCGCTCGCTCCTGACCGAACCGCTCGAGACGCTGCGACTCGTCGCCCAGGCCGACATGCGGGGCGCGGCGCTCCCGGCCGCTGACGTGCTGCGGCTCCCGGGCATCGCCGTCGTAGCGCCAGGCGGCACGCTCCGCTTCCTCTACAAGTCGCAGGAGCCCTCGGACCTCCCGCCCAACGCCGACGTCTGGGCAGCGCTGGATTCGCTCGAGGGATAGCCAGAGCGAGGGTGGCAGCACGGGCCCAGACTGCGGTACCCAATCCCCGCACGCGCCGGTAGCTCAGCTGGATAGAGCACCAGGCTTCGAACCTGGGGGTCGGGGGTTCGAGTCCCTCCCGGCGTGCCATTCATTCCAAGCACTTACGGGTTCGTAGATTTCCTCGTCATCGCGAGGGGCCGTATAGGGCCGTCCGGGTGCGTCGAAGGACGCAAACGAGAGGTCGGTTTCCTCGTCTCGCATCGCGTGGGCGTAGACGCGCAGGGTGAGCGCCGGATCGGCGTGGCCCAGCACGTCGGCCACCCAGCGCACGTTCTTGCCGGCCTGGAGCGCCCACGTTGCCCAGGAGTGGCGCGTGCAATGGAGCTTGAGCGGGCGGACCTTCTCCTTCGCGGCCCGCCGCCTCACGCGCGCCCAGACGCGCTCCACATTTCGAGGATGCAGGGCCTCTGTGTGTCCGAGTTCTGCTGACGGGATACACTCAGTCACCGAGACGGTGCGAGCCCGTCGGTCATGCAAGCGCGCAGACTGGCGGAACGACGAGACGCTGATGCGACAGTCGGAGCAGGACTGCACTCTCGACAAGGGCGCGAAGGGTCGAGAGGATGACCGCTGTCTGGCTTCGGGAAATCCGTAGGCCGCCAGCCGCTCGCTAGGAGGACCGCCATGCGCTTCGTCTCGCTTCGCCTCGTTCTGGTCGCCTTCTTGGCGACATCTCTCGTCGGACTAGAGGCTCGTTCAGACGAGAGGAACTCCAGTCAGTGCACATTCTTCATGGACTTGGACCCTGGGGGTCAGTACGGGGTGGTCCTGGGCTTGACTACTGGTATGCGTGTAAGCCAAGCGGCGGTCATGGAGGCCAAGAAGGCCGTTGAAAAGGAAAATCCTTCCGAAGTCGTGGCAACGGTAATTCTAGGGAACGTCTTCGAGATCCTAGAAAGGCAAGAGAGTATTATTAGAGTCGGCCTAGAGGAGTTCGTGACTCGATTGAAGACCTACTGTAGGTCCCGAGCCGAGAGTCGAGTCGCAGGGGATCTGGTCATGGCCACATACTGGGTGTTAAGGGAGATGACCCCCGACCTCTTCTCACAGGGGAACCCGAAGAGGTAGACCCGACTCTCCGCAACTTCATCAACGCGATCCCCGACTTCGAACTCGCCGCGGCCGAACCCACCACCGCACTCCTGCTGGCCTGCGCGCTGCTCCTTGTCACTCGCCGCACCTACGACAGGCGTGCGCC
>JAFDDA010000055.1 GCA_019311105.1 Deltaproteobacteria bacterium
GACCTGGAGGCGCGTGTTGACCTCGAGGAAGAAGAAGTCGCCCGTCTCGTCGTCGAGCAAGAACTCGACCGTGCCGGCGGACTGGTAGTCGAGTTCGCGAGCCAGCCGCAGCGCCGCCTCGCCCATGGCGGCGCGCAGCGTGTCGTCCACGCGCGGGGAGGGCGACTCTTCCAGGATCTTCTGGTGTCGGCGTTGGATCGAGCACTCGCGTTCGCCGAGGTGCACGACGTTGCCATGGGCGTCGCCCAGGATCTGGATCTCGATGTGGCGCGCCCGCGAGACGTAGCGCTCGAGGAAGACCCGGTCGTCGCCGAAGCCGCCGAGAGCTTCGCGCTTCGCCGCGGCGATGGATTCGTCGAGGTCGGTGGCAGACGCGACGACGCGCATGCCCTTGCCGCCACCGCCGGCCGCGGCCTTCACGAGCAGCGGATAGCCCACGGTCTCGGCGTCGCCCACGTCTTCCGAGCCGGGCAGGGTGGGGACCTGGGCCTTCTCGGCCAGGGCCTTCGCCGCGATCTTGTCGCCCATCTCGGTGATGGCTTCGGGCGACGGCCCGACCCAGGCGATGCCTGCGGCCCCGACCTGTCGAGCGAACTCGGCGTTCTCCGAGAGGAAGCCGTACCCCGGATGGATGGCCCCGGCGCCGGTGGCCTGGGCCGCCTCGAGGATGGCCGCGCCGTCCAGGTATCCGGACTCGAGCCGCACCGCCTCGTCGGCGTCGCGCACGAAGGGGGCGTCGGCATCGGCGTCGACGTAGACCGCCACGCAGCGGATGCCCATGTCGTGGGCGCTGCGGATGACCCGCCGCGCGATCTCGCCTCGGTTTGCAATGAGCAGGGTGTCGAAGATCACAGGGTCGATTCTCCGTGGCACACGGTGTTCGATTCTCCGATCCGGATCTTGGTTGCTTCACGGGTCACAGTCGAAACACTCCGTATCCGTCCGTGCCTTCGATCGGTGTGTTTCGCACGATCGAAAGACAGATCCCGAGGACCGTGCGGGTGTCGCGCGGGTCGATGATGCCGTCGTCACTGATCGCGCCGCTGGCCTCGAGTGCCACGGAGCCGCGCTCCTGGGCCTCCTCGACGGCTTCGCGGAGCGCCGCGTCCGCTTCCTCGTCGAAGGGTTCGCCCTTGCGCTCCGCCTGGCGGCGGCGAACGATCGACATGACCCCGGCGATCTGCTTGCCGCCCATCACCGCGATCTTCGCGCTGGGCCAGATGAAGGTGAAGCGGTTGTTGAAGGCACGGCCGCTCATGGCGTAGGTGCCGGCGCCGTAGGACGCGCCGACGATCACCGTCAGGTGAGGCACCGTCGAGTTGGTGACCGCGTTGATGAGCTGCGAGCCCTTCTTGATCATGCCGGCCTGTTCGAATTCGCGGCCGACGATGAAGCCGGTGAGATTCTGGAGAAAGAGCAGCGGCACGTCGATCTGGTTGCAGAGCTGAACGAAGTGGGCGGCCTTCTCGGAGGAGTCCGGGTAGATGACGCCATTGTTTCCGAGGATGCCGACCGGGTAGCCCTCGATCGACGCGAAGCCGCACACCATCGTGGGCCCGTAGCGGGCCTTGAACTCCTCGAAGCGCGAGCCGTCCACGATGCGGCCGATCACATCGCGGATCTCGGCGGGGCGCTTGAGGTCCGGGTCGATGATCCCGAGCAGTTCCTCGGGGTCGAGCTTGGGTGGGTCGGCCCGCAGAGAAGGCTCCGGGCCGGCCTTGCGCCAATTCAGGTGCGACATGATCTCGCGGCACTGCCTCAGGGCATCGGATTCATCTTCGGCGAAGTATTCGGCCAGGCCGGAGATTTCGGCGTGCATCTTGGCACCGCCGAGGGTCTCGTCGTCGGAGTCTTCGCCGGTGGCCATCTTCACCAGCGGCGGGCCGGCGAGGAAGATCTTCGACTGTTCCTTGATTACGACGTTGTAGTCCGACAAGCCGGGCTGGTAGGCGCCGCCCGCCGTCGAGGAGCCGAAGACGACACAGACCGTCGGGATCTCGAGCTTCGAGAGTTCGATCATCTCGTAGAAGAACCGGCCGCTCTCGGCGAAGTGTTCGATGCGCGTGGAGGCGGCGCTCCGGTCGCCATCCTTCTTCTTGCCTCCGCCGCCGCTGCGCCGCAGGTCGGCGCCGGCCGACTCGACGAAGCTCACGTAGGGCATGTGGTTGTCGCGTGCGATCTCGAGGGCGCGCATCCACTTCTTGCCGACGTAGGGCGTGAGCGCGCCGCCGAGCACCGTCGGGTCGTTGGCGAAGATCACGCACTCGACCCCCGCGATGACGCCGATGCCCAGCACGGCGCCGCCGCCGATCGTGTACGACGAGTTGTAGGCCGCAAGCGAGCTGAGCTCGAGGAAGGGGCTGTCCGGGTCGAGCACCAACGCGATGCGCTCGCGCACCGGGAGCTTGCCGCGTTTGGCGAGCCGTTCGTGATGGCGGGCGCCGCCGCCTTGCTCGGCCTCGTCGAGGAGCGTCTCGATCTCCTCGAGCTTCTTCAGCATCACCTCCCGGTTCTCCTGGAACTCCGGGGTGCGGGCATCGAGGGTGGAGCGGACGGGCGGGGCGAGCAGGCTCGGTTGCATGGCGTTCCCATCGGGTTCGGGGCGTGGGGCCCGGAAGCGTGTTGACATAGGGGTAAGCGATCAGGTAACAAAACTCAACTGAAATTATCCTCCGCCTCGATGAACGATGAGCGCTGCGGAGGGCAGGGAGGCCGACCGTCGATGGGCACAGTTCGGACCGAGATCGCGGATGGAATCCTCACCGTCACCCTCGCCGACGTCGAGAACCGCAACGCCCTCGGCGCCCCTGTCTTGAACGGCCTGCACGACGCCCTCACCCAGGCCAACGCCAGCCCCGACGTCCGGGTCGTGGTCGTCACCAACGAAGGCAACACGTTCTGCGCCGGTGCGAATCTGAAGCAGCAGTCCGGCGCCGAAAAGGGGGAGGCCGCCAAGGTCGGGCTTCCCGAGCTGCTCACCCAGATCCAACGCTCGCCGACACCCGTGGTCGGCAAGATCCGCGGCCATGTCGTCGGCGGCGGCAACGGCCTCGTGGCGAGCCTCGACATCGCGATTGCCCAGGACGACGTGAAGTTCGGCTTCACGGAGGTCCGGCTCGGCGTGGCGCCGGCGATGATCTCGGTCGTGTGCCTGCCCAAGATGCGTCACGGCGATGCCATGGAGGTCTTCCTGCGCGGCAACCGCTTCCCGGCCACGCGCGCCGCGGAGTACGGCCTGATCAGCCGCGCGGTGCCGGCGGGCGAGCTCGACGCCGCCGTCGACGAGGTCGTGGCCGACCTCAAGCTCGGCGGGCCCGAGGCCCTCGGCCACGCAAAGAACCTCGTCTACGACGTCCCCGGGATGGAGCAGAGCGAGGCGTTCGCGGCGACCCAGAAAATTTCCGCGGGCCTCTTCAAGAGCGAAGAGGCCGCAGCCGGCATGAAGGCCTTCTTGAAGCGCGAGAAGCCCCCCTGGGCGACGGGGGGCACGGAGTAGGCATGTTGCAGGTCTGCGTCGATTTCCGCGACGAGGTGGATGAGCTTCACGGCTTCCTGCGAACGCTCGCGCCCGAAGACTGGGAGCGCGAGACGCAGTTCATGACGTGGTCGCCGTGGGACGTGGTTGCGCATCTCCACTATTTCGATCTCGTCTCGATCAGCTCGCTCGCCGGGGAAGAAGCCTTCGCGCCCGAACGCGAAGCGATCTTCAAGGGCGTTGCGGCGGGTCGGACGAACAAGGAGATGGCACGCGAACGCTTCGCCGATCTCGATGCGCCGGCGCTGCTGGAGGCCTGGCGCGAAGCCGCCCACGGCCTCGCCGAGGCGCTGGGGGCTAGCGACCCGAAGGTGCGTCTCCCGTGGTTCGGCCCCGACATGGGCATCCAGATGTTCACCACGGCTCGCTACATGGAGACCTGGGCCCACGGCCAGGAGATCTACGATCTCGTCGGTGCGCCGCGCACCCACACCGACCGGATCAAGAACATCGCGACCATCGGCGTGAAGACCTTCGGTTGGACCTTCATCAACCGGAAGCAGGAGGTGCCCGGCGCGCCGCCCTACGTGCGTCTCGTCGCTCCGTCGGGCGAGGTCTGGGAGTGGAACGAAGCGAGCGACGCCGAGTGCGTCCGCGGGGACGCCGTCGACTTCTGCCGCGTCGTGACCCAGGGCCGCAACGTGGCCGACACGCCGCTCGAGGTCGCAGGCCCGGTGGCGACGGCCTGGATGGAAATCGCCCAGTGTTTTGCCGGCGGCCCCGTGGACCCGCCCGCCCCGGGCGCGCGCGGCCCGCAGCGATAGGCCCAAGGAGAATCGATGGATCTCGAGATCGACGCCCGATACGACGCCTTCCGCAAGGAGGTCCAAGGCTTCCTGGCCGAGCATCGGCCGGCGGGGCCCGGTGGTGGAAAGGAAGAGCGCGTCGCCTGGCTGACGAAGCTCATCGAGCACGGCTACTGGGCGCGCACGATCCCCGAGGCCTACGGCGGCTTCGGCGCCGAGCCCGACCTGCTCGAGACGGTGATCATGGACGAAGAGTTCAACAAGGTCGGCGTGCCGCGCGGCATGATGGCCCAGGGCCCCTCGATGCTCGTGCCGACGCTCCTGGCCCATGGCACCGAGGAGCAGAAGCAGCGCTACATCGCGCCCACCATGCGCAGTGAGATCATGTGGTGCCAAGGCTACTCGGAGCCCGGCTCGGGCAGCGACCTCGCGAGCCTGCAGACGGCCGCCCGCGAGGACGGCGACGACTTCCTGATCAACGGGCAGAAGATCTGGACGAGCAGCGCCGACATCTCGCAGATGTGCTTCATCCTCGTCCGCACCGAGCCCGACGCCAAGAAACACGATGGGATCAGCTACGTCTTGTTGCCTATGGACACGCCGGGCATCGAGGTCCAGAGCCTGCGCACCATGTCCGGGAGCATCGGCGAGAACTCCTTCAACCAGGTCTTCTTCACCGACGTGCGCGTTCCGCGCTCGAACGTCGTCGGCCAGCGGGGCGAGGGCTGGAAGATCGCCAACACGACCCTGAAGCACGAGCGCAGCGCGCTCAACGCAAACGCCGAGGGGACGTGGATACGGCTCGCGCGCCTGATGGAGAAGGAAACCGTCGGTGGTGTCTCGCTCATGAAGAGCCCCGTCTACCGCGACCGCCTGATGCGTCTCCAAGCGCGAGCCCTCTCCATGAAGCACCACGGCATGCGCATGCTGACGGCGAACTTGAAGGGCGAATCACCCGGTGTCGCCGGCTTGATCGTGAAGCTCCAGAACTGCCAGCTCAACTTCGACATGGCGGCCCTCGCCATCGACGTCATGGGAGAGCTCGGCGCCCTCTACGACCACACGAAGTACGAGCGAGGGCATGGCTACTGGCAGGCCCATTCGATCTTCTCGCTCGGGCTGATCATCGGCGGCGGCACCGCCCAGATCCAGAAGAACATCATCGCGGAACGCGGGCTCGGGATGCCGCGCGAACCCAAGCCGGCGAAGGCCTAGGGGGCGACATGGACTTCGGACTCTCGGAAGATCAGCTGCTTCTCGAAGACACGGTGCGGAAGTTCCTGGCGGAGCAGGTGCCGATCGAACGTGTGCGCGAACTGCGCGAGCGCGATTGCCCCTACGACCCCGAGGTCTGGGCGGCCCTCGCCGAGCTCGGGGTCGCGGGGATCCTCGTTCCCGAGGCCCAGGGGGGCAGCGGCCTCGCACTGCTCGACGCGGCGCTCGTCGCCGAATCCTTGGCGCGCGCGGCGACGCCCGCGCCGTTTCTCGCAACCGCGATCATGGCTCCCGTCGCCCTGAAGGCGGTGGGGGGTGGCGATGCGGAGGCATGGATGTCCGCCATTGCGGGCGGCGAACTCGTGGTCGGCGTCGCTGCGACCGAGCTCTTCTCCGTGCGCGAGGACGCGGGCGTTCGCCTCTCGGGCGGGAAGCTCGCGGGCAAGGCCATGATGGCCCTCGACGCTCACGGTGCAGGCCTTCTGCTCGTCGCCGTGGACCCGACGACTCTGGCGGCGGTGAAGACCGACGCCCCGGGCGTCGCCATCGAACGCTTGAAGACCCTCGATGCCACGCGCTGCACCGCAGAGGTCGTCTTCGACGGCGCGGCGCCGGAGGTGGTGTTCGAAGGGGCCGGCGAGGCCATCCGCCGGATGCTCGAAGCGGGCCGCATCGCCCTGGCCGCCGACACGCTCGGCTGTTGCGAGTCGATGGTCGAGCAAGCGGTGGCCTACTCCAAGGAACGCAAGCAGTTCGAGCGTGTGATCGGCTCGTTCCAGGCCGTGAAGCATATGTGCTCGGAGATGATCGCCGAGGTGGAGCCGGCCCGGTCGCTACTCTGGTACTCCGCTCACAGTTTTGACGCGATGCCCGACGAGGCGCCGCTCATGGCGTGCCACGCGCTCGCGCATCTGTCCGAGATCGGCCGTGAGATCGCGAGCGTCTCGACCCAGGTGCACGGCGGCATCGGCTGGACCGACGAGCAGAACCTCCACTTCTGGTTCAAACGCATCGCCACGGCGCGCCACCTGCTCGGTGGGCCCGAGTTCCTCCGCAACCGCGCAGCGGAGCTGCAAGGCTTCGCCCCCGCCGCCTAGGAGACGCCATGGATACCCAGCTCGCGCGAGACCTCGGCCTCGAGTTCCCGGTCTTCGCCTTCACTCACTGCCGCGACGTTGCGGCCGCCGTCTCCAAGGCCGGCGGGCTCGGCGTCCTCGGGGTGGCCGGTCACTCCCTCGAGAACCTGAAGATGGAACTCGAGTGGATCGAGAACGAGATCGGCGACAAGCCCTACGGCGTCGACCTCCTGCTGCCCTCGAAGTTCGCCGGGAGCGACAAGGGGGGTCTGAGCGGCGAGGAGATGGACGACCGCATCCCGAGCGAGCACTACGCCTTCCTCGACCAACTCCTCGAACGCCATGGTGTTCCTCCGCTTCCGGGCGACGTGAAGTTGGGCTCCGAGATTGCCGTTGGCTACGAGCAGCAGCGCGACGTGATCGAACTCGTGTTCGAACATCGGATCAGCCTGATCGCATCCGCGCTCGGGCCGCCGCCGGCCTGGATGATCGAGCAGGGCCGTGCGAAGGGCGTGAAGGTGGCCGCCCTCGCCGGCACGGTCGAGCACGCTCGCCGTCACGTGGAGGCCGGCGTCGACATCGTGGTGGCCCAAGGCTACGAGGCGGGCGGTCACACCGGCACGGTCTCGACCATGGTGCTCGTGCCCGAGGTGGTCGACGCCGTCTATCCGGTGCCCGTTCTCGCGGCGGGCGGCATCGGAAACGGTCGCCAGATCACCGCCTCCCTGGCCCTCGGCGCCCAGGGGATCTGGTGCGGCTCGGTGTGGCTCACGACGGAGGAGGCCGAGACCCACCCGGTCGTGAAGCAGAAGTTCCTCAAGGCGGGTTCGAGCGACACGGTTCGGAGTCGCTCGCTCACGGGCAAACCCGCGCGTCAGCTCCGCAGCGCCTGGACCGAGGCATGGGAAGACGAGAGCAACCCCGATCCGCTGCCGATGCCGCTTCAGCCTCGCCTCGTTCGCGAAGCCCAGGCCCGCATCAATCGGACGGCCCACAACAACGAAGGGTCCGAGCAACTCGCCAACTACTTCGTGGGGCAGATCGTCGGCTCGATGAACCACATCAAGTCCGTGCGCACCGTGATGGAGGAGTTCGCGACCGAGTACGCGGACACCATGGAGCGCCTCGATACGATCGCCGGCGGCTAGCCGCCCGCGCGCCGTTGCGGCCCGAAGGTGTCGAGGCAGGCTAGGATCCGCCCATGGCAGAGCGGATTCGCGTCGGGGATCTCGAGGTCCAATACGAAGAGGCGGGCTCGGGCGGGCGGCCCTTCGTCCTGGTGCACGGCTTCACGGGCTCGAACGACGACTTCCTCGACGTCCTGGAGCCGCTCGCGGCGCTCGGCCGAACCGTGGCGCCGGACCAGCGCGGCCACGGCGGCACCAGCAACCCCGGTCGTGGCTACGACCTCGACACGCTGACCCGCGACCTGGCGGCCTTTCTCGATGCGGTCGGCATCGAGCGCTGCGACCTGCTCGGTCACTCCCTCGGCGGCATGGTCGCGTTGCGTCTGGTGCTCGCTCAACCCGAACGGGTCGCGTCGCTCGTCTTGATGGACACCTCAGCCCGGTCGCTCGGGGGCCGGCCCGGCCGTCTGCGAGCCGTCGGCAAGGTCGCGGGTTGGTTGCCTCCGGGTCTGATGTGGCGGCTCGCGCGTTCCGGCCGCAACCGGCTCCCGGCGCCGATGAAGGGCGCCGAGCAGGCCATGGGCCCGGAGCGTTACTGGCAGCGTCTCCGCACGAAGCTCGAGGCGATGGACCGCGGGGCCTATGGGCCGCTCGCAGCCGCCGTGGCCGAGCAGGCCCCGCTGACTTCGCGTCTGTCCGAGATCCGCTGCCCGACCCTGGTGATCGTCGGGGACCAGGACGCGGCCTTCCGCGCACCCTCGGACGAGATGGCTTCCGGCATTCCCGACGCAAAACTGGTGGTCGTCGAAGGTGCCCATCACAGTCCACAGATCGAAGCCACCGAGGCCTGGCTCGACGCCGTCCACGCCCATCTCGCGCGGGCCCGCGCCTGAACCCCGGGAGATCCGTGAGCGACATCCCCGCTTGTCTGTTCGATTACCTCGAGGCCTGGAACGAGCCCGACCCCGCGCTCGTGCGGCCCCACCTCGAGAAGTCTTGTGCGGCGGACGTGATGTTCGTCGATCCGGCGCACGTCACACGCGGCATCGACGAACTCGAAGCGATGATCGTGCGCGCGCGGCGCGACGAGCGGCCGACGGCGTCCTACCACCGGACGACCGGTGTCGACGGCCACAACCGCCGCTATCGCTACCTCTGGGAGGTCCGGATCGATGGCACGCCGGTCCTGCCCGGCATGGACGTGACGACTCTGAACGAGGAAGGTCAGATCGTCCAGATCGACGGGTTCTTCGGCGAGTTCCCCGCGCTGGACAGCTAGCTCGTCGCCATCAGGGTCTGCATGTTGCCGTGGTAGAAGGCGTCGAAGGTCGCGGTATCGCAGCCCGTCATGGTGGCCTCGGTCTCCTTTTCGTCAGGGGATCACGCGCCTTTCGACGGTTGGGCGCCCGGGGCTCGATGGTTCGGGAGGTCGGCGACGCGTTCACATCCCAGTTGTTCGACGATCTGTCGGAGCTGGGTCTTCAGGATCTCCGCCGTGTGGTCGCCGCCGCGGGCGCCGAGGGCGGCGACGCCATACATGAAGGCGCGGCCGAGGAAGGTGAAGCGCGCACCGCTCGCGAGGGCGCGTGCGATGTCGGGGCCCGAGCGGATGCCGCTGTCCATCATCACCGTCGTCTGTTCGCCGAAGCGGGCGGCGATCCGGGCGAGGGGTCGGATCGAAGACTCGCCGGCGTCGAGCTGTCGGCCGCCGTGGTTCGAGACGATCAAGCCGTCGAAGCCCATGGCGATGGCCTGCTCCGCATCGGCCTCGCTGGCGACGCCCTTCAGGACGAGCTTCCCCTTCCAGCGTTCGCGGATCGGCCCGACGCGGTCGGCATCGAGCCGGCCCGAGAAGGTCGCGTCCATGAAGGCGCCGAGCTGACGGAGGTTCAGGTGCTCGGGTGTGTAGGGTTTCAGGTTCTCGAAGGTCGGCGTACCGGCGAGAAGCGATCGGAGCGCCCACTCGGGTCGCCCGAGCATCTGCAGGATGTTGCGCAGGGTCATCTGCGGGGGCAGGGCGAGGCCGTTTCGGATGTCGCGCGGGCGGTAGCCGAAACTCGGGGCGTCGCAGAGCACCACGAGGACGGGGCAGCCGGCGGCGGCGGCGCGATCGATCAAGTCGTCCCGAACGCGGGCTTCGGTCGGGTGATAGAGCTGGTACCAGGCGCGGCCTTCGCAGATCTCACTCACGGTCTCGATGGACGCGGTGGAAACCGTGCTCAGGACGAAGGGCAGATTGTGGTCGCGCGCGGCCGCCGCCAGGATCTCCGGCGAGCGCGGCCAGATGAGTCCTTGGAGGCCGAGAGGCGCGATGCCGAAAGGGGCATCGTAGACGTGGCCGAACAGCTCGGACCGGAGGTCCGGGGCTCCTAGCGGCGCGAGGTAGCGCGGTTCGAGCACGACCTCGCGGAGCTCCGCGGTATTGCGGTGGAGGTTCACGTCTTCGTTGCAGCCGCCATCCAGGTATTCGAATGCAAACCGGGGGATCCGGCGGCGCGCCCGGGTGCGCAGGTCATCGACGGTCGGAAACCGCGGATCGTAACCAGGTGTTTCGTTGCGGGGCACGGCGCGATCATACTCGGCACACCCGTATGAACCCAAGGCCCGGATCGCGTAGATTCCCGGCGGCCCGCAGCAGGGCGGGAACCGGGAGAAGCGATGAGCGACATGGAAGTGGACGAGTTCCGACCGACCCTGGACGATCACATCGGCAAACCCCTCGGGTCGGGCGGGCCCTCGGTGGGGCCCGACGCCGTCAACGTGCCGATGATCCGGCACTGGGTGGACGCCATGAGCGACCACAACCCGGTGTACCTCGACGCCGACGCCGCGGCGAAGACGCGCCACGGCGGCATCGTCGCGCCGCCCGCGATGCTCCAGAGCTGGACCATGGCAAGGCCCCTGATCGATGGGATCGCGGAGCGCGGGGGCTCGCCGGTGAAGATCGACGAGGCCAATCCGCTCCGCCTCTTCGATGCCGCGGGCTACATGGCGACCTTGGCCACCAACTCGGAGCTCGAATTCCTCCGCTACCTCCGCCCGGGAGACCGGGTTCAGGCGACCACCGAGCTCGAGTCGGTCTCCGAGCGCAAGGGCACCGGCATCGGCCTCGGCTACTTCGTGACCTGGGTCATGACCTACACCGACCAGGACGGCGAGACCGTCGGCCGACAGATCTTTCGCATCTTGAAGTTCAAGCCCGGCCCTCCGGAGAACACGGGTGCGAAGTCGGGCAAGAAGACGCCGCCTCCCGAGCCGACGGGCGAGAAGCTCGCGCCCTTCGACCTGGACGTGACCACGACCCGGATCGTGGCCGGGGCGATCGCCTCACGCGACTTCATGCCCGTGCACCACGACCCGGACTACGCGCGCTCCCAGGGCGCGCCCGACATGTTCATGAACATCCTGACCACCAACGGCTACGTCTCGCGCTACGTCACCGACTGGGCCGGGCCCGAAGCGATCGTGCGCAACATCTCCATCAAGCTCGGCGCCCCGGCGGTGCCCGGGAAGACCCTGCACTTCACCGGCCAGGTGGCGAGCGAGACTCGAGAGGGCAACGAGCGGGTCCTCGAGGTCGCGGTCAAGGCTGCCAACGATCTCGGGGCTCACGCGACCGGCACGGTCGTCGTGACGCTGCCGGCCTAGGCCCATGCCGACCCTCAGCGTTCGCAACGCAGAGATGTACTACGAGGTCCACGGCGACGGGCGGCCCGTGGTCTTCGCGCACGGCGCGGGCGGGAACGCCGCGAGCTGGTGGAATCAGATCCCGTTCTTCGTCGCGCACGGCTACCGCGCGATCACGTTCGACCATCGTGGCTTCGGGCGGTCGGCCTGCGCGAGCGAAGACTTCGACCCGGCGGAGTTCCCGGCCGACCTGCGGGCCATCCTGGATGCCGAAGGGGTCGAGCGCGCCGCCCTGGTCTGCCAGTCGATGGGTGGCTGGACGGGGCTCCCCGCGGCGATGACGATGCCGGAGCGCGTCTCGGGGCTCGTGTTGTGCGGGACGCCGGGCGGGCTGTGGACCGATGCGGTGGCCGCGTCCTTCGCCGGGATCGCCGAACGGGTTGCTCGCGACGGCGGGATCGTCGGGCCCGGAGGCGCGGCCCTGGGTGCGACCTACCGCGAGGCGAACCCCTCCGGCGCCTTCCTCTACGACCAGCTCGCGAGCTTCAACCGTGGCCTCGAGCCCGGCGCGGTCGGCAAGATCGCCGGAGTGCGCGTCATGCCGGCGGACCTGGAGGGTTTTGCGACGCCGACGCTCGTCCTCTCGGGAGACGAAGACGTGCTCTTCACGCCGGAGGCGCTCGCGTCCACCGCCGAGTCGATCCCCGGCGCGACGCTCGAGCGCTTCGAACACACCGGCCACTCGATCTACTTCGAGCGGCCGGAGCGGTTCAATCAACTCGTGCACGAGTTCCTGGAAGCGAACCCCTGATCGGGTCGGTTCACCGCTCTCGGATCGACCAGGTCTGCTCGGCCAGTGTGATGGAGGTTTCGACGCCGTCGGTGCTGTCCGCGCCCACCTGGATCCGCCAGTTCGTCGCACCCAGGCGCCAGCAGCGCTCGGGGGTGTCGAACCAGGCGAGATCGGCCAGTGCGACGGGCACCGACACGCGCTCGCGAGCGCCGGGTTCGAGGGCGACCCGCGCGAACCCGCACAAGCGCTTCCGGGGTTGCTCGTCGCTCGGTGACGCCCAGCCCGCGTAGACCTGGGCCACCGCCGTTCCGCTTCGCTCCCCTGTGTTGGCTACGTCCACCTCGACCTGCATCGTTTCGCCCTCCACCCGGGCCGCCGGGTTCGAGAACTCGAAGCTCGTGTAGCCAAGCCCGAACCCGAAGGGGAAGGCCGCCTCGACGCCGTCGCGTTCGAGCTTCGTGTACCCGTGCCAGAGGTCGTACTCGATGGTGGTGGCGTCGCGATCGAAGAAAGGCAGGTCTTCCGCGCGCTTCGGGATCGAGAAGGGGAGTCGGGCCGAGGGGTTCACGCGGCCGAAGAGCACGTCGGCCAGGGCGGCGCCGCCTTCCATGCCGGGGTACCAGAGCATCAGGATCGCGGCGACCTCGTCGCGCCACGCCTCCATCGTCACCGCCGAGCCCGCCATCACCGCAACCGTCGTGTTGGGGTTGGCGGCCGCTGCGGCAAGGATCATGGCCTCCTGGGTGGAGCCCACGGTCAGATCGAGACGGTCGCCGCCGATCGCCTTGCTCGGGTCGCCCGTCGGGTCGGCCATGGACCCAGGAATGTATTCGCCTTCGTCTTCGTGGTCGTAGCCGGCGATGACCAGGACGGCGTCGGCCTGGGCCGCGAGGTCGGCCACCCGGGCGAGGTCGTCGCCGGCGTCGAACTCGACCGTGCAGCCCTCTGGCGCAGCGGCTCGCACGCCCGCCAGTGGGGTCGTCACTCGGGGCGGGAACACGCGGCTGGAGCCGTGGTCTCCCAGGTTCTCGGTGTCGGCCAGGCGGCCGAGCACGAGCACGCGGCGTGCAGTCTCCGGGGCCCAGGGGAGGGCGCCGTCGTTCTGGAGAAGCACCAGGCTCTTCTCGGCAGCCTCGCGGGCCAGGCGGACGTGGTCGTCGCCCGCGACGGAGTCGGCCCGATAGGTCTCGGGGTCGGGCGCGGCGAGGATGCGGAACAGGCTTCGCAGCACACGCCGCACGCCGTCGTCGATGCGCGCCTCGGTGACCTCGCCCGCATCGACGGCCGCGCGCAGCTTGGCGCCGTAGTGGATCGTCTCGGGCGCTTCGACATCGAGGCCCGCCGCACAGGCGTCGGCACCCCGGCAGCCGAGGATGAAGTCCGAGTAGACGAACCCGTCGAAGCCCCACTCCTCCTTCAGGATCTTCGTCAGCAGTTCGACGTTGTGTCCGCAGTAGGCGCCGTTCAACTGGTTGTAGGCACTCATCACCGCGCCGGCCCCCGCGTCGATACAACGCTTGAAGTGCGGGAGGTAGACCTCACGCAGCGGCCGCTCTTCGATCCTCACATCCACGGTGAATCGGGCGTTCTCCATGCTGTTCGCTGCGAAGTGTTTGGGCGTCGCCACGACGTTGTGGTGTTGCACGCCCCGCGTGAGCGCGGCTCCCATCTCCCCCACCAGAAACGGGTCTTCGCCGTAGCCCTCCTGGGCGCGGCCCCACGCCGGGTGACGCAGGAGGTTGATGCAGACCCCTCCAAACAGGTTTGCGCCCTGGGCGCGCAGCTCGCGACCGATGGCATCGCCGACGCGCCGCTCGAGGTCGACGTCGAAGCTCGCACCGCGGGCCATGGGGACCGGGAAGCACGTCGAGCTGCCCATGAGGACGCCGCGCGGGCCATCGTTGAACAGCAACGGAGGGATCCCGAGGCGCTCGTTGCCGGCGCCGATGTGGTACGGATGTGCGCAATAGCGGCCCTTGTCCTCAGCGACCTGTTGAAAGAACCCGTGGCCCGAGAGCATGGCGATCTTCTCGTCGAGCGAGAGTTCGGGGAGCAATGCCTCGATGCGGTCTTCTTGCTGGCTCGGGCTGGCGCCTTTCTCGATCGACATGGGGCTCCTCGGCGGGGGTGCGCGCTCTTGGCAGGGCTGCTTGACTAGGGCGCAGTGTCCACGGGCGCGAGCCAAGCTGCAAGCGCCGAGGAGCCCAGCGATGACCGAGCCGTTCTTTCCCGACGTCGAATCGATCCGTTATCAGGGCCCCGACAGCGAGAGCGACCTGGCGTTCCGACACTACGACGCCGATCGCATCGTGCTCGGCAAGCGCATGGAAGATCAGCTGCGGTTTGCCGTCTGCTACTGGCACGGCTTTTGCTGGCCGGGCAGCGACGTCTTCGGGGAGGGGACGTTCGATCGGCCCTGGCTCAGCGACGGTGCCGACGCCGTGGCTCAGGCCGAACACAAGACCGACGTGGCCTTCGAGTTCTTCCAGAAGCTCGGCGTGCCGTTCTTTTGCTTTCACGACCGCGACGTGGCCCCCGAAGGCGCGACCTTCCGCGAGAGCTGTGCGCAGCTCGATCGGGTCGCCGAGCGGATCGAGGCTCGCATGGCGGGGACGGGTGTGGGCCTGCTCTGGGGCACGGCGAACCTCTTCGGCCACCCTCGCTATGCCGCAGGCGCCGCCACGAACCCCGACCCCGAGGTCTTTGCCCACGCGGCGGGCCAGGTGAAGCACTGCCTCGAACTCACCCATCGTCTCGGAGGTGCGAACTACGTCCTCTGGGGTGGGCGTGAGGGCTACGAAACCCTGTTGAACACCGACCTTCGCCGCGAGGCCGAACAGCTCGGTCGCTTCATGCAGGCCACCGTCGAGCACAAGCATCGGATCGGATTCGAAGGTGCGATTCTGATCGAGCCGAAACCGCACGAGCCCACGAAACACCAATACGACCACGACGTGGCGCACGTGCTCGCGTTCCTCCAGAAGTTCGGTCTCGAGTCCGAGATCCAGGTCAACATCGAAGTGAATCATGCGACGCTCGCGGGCCACAGCTTCCAGCACGAGATCGCCTTCGCCCTGGCGAACGACATCTTCGGCAGCGTCGATGCGAACCGCGGCGACCCCCAGAACGGTTGGGACACGGACCAGTTCCCGAACAGCGTCGAGGAGATGACGCTCGCGCTCTACGAGATCCTGCGCGGCGGGGGCCTCGGCTCGGGCGGCTTCAACTTCGACGCGAAGCTTCGCCGTCAAAGTCTCGACCGCGTCGACCTCTTCCACGCCCACATCGGTGGGATGGATACGGTGGCGCGCGGGTTGCTGGCAGCGGCGAACCTCATCGAGTCGGGGCGCCTGCAAGAAGCGTTGGAAGCTCGCTACGCAGGCTGGTCCGGTGAGCTGGGCCGCGCGATCGGCTCCGGCAAGGTCGGCCTCGCCGAACTCCATGAGCATGCGCTCGCCGCCGGGGAGGGCCCCCAGCCGACCTCGGGCCGGCAGGAGCTGCTCGAGAACTGGGTGCGCACCGGGGTCGAGAAGGCCTGACGGCCTAGCCGGCCTAGCCGGCCGGCGTGTTGCTCGACGAGCGGAAACGCGACAGGTCGAGGTCCGAACGCAACTCCGTCGTCATGGCCGCCATCATGTCGTCGAGCGGGATCCCCGTCGAGTCGGCGATCCGATCCACCACGTTGAAGGCGCCGATGACCGCACAGGTGTCGACGAAGGCTTCGGGGCTGAGAACGTCGCGAAGCGCGGCACGCGTCGTCCGAAGCGTCGACTCGTCCCCACCCATGACGGCTTCCGTGAAGGCGACGAGTTCGGCCGCGTGATCGACCCCGCCGTCCGTCGACACGCGGCCGTTCACCGCTTGCATGTCCACCGCCGTGCCCGTGCTCTCGCCGCTCACCCGGAGCAGCATTGCGTGCGCGGTCGTTCAGTAGAAGCACTCGTTCATGGCCGAGACCCGGGCCGCGACGAGTTCCATCTGGAGGCGATCGAGATCGAGCCGCTCGTTCGGGTCCGGAATCTTGCCCATGGCGACGTAGTGGGTCGCGCTCTCGTGCATGAGCACGCGGACGTGGGCGGGGACGAGCGACAGCGCCCGCGCGATGTTCGGGACGAAGGCGCCCTCGTAGAGGTCGGCTTCCGGCCCCGTGGCGTCCTCGGGCGCGAGCATCGACACCCAGGCGATGCCGCTTCGCAGGCCCTCCGGCCGGTAGCCGCTGGGCTCGCCGGGCGCTGGGTCGGGCAATGGGAAGGCTGGGATGCCGAGCGATCGGCAGAAGTAGTCGAGCCCGGCCGTGAAGGTCACGACGCCGACCAGCTCGGCGAAGGGCCCCTCGTCGAGGCCTTCCTTCTGGACGCGGTCGAACCAGGCCTTCGATAGACGTTGGGGGTCGAGCCGGATCCGGTGCGCGATCTCGACCACCGCTTCGGGCAGGTCGCTCGCGCGCGCGTGGTTTCCGGCGGGTTGCTCGGGCGAAAGGCTGGCCTTTCGTTCGAGGCAGAGCGGGCACGCGAGGGCGTTCCGGCTCTCGGCGGCGATGGCCAGGCGTTCGGCGCCCGTGAACCAGCTGCCCGGGGTTCGGAGGTGCTCGAGCATGGCCACATGGGTGTCGCGCAGGTCCTGGCGGACGGGGACGCCAGCGGCGCTGTAGTCGAGTGCGGACGTGGCCACGGGGTGCCTCCGATCGGTGTCAGCGTTCGAACGTTAGCGTGTCGAGTTCGTCGTCAGCCTGGGTCAGGCTGACGTTGCCGTCCTCGATCACGAGCACGGTGTCCGAGTGCCGGAAGCCGCCGACACCGGGCAGGTAGACCCCGGGTTCGATGCTGAAGAGCATCCCGGGCAAGATCGGCCGCTCGTAGGACACGGCGAGGAAGGGCGCTTCATGGCCGGTGACGCCGAAGCTGTGGCCGGTGCGGTGGAGGAGGGCGTCGAGGTAGCCGTGCTTCTCGAAGTGGTCGCGCACGGCCTGGTCGACCTCGGACATGAGTTCGCCGGGCCGCATCTTTTCGAAGGCGATGCGGCGTGCCTCCATCATGACGTCGAAGGGTCGTCGCGCGGCCTCGGGGACGGAGTTCAGGAAGAAGCTGCGCTCGATCTCGGCGCCGTAGCCGTTCACGCGGCAGTTGATGACGCTGACATGGGGCCCGCCCTGTTCCATCCGGGCGAAGACGTCGGTGAAGTTGTGAGGGTCGTGGGACACGCTCGGGGGCTGCACGACCGCCGCGAAACTCGATGCGAGCATGTTCGCGTGGGGCATGTCGCGGAGCATCCGGCCCGTCATCGAACGCGTGACCGAGCTGAACAGCCCGATGATCATCTCGTCGGGGCGCGAGCCCGCCATGAGCTCGGCATGGCCTTCGCTGATGATCTGGGAGGCATGCACGACGCGGCCGATCTCGTAGTCGGTCTTCACCATGCGTGCTTCGTCCACGATGTCGCTGCGCACGCGCTCGCCGTGGACCTCCTCAGCCACTTGCAGCGGGCAGACCGATTCGACGCCCACGCGTGCCGCGCCGCCGAGGGCATCGCGCAGCCGATCCGCCCAGGTCTCGCCCGCCGGCGCCGGGAACTCGAAGTAACGAACGAGCTCGATCGGTCCGACGGCTCGGACGCGGACGTGCTCTTCTTCCAGGTGCGGGACCACGAAGCGCAGGGCGCCTTCCTGCGGGATGACCAGGACGAAGGGCCGCTCGTGGACGTAGTTGTGGAAGTTCGTGAGGTAGAAGACGTTGTCGGGGCAGTGCACAACGTAGGCGTCGAGATTCTCGGCGGCCATGCCCTCGCGCACGCGCGCCAGGCGCCGCGCCATCTCGGCGGCGTCCGGCGCGCTTGTGATCGGCTCGAGGTTCAACCGACCGGGTCGAGCACGACGACGGGGATCGTGCGATCGCTGGCGTTCTCCTGGTACTTGTCGTAGGGCGGGTAGATCTCGGCCATCCGCTTCCAGATGCGCTCGCGCTCGTCGCCCTCGGCGATGCGGGCGCGCGCCGAGACGGCCTTCGCGCCCACCATCAGCTCGCATTCGGGCTTCGCCTCGAGGTTCAAGAACCAAATCGGGTGGTTCGGCATGCCGCCCTTGGAAGCGATGACGACGTAGGACGAGTCGAACTCCCCGTAGATCAGCGGCAGCGCGCGCGGCTTGCCCGACTTCCGGCCCGTCGTCGTGAGCAACAGGGTCGGCAGCATGCCGGGCCCGCCGAGCGGCGACGAATCCCAGAGGCGCGCCTTCTCCGGGTCGGTCTTGTAGAGCTCGATGTGTTCGGCAATCCAGGGGATCTCGCTGAAGTCGGCCACGGGGTTCCTTTCGAGGCGTCGGTTCGCCCGGCAGGGTAGGTCATTCTCCTGCGGCCACTAGCGCCGGGCCCGGGTGGTCTTGCGGAAGGGGCGAGGCTCCGCTGGACTGCTGAGAACACGAAGGGAGGCCACCATGGCCATCGAGAAGGAAGTCGTCCGGTTCGGCCCGTATGCAGGCTTCATCGCGAACGGGGTACGAGTGGGGAACGTGATCCATCTTTCCGGACAGGTTGGTATGGACGCCCAGGGCCAGGTCGTCGGCGTGGACGACACCGCGGCCCAGGTGCGACAGGCCTACGCGAACATCGCCGAGACGCTCGAGAAGTTCGGGGCCACGATGGCCAACATCGTCGACGAGACCTTCTTCGTGACCGACGTCGCCGGCATCATGGCCGATGCGAAGGCCGTCTTCGGTGCCCGCATCGAGGCCTACGGAGGCGAGCCCGAGGTCACTCAGACCATGGTCGAAGTCGCGGCGCTCGTCATGCCGGAACTCCGGGTCGAGATCAAATGCGTCGCGTACGTCTAAGCCTCCCGGTTGCGGCCCGCGAGGTAGCGCTCGACCACGGGTAGCAGCGGCCGACGGCAGGCCTCGTCCACGGTTTCGAAGGCGGCCCAGACCACCTCGCGCTGATCGATCTCGATCACTGGTTCTTCGTCGAGGCGCAGTTCGTACAGATGGACGTGGTCGGTGATGTAGCGGGAGTCGAGGGTCATCTCGTCGACGTGGACGAGCTGCTCGGCCGGGACGTCGATGCCGACCTCCTCGCGAAGCTCCCGAGCGGCCGCATCGGCCGGCGGCTCGTTGCGGCCGCGCCGGCCCGCAGGAAACGAATAGGCCCGCTGATACGAGTTGCGCAGCAGCAAGACACGCCTGTCGTGCCAAACGGCCACGTATGCGCCTTCCACCGTCGGGTGGGTCAACCGCCACCACAGCTTCAGGAAGGGGAACCCGGCCCGGAACGCCGCGCGCCAGGCCGCGTCGAGGGCGCGGGTCGAGCGGGATCGTGATCGAGGTGCCATTGGTGCGCTGCCGCTACGCGAAACGCAGCTCGTCCCCGACCCGGATTCCACCGGCGTTCGCGACCTTCGCGTAGACACCGAGGCAGGGCATGTTCAATCCCATGAACTCCTGCCGATTGTTCTGGACGAGGGTCCGGAGTACGCCCGGGTCGCGCGGCAGGCCCGCTTGGGAGCGGGTGGTCATGATGCAGCGGGGCGAGGCGGCGCCAAACTCGATCGTGGCGTCTCCGAGTTCGGCCGTGCGCCCGGTCCACTCGTTCTCGACGAAGCCGGTGGAGTCGCCGGTATCGATCAACAGGCTCGGCCGAAAGCGCGACACGTCGATCTCGCTGTCCGGAGCGAGGGACGCCAGGTGCCGAAGGCTCGCGGTCGTGAGCACTTGGAGTGGCTCGAAGTCCGCGAAGGATCCGGCCTCGGCGAGAGGCAAGGGGAAGTCGAGCGTCGCCCCGGCAATCGGAAGATCGTCGATCTCGGGCCAGTAGGTCTCGTAGGTCTCCGGCGTGTTCCCCGCCGCCACGAGTTCGACGGGCGACCCCAGGGCCTCGGAGCAGGCCGAGGCGAAGGCCCCGGCTCCTTCCACCGCGATCGGCTTCCCGGCGAGCTTCGCCTGGATCGGCGGCAGCGGTTCGCCTGCAACGGGTTCCCGATCGAAGCCGGCCTCGAACTCGAGGATCTGCTCACCGAGCTTGGCGTGCTTGCCGCTCAGGATCTTCCCCGTCTCTTTGTGGCGGAGTGCGAACACGCGGTCGCCGAGGATGCCGATCTCGGAAAGCGTTGTGGACTCGATGGATTGGCCCTGGAAGGACTTGATCGGGAATCGCCAGATCGATTGGATTCGACCGATCGTCTCGGGCATCGCGCCACCTCCTCGGGTTGGGCGCGAGTATGGACTTCGGGCCCCCTCGGTCAAGCTGGGCGAAGAACCAGCATCGGGCCGCAGGCGGCTGTACGATGGAGGGCGCATGTCGTCGACCTCTCGAGCGGTGTCCCCCCCGGCCTCGTCTGCCGTGCCCCGGCGCGGTCGGGTTCGCCCGTGGCTGGCGCTTCGGGGGTTGCTGGGTCAGTTCCGGGACTCCGAAAACACCGAGGCGGGCGCGCGCTTCGTCTATGCACTCCAGGGTCAGTCGAGCGAGCGCGTCTTCCAGCGCTTTCGTGCCGATCCCGACGGTGCGCGCATCCTTGCCGAGGGGCAATCCATCCGCGAGACCCTGATGGATCGCGAGCGCCTGCGCGCGTTGCCTCGGGGAAGCCTGGGCCAGGTGTATGCAGCCTTCATGGACGAGGAAGAGATCAGCATCGAGGGGTTGGCTTCGGCGACTGCCGGCCCTGCCCGCGAAGTCTTCGGCGTGATGGATGCCGAGCGACAGCTCGTCCATGACCGCATCACGGACACCCACGACCTCTGGCACGTTGCCACCGGCTACTCGCGCGACATGGTCGGGGAGTTCGCGTTGCTGGCGTTCGGCTACGAACAGCTCGGAACGCCCGCCTATCGGCTGTCCCTCGCAGCGATTCGCCCGCTCTGTGCAATTCAGGCTCCGGACGCCGTCGCGCTCATCGACGGTGCCCGCCGCCGCGGCCGCGAGTCGCGTTGGCTGCCGGTGCAGGATTGGGGGGGCCTCCTCGCCGTGCCGCTCGACGAGGCTCGCGAGAGGCTCGGGCTCGGCTCGCCGCCCGCCTACACGCGCTACTTCCGCGTGGGGCGTCGGCTGAGGCCCGAGGGGGCGAGCGCGGCCGCCTAGCCGGGTGGATTCGTGGGCGGGCACCGATTCACAACGACCGTGGAAGCGGACACAGAAGAGGACGCTCACCAGATCGCGATAGAGACCTTCGATCTGGATCCGTTGGCCGGCCCAGCCCGAGGCGGCCCCACGGCTCACGAACGCGAGGTTTGTCAGCACGCGGGGCGGTGAGGGATACTCGCCGTTTCGCGAGCGGGGGACCTGGACATGAGACGGGGGGGACGGTGAAGGGGGCGATCGCGCGCCTCGTCCTGGTGGCGGCGTCGGTGTCCCTGGTGTTCGTGCTGGGCGAGGCGGTCGTGCGAAGCAAGTCGTCGACGAACGACGCCGTCATGCGTCGCTGAGCCCCGACTGGGAGACCGTCCACGCGACGACGGACTTCCAAGTCACGGTGCACACCAATGCCCTGGGCCTGCGGGGCACCGCCGTCGGGCGCAGCAAGCCCCCCGGCACGCTGCGGATCCTCGTGCTGGGAGACTCCTTCGCCTTCGGCTTCGGCGTCGAAGACGACGAGACGTTTCCCGCCCGGCTCGAGACCCTGCTTCGCGAACGTCTCGGTCACCCCGTGGAGGTGCTGAACGCCGGCGTCCCGGGATGGAATACCGCCCACTACGGGCTCTTCCTACGCGAGCGCGGGCTCGCGCTCCAGCCGGATCGGGTGCTGGTGGCCCTGATGGGGAACGACGTTTCGGCCCTCGGGCGGCAGCGCTTCGACGTCGATGCAGATCGCCTCCCGCTCCGCATCGAGTCCATGCGTCGCATGATCGACCACCGCGGCCGCATGAGGTACGTCAACGACGCTCACCTCGAGCTGCCGCGCTTCGCCTTTCCCGGTAGCGACTGGCTGGCCGACCACTCGAGGCTCTACCACTGGATCCGGCTCCGGCTGACGTGGCGCTGGGTGGAGCGGGCCGAGGCGGCCGCCGACCGCGAGCGCGCCGAGGAGGCGGGCCCGCCCCCCGACGCGCCCATCGCCTCGCTCTCCGTCGACGAGCTCCAGCGCGGACTGCGCAGCGGGGACGAGTTCCGGCTGCGCTACCACCGCCATCTGGTGGCGGGGCTGGAGCAGACGTGCGCGGAGAACGGAATTCCGGTCGATTGGATGGTCATCGGAAAACGGGACTCCGCGGCGCAAGCCGGGATGCCGCTGGTCGGGCTGCGTGAAGACTGCGCCGCCCTCGGCTCCCGCTGTCTCGACACGCTCGACCTGTTTCCCACCGGGCGCTCCGACGACTCGTTCTTCGCCGAGGACCCGCACTGGAACGCCGCGGGCCACGACCGCGTGGCACGAGCCCTGGCCGAGCGCCTGCCCCGCCCGTAGAGGAGCCCGATTCAGGGGCAAGTCCACGTGCGTCGCCCCCGTCTTGCGATCGCCCGTCGACGTCCGTCGCCCCGTCTTGCCGCACCGCTGCGACGAATGATCGCGGTAGCCTCTTCGACCCCGGCGACGTACGAGTGGTTCCGCCTGGCCCATGTCTATGTCTGGCAATTCACGATCATCGGAATCGCAATCGGGCTCTTCCTCGTCTGGGCCTCCTGGGCCGAGGAGTAGGCGCCGACGCAGACTGCGCCGGTTCGCCGGAGCGTTCCTGGCGGCATTGGTGGTGTCGACGGCCGTCTGGATCGCACGGAATCGGGCCCGCCTACGATGACGCGATCGCTCGAGTGAGCACCGCGTTCCTGCACAGAACGGAGTCACCCAGGATGACGGGGGAA
>JAFDDA010000150.1 GCA_019311105.1 Deltaproteobacteria bacterium
TCGTCCACTACCTCGGCCTGCCCTGCTCGCCTTGCATGTTCGTCCACAACAACAAGGTCATCGACTGCTGGTTCGCCAAGGCGCGCTGCATGAGCGAGATCCAGCCCCGCGCGGTCTACGCAGACGTGGTTCGTCAGCTCGACGGCAACGCGCAGACGGGCGACGCTGCGCCCGCACCGCCGCTTCGCATCGTCGACCGCTAGCCCTAGGGAACCTGTTCACAGGTTCCCTAGACTGCGGCCATGCCTGCACGCTTCGAACTCCCGAGCGACCACCCCCACGTGGCCCTCGTCACCCTGGATCGCCCCGCCCAGGCCAACTCCCTCGACCCGCCGACCCTGCGCGAACTCGCCGCAGCCTGGCGACGGATCGCCGAGGACCCGGAGATCCGCTGCGCCGTGCTGACCGGCGAAGGCGACCGCGTCTTCTGTTCCGGGATGGACATGCGCACCACCATCCCGCTCTCCCAGCGCTTCGCGCGCGGTGAACGCATCGAGCCCGAGGAGTTCGAAGCTCTGCGCGATGTCGCGACCGCGCTCCTCGCGGGCTTCGACCTCGGGACACCGCTCGTGTGCGCCATCAACGGCCACGCCCGAGCGGGCGGCTTCGATCTCATGTTGGCTTCGGAGATCCGCTACGCGGCGCCCCACGCGACCTTCGCCTTGGAGGAGGTCGCACTGGGCCTCTACCCCACCGGCAACGCCACGGTCCTGCTGCCGCGCCAGATCCCCTGGGTCCACGCCCAGGAATTGCTGCTTTCGGCGCGCCCGATCGATGCCGAGCGCGCGGCATCGATCGGCCTGGTGAACGACGTGGTCCCCGCCGAGGAAGTGTTGCCGAGGGCGCTCGCGACGGCAGACCAGATCGCGCGCAACGCGCCGCTAGCGGTCCGCGAGACGCGCCGCGGCGTGCGCGAGATCCTGACCCTGCCCCTCCCGGACGCTTACGAGCACCAGGAGGCCCTGGGCCGTCCGCTTCGCAAGAGCCGGGATGCGCAGGAGGCCCAGCAGGCCTTCGTGGAGAAGCGGCGCCCCGAGTTCGAAGGGCGCTAGCCGGCCCGCGCTAGCGGAACCAGCCGTTGCGGGCGGCGAGCCCTTCGCGCACGAGGCCGCGAATGCGATCCTTCACCACGTCCACGTGACGCTCGATCGTGGTGTCTTCGTCGTTCGGGTCGCCGACGAAGTGGAGCGGAGTCCCGAAACGGATGTGGAACTTGGTCGGCAGGGGGATCATGCCCGCCGCGCCGAGCCACGGCATCGTGAGCGTGATCGGCAGCGCCGGCGCCCCGACCCAGCTGCCGAGCGAGTCGAGGCGTGCGATGCCGGGCGACGCCTCCTCGGACCCGACGATCCCGACCGGCACGATCGGCGTGTCGGTCTCGAGCGCCAACCTCAGGAAGCCGAGCCCGAAGCGTTGTAGCTCATAGGCCTTGGTGTAGGGCTTGATGAATCCGCGCTGCCCCTCCGGAAAGACCATCACGGCCTCGTCCTGTTCGAGCAGCTCGACACAGTTGGCCGGCGTGCCGACCACCGAACCCATGCGATGCATCAACACGTTGAAGAAAGGGATCTGCGGGAGGTAGTACTCGGCCATGCCGCGCACGACGCGAGGCGGCGCTCCCTCGAGGAAGAGCGAAGCGGCGAGCATCGCGCCATCCCATGCGAAGGTGTTCCCGGCGTGGTTCCCGATCAGCAAGACGCGACCCTTCGGCACGTTCTCGAGGCCGTTCGTCTCCACCCGGAACCACTGCCGATAGAAGAACAGAATGGGAAGCATCAGCGAGGTCGTGTAGGACGGGTCGTAGCCGAAGGGGTCGAAGCCGTACTCGTTCAGCCGGGTCGGCAAGCTGGAGGCGCGCTCCACGAGATCGTCCCACTCGCTGCGCAGGGCCGACGGGAGCCAGGACGGCGCGCTCGGGGGGTCGCGATGCGTGGTGCTTCGGCCCGCCGCGAGCGGCTTAGCGCTCGGAGTCACCTCGGGTTCGAAGACTTCATCGCCGGCTGCCATCGCGAGAGGATAACCCTTCCGCTCCGCGGAGCGGGCGGACGCCGCCTAGGAGCGGCGGTGGCGGAGGAGCGCGCCCAGGCCGAGAAGCAGCAGGCCGGCGGCCGCCGGCTCGGGCACCACGGTGTGCTCGAGCATCGCGAGGCCCGGCGTCGGGATCACCAGACTCCCGGACAGGGTGTCGGCCATCAGGTGCTGGATCTGGAACTGGACGACGGCGCCCGGCGCCATCACGGGGAGCGCCACCGCGCCGTACACGCACGGCCCGACCGCGTTCCCGGTGCAGCTCGCCTGCTGGATCAGCACGACCGAGGGCACGTCGATGCCGAACTCGTCCGGTGTCAGCTCGGAATAGGCGTTCAGGTTGCCACCGAACGTGAAGACGAGATGTTCGTCGTCGAGGACTGCGCCCGTCGTATTCCTCACGACATAGAGCACGTTCGCGAGGATCGGGTCCGCGAAGCTCGGACTGGCCGGGACGAACGGCTGCGCGAGCAGTGAGGTCGTGACCTCGAGCTCCGGGTTCAAGGCCGGAGCCCCCGCGCTCACGAAGGTGTAGGAGCCGTCCATCACCATGTCGATGCCGAGGGCGACGACGTCGGGGTCGGCGGCGTCGAAGCCGACGCCGAGGTTGCCCTCGAAGAAGAGCGGGATGGCCTTGGCCGGGGAAGAAACCCCCAGGGCCAGAGCGACGAGCAGCAGCGAACTTCGCAGGAACGACATGCAGATCTGTCCAGGCGAGCCCCCCAGGATGGCGCGCCGTACCTCTCACCTACTTCAGTGCCCCGGGCGCCCCGAGGGGTGACGCGGAGCCCCGGAGCGGGGCCGGCACCTCGGGTGCAGCACGCCCGGAACCGTCCGATCTCCCATGGAGAATCCAGCTTCGGCGGCACTTAGGACTATCCTCGCCCCGTGCCCCAGCCCACCCCGCCGCAAGCCCTCTCCCCCGAACGGGTCCCCGAGCCCGTGCGGGCGCTCCTCGAGCGCCTGGCGGGCGACGGCCACCCGTCCGTCCTGGTCGGCGGCTGCGTGCGCGACCTCGTAGAGCGACGACCCGTGCGCGACTTCGATGTCGCGACGCCCGCCCCGGTGGAACGCGTCCTCGAACTCTTCCCGCGAGCGATCCCGATCGGGTTGCGACACGGGACGGTGATGATCCCGACCGCAGCGGGCCCGGTGGACGTGACCCGCTTTCGCAGCGGCCCCGAACTCGCGGACGACCTCGCGCACCGCGACTTCACGCTGAACGCCCTGGCCTGGAGCCCGGGCTCGGCGCTGCTCGACGAGCACGGCGGCCTCGCCGACCTCGCTGCGGGCCGTCTGCGTGCGGTGGGCGACCCGGACGCACGCCTTTCGGAAGACCCGCTGCGCGCTCTTCGCGCTGCGCGCCTCGTGGCCGAGCGTGGCTTCCACCCCGACGAGCCTCTCGAGGCGGCCATGGCCCAGGCTGCCCCCTTCCTGCGCGCCGTGGCGGGCGAACGTCTGCGCGCGGAACTCGAACGCGTTCTTCTCGGCGCCCACGCGGGCCGCGGCCTGCAACTTCTCGAACGGACGGGCATCCAACGCGAGCTGGCTCCCGGCGTCTCGGAGCACGCGGTCTCGATCGTGGAGGCACTCCCCCGAAGACGCGACGAAAGGCTCGCTGGCTGGCTGATCGGAACCCCCGTCCGGCGCATCCTCGCACGCCTGCGGTTCTCGAACGCAACGGTCACCCGCCTGTCCCGGATCCTCGATGCACACCCCGCGCACTTGCGAACTCACGCCCACCGGCCGCCTGCGGTCCGTCGCTTGTTGCACCGCTTCGAGCCCGACGACGTGGAACTGCTGCTGACCCTGGCCGCCGCCGAGGCGGAGGCGCGCGAGCTGCCCGAGGCCGCAGCACAGGTCATCGCCCTGCGCGAAGCGATCGAGGACGTGCGGGCGGACGAAAGCCTCGCGCTACAACGTGGCGACCTCGCCCTCGATGGCTCCGAGATCATGCGGCTCCTCGGCGTCGGCCCAGGCCCGGAGGTCGGGGAGGCTTTGCGCTACCTGACCGATTGCGTCCTCGATGACCCGGCCGAGAACGACCCGGATCGGTTGCGCGCGAAGCTTTCGGCGTGGGCGAACTCAAAGCCATGAAGCGGAAATGCGAAGCGATGAGGCGGAGTGAGTCATGAAAGCGGCTGGATCCTGGGCCCTCGTCGCAGCGTTCACCGCAGCCCTTCTCACGGCCTGCGTCACACCCACCGCCGACACCGGCCCGGGGCGCTACCGCCTGACCCACAGCGGCGAACGGTGGAGCGAGGCCGGCGACGACCCGGTCCTCGACGACCTGCGCCCCCGCTACCCCGTGCTCCTGGGTCAGGTCTTCGACGCCAGCACGCGCGGCGACTTCGACACGCGCTCGGTGCGACGCGACCTCGAACACGTGCCCGTGGATCGACGAAACTTCGACGCGTTGAACGCGGTGGCCATCAGCTACTTCGAGCTCAACCATCGGGCCCAGGCCGACCCGGGCGGGGCGGGCTACTTCGACAACTCCTTCCGGGCCGCGAAGCTGCTGGGCGTCCCCTGGAAGGCATACGGCTTGATGGCCGACGCAGCCCTGCGCGATGCCATCCTCGACTTCTTCGAGGACGCGGGCAGCGGCGAAAAACTCGACACCGCAACCACCGCACCGCGGCTCGCGCGGATCGTCGCCTCGCTGGAAGCCAAGGAAGCTGACCCCGGGCGCCGCGCGCGTATCGAGGGCCTGGTCCGTTCCCTCGAAACCGCCGGAGGCTTCGGCGGCGAGGATCGCTAGCCCGTCGCCTCAGCGGCCGGGTCGACCACCAACACGTGGCCGTCGAGGGCCCTCACGGTCACCGGCGCGCCTTTCGGGATGTCGTCGCCGCGGGTCTCGGCCCGCCAGAGTTCCGCATCGACGCGCACCCACCCGTCTTCGGAAACCAGCGAGGTCGCCACGCCCTGGCGACCCACCAGCTTCTCGCCCGGGTCGCTGCCGACGTGCTCGTAGGCGCGCTTCATCCAGGGGTAGAGCGCGAGATCCTTGGCCACGAAGCCGGCGGCGGCCGCCACGAGCAGCCAGGTTGGCGCCTCGGTGTAGCGGTGGATCGCGACGAGCAGCGCGACCACGAGGCCCCACTCGGGAAGCTGGAAGAGGAGGTAGCGCTGGAACGTGCGGCCCATCCGCACAAGCTGCCTGATCTCACGCGATCCGCAAACCCGTCGAACGGTCCGATCTCACGCGATCCGCAAACGCCGCGGTGGACTCAGACGCGGAAGCGTTCGACCGCCTCGCGCAACTCGTCCGCGCTCTCGCGCATGCGGCCGACGGAACCGTCGAGTTCTTCGGCCAGGGCCCGATGAGCGCGCGTGCGCTCTTCCGTCGAGTCGAGCTCTGCTTCGGCGGCCTCGCAGGCGCCACTCTGCGAAGAGAGCGAGGCATTGATGCGTTCGACGGCCGTGGAGACCGCTGCCACGCCTTCAGCGATCCGGCCCGAGCCCTGGGCCTGCTCGCTGGTGGTGGCATGCACGCGGCTTGCGATCTCTCGCATGACCTCCGTGCTCGCGAGCATCGACTCGTTGCCCCGATCCTGTTCCTGCGCCGCGTGGCGGATGTGGTCGACGCCCGCCCGGACCCGCTCCATCAGTCCAACCACGTGGCCGGCGGCCTTGGTCTGCTCGGTCACCGCGGTCACGATCTCAGCGATCCGGCCGCCGCTGTCGCGGGCGGCGGTGGTGATCACGTCGAGGGCACCGCCCGCCTCGTCGGCGCGTTTCACGCCCAACTCGACGACCCGGCTGCCTTCCTCGATCGCCTGGATCGCATTGCTGGTTTCGTCCTGAACGGCGGTGATGACCTGCTCGATTTCCTTCGTGCTCGACAGCACGCGGTCGGCGAGCTTCTTGATCTCGTCTGCGACCACCGAGAAGGAGCGACCGTTCTCACCGGCCTGGGCAGCGATGATCGCGGCGTTCAGTGCCAGCAGGTTCGTTTCTTCCGCCACGTCGTCGATCACGTTGACGATCGCGCCGATCTCCTTGGCACGGCCTCCTAGCCCATGGATGACGCTCTGGGCGGCCTGGGTCGTCTCCCGAATCCGCTCCATGCCCTTCAGCGTCTCATGGACCTTCTGGCGCCCATCCTCGGCCCGGTCCACGACATCGTTGGAGAGGCGTGCCGTCTCGGTGGCGTTGGTGTCGACCTCTCGAAGGGAAGCGGCCATCTGCTCCATGCTGCTCGATGTGTCGACGGCGGCGCCCGAGAGACCCTCCGTGTGTTCGAGCACGTCGCGCACGCTGTGGATCAGCTCGTCCACCGAGCTCGATACCTCGTCCACCTTCTCGGACAAGAGCGACGCGTTCTCGTCGAGCTGGTCGCCGGCGCCGCGAAGCTGAAGGATCGAACTCGAACCTTCCTCCACGGAAGCGGTCAGCTCGCCCGCGGATTCGTGAATCCCCTGGGCCTGGCCGGTGACACCGAGGATCGACTCGCGCAGGGCGGCGTTGCCGTGCACCTGTTCTTCGCTCGTCGTGAGGAGGCGGGTGCTGACGGCCCGGATTCCGGCCGCCGAGGATTCGACCCGGTCGGCGGTGGCGCGGACTCCGACGATCATCGCGCCGAGGCTGCCGGTCATGTGATCGACCTGTGCCGAGAGCTGGCCGAGCTCGTCCTCCCAGAACTGCGGTTCGCCCAGGCGGAGGTCGCCGGAGGCGAGACGGCCCACCTCCTCGGAGAGGCGGCGGACGGCCCGCTCGATGTCGGCGGCCAGCAACCAGGCGACCGCGATCGTCACCAACAGGACCACGCCGAGGAAGACCCCGAGCGCGCCCGTCATGGACGGCACGAACCCGGCGAACAGCGCGGCGGGCGCGACGGTGACCGCGACCCGTCCGTCAACGAGACGTCGCCAGGCGAAGTGATGGGCCGACTCGATCTCGAGGCTGTCGCCCTCGATGGCCTCGGAGTCACGGATGGAGGCGACCTCGAAGGGCGCAAGCCAATCGTCGAGCCGCTCGAGTTCGGGGTCACGCGCCACGTCGATCACGAAGACGGCTTCTGCGAGGCCGAGATGTTCCGCCTGCTCGCGCACCTCCGCAACCGATGCGCCCGAAGCCACCTCGGTGATCAGTCGCTGGCCGAAGCCGACCGCCGTGGCCTCGGCCGTTCGCTCGGAACGCACCTTCGCCAGCACCGCGCCGTAGAGCGTCGCGACCACCAAGGCGCCCGTGACGCCGACGAGGATCTTGCTGCGAAGCGGCACGGGCACGATCAGCCGGCCGGCCCGCTCGGTGTCACCCAGGGCGGCACCCAGGGCAGACCGCATGGGTGCGAACTCGCGCTTCAGCAGGAAGAACAGCAGCGCACCGAACAGGAAGGCACCCGCCGTGGCACCGGTGGTGCGGACGATGACGTGAATCCACGGGAAGGCGTCCGGGTCCACCCAGTGGCGGGCGAGCGAGAGGTTGAACGCCGCGATCACGAACCAGAAATTGGCGCGCAGGAACCAGTAGCGCGGCGCGTTCACCACGCGACCGAAGGCTCGCTCGACGACGGCCAGGTCGGGCTCCGGTCGCTCGCGTTGGGGATCGAGCGCAAGGATGTCGCGGAAGAAGCCGGCGTGCAGGAGAAGCACGCCCACCAGGTGAGTGACCCCAACGAGAGCCAGGAGGCCGAGCACCCAGCCCTCGGCCGAGCCTCCACCCCGGGTCAGGGCGTTGATGCAGAGCAGGGTCACGATGCCCGCGAGCTGCGCCAGCACGAAACTCT
>JAFDDA010000236.1 GCA_019311105.1 Deltaproteobacteria bacterium
AATCCAGGCCGGAATCGATGAGATCCGAGGCGGGCGTGAACTCCTCGCCCACGGTCAACAGCTCGTCGCGCAGGATCTCGAAGATGCTCTGCGCCAGCGTCGCCTCCTCCATTTTTTGCATCACGCGATTCTACATGAACCTCCCGCGCCGCCGCGAGAGATCAAATTGACCGGCACGATCGCTCATGGCAGACTCGCTTTCCGCATCGGCCCCGGCCATTCACGCGTCGGATGCTGGCCGGAGGAGTTCGTGGCCCGACGCAGTCCTTGTCGACTCTCCGCCCTCGGCATGGTGAACAGCCTCGGCGGAGACCTCGAAACGATCTGGCGGCGACTCCGCACCGGCGACCAGTCGCGCTTCAGTGCACGCAGCGACTTCCTGCCGCACCGCCCCCTCGTCGTGGCCGCGATCGACGAGAAACTCCCCGACATCCCCGAGGCCCTTTCGGCCCATCGATGCCGCAACAACGCGGTGACCCTCGCAGCCCTACGGCAGATCGAGCCCGCGGTGCGCACGGTCCTGGCGAAAACCGACCCGGCCCGCGTCGCCGTCGTCATGGGGACGAGCACGGCCGGGGCCACCTCCATGGAGCAAGCCGTCGCGGACCACATGAACCACGGCGAGTTCAGTGACGCGTTCCACTACCCGCAGGCGGAATTCGGCGGAACCGCGGGCTTCGTCGCAGGCGCCCTCGGAATCACCGGGCCGCGCTATTCGATTTCGACGGCCTGCTCTTCGGGCGCCCGGGCCCTGGCATCGGCTCGCTCGCTCCTGTCGCTCGGCCTGTGCGACGCCGTCGTCGCCGGGGCGACGGACACTCTCTGCGGCCTCGTCACCAATGGTTTCTCGGCCCTCCATGCGGTGTCGGAGCAGATCACCAACCCGTGCAGCGCGAACCGATCGGGCCTCACCTTGGGAGAAGGCAGCGCGGTCTTCCTGGTGACCGCCGAGGCGGGCGGCGTCCAACTGCGCGGAGTCGGAGAGTCGAGCGAGGCGCACCACATGTCGGCGCCCGATCCGAGCGGCGCGGGCGCCGAACAGGCGATGCGAGCGGCCCTCGACGATGCCGAGGTCCGAGCCAACGCGATCCACTACCTGAACCTTCACGGCACCGGCACGCCCCAGAACGACAGCATGGAGTGCAAGGCCGTCGCTCGTGTCTTTTCCAACCCCCTGCCCTGCAGCTCGACCAAACCACTCGTCGGCCACACGCTCGGTGCCGCGGGCGCCATCGAGGCTGGGATCTGCTGGATGGCGCTGTCGCAGCGCGAGGCACGAAGCATGTCACTGCCGCCCCACCGCTACGACGGCGTGTGGGACCCGGAGCTGCCGGAGATCACGCTGGTCGACGAAGGAGACTCGGCCTCGCTCGACCCCGAGGCGGAAGCGCTGGCCATGAGCAACTCGTTCGGTTTCGGCGGAAACAACTGCGCCCTGATTCTCGGGTCCACCTCGTGACAAGCGCCGTCGTGAAGGCCTGGTCGGCGTGGGCGCCGGGCATCGAGGACGCTGTCGCCTGGCGGGAGTGGGCTGCGGTGCCGACCGTTCTCGAAACCTCGGGGCATCCTGACGCGGCGTTCCTCCCGGCGATGCTTCGCAGGCGTTGCAAACCGATCACTCGCATCATGCTGACGGCCGCGTTCGATTGCTGTGAGGGCCGGGAGCCGAGCGCGCCCCGCACCGTCTTCGCGTCGCGGCACGGAAGCATCAACGACTCGATCAGCCAACTCGAAGCCCTGGCGCAGCGCAAGGCGATCTCCCCCACGGCGTTCAGCCACACGGTCCACAACGTCCAGGCGGGCCTGTTTTCGATCGCCGCCGAGAACCACCAGGCATCGAGCTCGGTCTCGGGGCAGCAGGACACGTTCGCGAGCGGCTACCTCGAGGCCCTCACCCATCTCGACCGCGACCCCGACCGCGACGTGCTGCTCGTCGCAGGCGATGTACCCCTCGACCCGATGTTCGCGCCCCTGGTGGAGGAAGCCGCGGCCCCACACGCGGTCGCTCTCCTGCTTGCAGCCCAGGGCGAGGGAACCGCGTTGCGCTTCGCTGTCGGCACCCCGCGCCCCGCGCCGCGCGCCGCTTGGCCCGAGCCCGTGGAGTTCCTGCGTTGGCTGCTCTCTGCAGAAGACCGGCTCGCCCTCGGCTCAGGCGAGTGCGGCTACGAGTGGCAGCGCGCCTAGCCGACTCGCCGGCGGCGCTGCGCCACTTACCAAGTTCTGATACTTGGGGCTAGAATCCCGCTCTCGGACCGAGGACGGAGAGGTAGGACTTGGCAGAAGCTCCCGACGTAGAGGCAAACCGTGCCGCGCCTTGCGTCATCGGCCGCGGCCCCCTCTCGATCTCGGACATCCTCGCCCTCGCCCAGGGCCACCGAGCCCCCATCCTCGATCGCGAGCCGTCGTATCGCGCGCGCCTCCGGAGTTCGCGCGAGCGGCTCGAGAAGGCGGTGGCGACGGGCGCGCCCGTCTACGGCGTCACAACCGGCGTCGGCGCGTCGGTCGGCATCCTCATCCGTCGGATCCTCGACGAGGAGGCCGCGGCCGCCATCGTCGCCGTTCGCCTCGTGACACTCGCGCGGGGCTACTCCGGCGTGCGCGAAGTGGTTCTGGAACGGCTCTGCAGCTTGCTCGAGCACCGGCTGCTCCCGCGTTTCCCCGAAGAAGGCTCCGTCGGTGCGAGTGGGGACCTGACGCCTCTCTCGTACCTCGCCGCTGCGCTGGCGGGCGAGCGCGAGGTCACGCTCCACGGGCGGGTGCTGCCCGCCGCCGACGCGCTGACGGAAGTCGGGCTCGAGCCGCTCACACTCGAAATCAAGGAGAGCCTGTCGCTCATGAACGGGACGAGCGGCATGACCGGGCTCGCGGTGCTGGCCTTCACCCGCGCCTCCCACGCCGCGCGCCTCGCCGCCGCCATCACCGCCATCCTCGTCGAAGTCACACACGGGAATCGGAAGCACTTCGAACGCAGGCTCTTCGAACTGAAGCCGCATCCCGGCCAGACCGTCGCGGCACGGTGGATTCGGGAGGGCATCGAGTACGAAGAGGGCGCCCCGACCGCGCCCCCGGCGCGACTTCAGGATCGCTACTCGATTCGATGCGCGCCTCACGTCATCGGCGTGCTCGTCGATGCACTCCGACAGGCCCAAGAAACGCTCGAGATCGAGATCAACGGAGTCGACGACAACCCGATCATCGACGTCGAAAACGAAGAGATCTTTCACGGAGGCCACTTCTACGGCGGCCACGTCTGCTTCGCCATGGACGGGCTCAAGAATGCGACGGCCAACGTGGCCGACCTCCTCGACCGCCAACTCGTCTTGCTATGCGCGCCGGACCAGAGCGATGGCCTGCCCGCCAACCTCGTGGCACCGACGCCCGACGCGGGGGCGGAGTCGGTCACCCACCACGGCTTCAAGGCGATGCAGATCTCCTCTTCGGCCCTCACCGCAGAGGCGCTCAAGCTCGCGATCCCGGCCAGCCTCTTCAGCCGCAGTACCGAGTCGCACAATCAGGACAAAGTGAGCATGGGCATGATCGCTGCGCGCGATTGCCTGCGGATCCTCGAACTCACTGAGACCGTCGCCGTGATCGGCCTGCTCGCGGCTTGTCAGGCCGTCGATCTCCGGGGGGACGAACCGCTCTCGCAACCCATACGTTCGCTCCATGCGGCGGTGCGCGAGATCGCACCGATGCTGAGCCACGACCGCCGCCAGGACCTCGACATCGAGCGCGTCCTCGCGGCCTACCGAGCGGGCTCTCTCCCGATCGGCGACGCCGATGTGTGAGCCCCGCCGCCACCCCTCGCACCTCGACTCGTGAGTCTGCGTCTCCTCCTCGGCATCGCGATCCTCGGCATCTGCGGGCCGGCCGGGGGCACCCGCGCTGCGGACGCCCTGCCCGCCGCCGCCCCGCCGAGCGTCGCCCCAACCCTGGAAGAGCTCACGCGACGGCTCGCCGCCACCCCCGGCGTGACCGCCCGGTTCGAGGAGCAGAAACATCTCGCCCTGCTGGAATCGCCTGTCGAGAGCCGCGGGCGGATGCACTTCGTCCCACCGGGATGCCTTTCGTGGAGCGTAGAGAGCCCCGGCCGGTCACAGCTCGTCATCGAAGGCGATCGCGTGCGCTTCCAGAACGAAGCGAGCCCCGAAGCCCTCGACCTCTCGGGCAATCCGATGGCGCGTCACTTTGCCGAAGCCTTCATGGTGCTCTTCAACGGAGACCTAGAGGCAATGAAGAAGCAGTACTCGCTGCGCTTCGAGGCGGGTGCTGCGGGCTGGCGACTCGAACTCGTCCCCCGCTCGTCGCGCGTCCGGGCGCTGATCGAGTCGATCGTCCTGGCCGGCCGCGCAGGCCCCATCGATCGAATGGTCCTGCTCGAAACGGACGGCGACCGAACCGTCACCACCTTCGCCGAGACCGAGCTCGACCGCCGCTTCGCGGCGACTGAACTCCGCGAGCTCTTTGGCGCCCAGACCTCGTGCGGTTCGTCCTGAGGACTCGGTCGCTTCTCTCCCTGGCGTTCATCGCCATCATGGGGGTCTACTGCGCCCTCGAGCTTCGACTCGAGAGCAACATCACCAAGTTCATGCCGGACCAGAGCGGCTCCCAACTTGCCGCGTTGTCGCGACAACTGGCCGATAGCGAGCTCACCCGGACGATGATCCTCTCGGTCCAGGGGCCGAGCCTCGCCGTCTCCCTGGAAGCCGCAGGCCAACTTGCAGATCGCTTGGGCAGGAATGAAGAAGTGGAGTGGGTTCGCGCGGGCGTCGACCCCGACGAGCTCGAGGGGCTCTACAAACTCTACTTTCCGCGCCGTCACTACTTCATCTCCGAAGATCCG
>JAFDDA010000151.1 GCA_019311105.1 Deltaproteobacteria bacterium
TCCATCCACATCCGACCGTCGCCGTCGAAGCCGATGACCGCGTTCGGCATGCCGAGCTTGTAGACCTGCGGCGAAGCGCGGTGGGGCACGATGTCCGAGAGGGCGATGCAGATGGCCTCGCCGATCTCGCAGGCCGGGTGGAAGGCACCGAGGGCGGCGGGTTTGTTCGGAGGCGGCTGCACGATCGTGCCTTCCGGAATGATCATGTCCACCGCGTTGAAGAGGCCTTCGTTCTTGACGATGGTCGGGTCGACCATCGATACGAGCTGCGCCATCGCGTAGCCGCGACTGTTGGAGAAGGTGTTCCAGACATTCACCAGCTCGGGGCGATCATCGCTCCCCGTCATGTCGACGGTGAGTTGATCCCCCTCGATGGTGCAGGCCACGTGAACATGGACGTCGCGGTGCCCGACCGTATCGTGGTCGATCCAGACGTCGGCCTCGTAGCAGCCGTCGGGCCACTTCTCCATCTCGTTTCGGAATCGTTGCTCCGTCTCCACGATGCTGAGATTCATGGCGGCGCGAACGGTATCCGCACCCCATCTCGACGCCAGCTCACCCAAGAGGCTCGCGCCGTGCTCGGCTGCGCCGATCATGGCGGCGATGTCGCCGGAGAACGACGGCAGCCGGTTGTTCCGGATCAAGAGGTCGAGCACGTCGCCTCGCCGCTTGCCGCGATGAACCAGCTTGAGGCGCGGAATGGGCAGGCCCTCGTGGAAGATGTCGAGGGAGTCCACCGAGAAGCCACCCGGATCCTTCCCTCCCGTATCGCCCTGGTGCGCCTGTAGGGCCTGGATGGCGACCAGCTTGCCGGCCGAGTCGAAGCAAGGGGCATACACCGTGTAGTCCGGGAGATGGCCTCCCCCGTGGTCCGGGTCGTTGCCGAGAAAGACGTCGCCGGGGCCCCAGTCGTCCTCTTCGTAGTGCTCGAGCCCCCAGCGAACGGCCAAGGGGGATATGAAGAGGAGCTGCGGGATGCCCACCGAGATGCCCGCAAGCCGCCCGTGAGCGTCGATGATGCTGCCGTTGCGCTCGTTCGATTGATTGATGATCGCAGACGACGCGGCCCGCCCGAGATGGATGGCGGCCTCGAAACAGATGGTCTCGAAGGCGCCGCGTATGATCCCCGCAGTGACCGAATCGACCTCTACGGCCGTATCGAGAGGCGGGCGCCTGGCGGCGAGCCGTCGATTGATCTCGTAGCTCATCTCATCTTCTCCAATGGCCCACTTCGCAGGTCGAGCATGACGAGCCGGCGGGCGGATGCGCCTCCCTCAGAGAAATCCGTAGAGCTCGCCAGCGTTCTCGCAGAAGATCCTGCGTTTCTTGGCCTCGTCGATGCCCTGGGCCATCGAGTCGATGAGATAGCGGGAGTTGGGCCAGTCGTTGATGTGGTGGGGAAAGTCGCTCGACCACATCATGTTGCGCACGCCCACGGCATCGCAGTTTTGCACGCCGTATTGGTCGCGGACGAAGCCGACCTTCCAGTTCTGCGCGAAATACTCGCTCGGAAGCTTGTCTCCGAGGTTGACCTCGCACCAATACCGGTTCCGGCGGTAGCGGTCGTCCATCTCCTGCAGCAGATAGGGGACCCAGCCGGCGCCGACCTCACCCCCCACGAAGCGGAGCCCGGGGAAGCGCTCGAACACACCGTTGAAGATGGTCTCGGCGATGAGGACGGGCATGCGGCTCATCGTGGTGGCGAGTGCGACGAGCTGCGGTGCTCCGCCCTTCTTCGTGGCGACCTTCTGGGTCGTATAGTTGGCCGGCACCAATCCGATGTGGACGTGGATGGGCATGGCGAGCTCCTCGGCAACCGCCCAGAACTCATCGTCCTCACGTGAAAGGAGCGCCTGGCCGCTCGGCCAACTCGCCAGACCCACACCGACGGCGCCGGCCGCTCGTGCGTCCCTCAGCATCTCGACGGCACTGTCAATTCCCGTTGCGGGCATCTGCCAAATGCAGCGAAGGCGCTCGGAGCAGTGCGAAACCCAGCTGCTGATCCATTCGTTGTATGCGCGCATGCCCGCCAGGTGAAACTCGGAATCCTTGACGGACATGAAGTAGAGCATGGTGCGCTGCGGCGGGAAGAAGACCGCCGCACTCACACCGTCCTCGTCCATCAGCTCGAGCCGTGCCTTGGGGTCGCAGATTCCGGGATGCATGTTCTCGTAGCGGACGCCCGTCCAGCGAAGGTCCCGCGGTTTGACGTCGGCGGCGGCCACCAGACCGAGCGATTCCTTGTGGCCGCCCAGCAGCCAGGCATCGCCTCCATCCTCATCCCGGACCAGCTTGGGAGCCCGGTCCTGGAACTTCGCGGGAAGCATCTTCTCCCACAGATCCGGCGCTTCGATGACATGCTGATCGCAGTCGATGATCTTGTACTCCACGGCTCTTGCTCCTCCCTTCCGCCCCCCTGCTGGTGCAGTCTCCGGGGCGCGGCCTCAGGCGAACTGGCTGTACCACTTTCGATAGTTCGCAACCGGACCATCACCGTCGCACAGCACAGGTCTCTTGAAACAGGCCTTGTTCTCCCAGATGTCGATGTCGTTCTCGAACTGCTGCTTCAGATCCTTGATGACGGCCTCCGCCAGGTGGGTCTTGCGGGTATCCCCTTCCGTCTTGACCGTGTAGGCGAAACGCACATCCGAGCGCTCTTCGTCGATCGGCGTTGCGGTATTCATCAAGATGGTGTCGATCAGGCCGCTGATGCGCACGATCTGGAACCCGGGCCCGTGGTCCAGCGTCAACAGGGTCGCATCCCCTTCGCCCCCCGGTATCGTCATCCTGAAGTGAGACTCGGTTCGGTGGATGTGTCCCTCTGTCTTGGCCTCCGTGGGCGGAATCGAGAGGGTTCCGTGGATGTACTTGAAATGCGCCTGGTCGACGCAGTTCTCGTTCATGTCGAGCCAGTTCGCACGAATCTCCCAGTGGGCGATCTCCGGTCGGGTCCACGCAGAATCCCCGATCTCCGGAAGATCGGGGATCTCGAAGGTCGGCTCGCCGCCGCTACGATCATGCCACATGAGAATGACGCCGTTCTTCTCGACTACCGGATAGGTTCCAATCACGGCCTTGGACGGGATCTTCTTCGCATAGGGGATCTTGTTGCACTTTCCGTCCCCATCGAACTCCCAGTGATGGAAGGGGCAGCGAAGCGATTCGCCCACCACCTCACCACCGAAACCCAGGTGGGCTCCCATGTGTGGGCAGTGGGCATCGAAGAGGCGTGCAGTTCCCCCTTGAGACCGAAAGAGCACCAACTTCTTGCCGAAGTATTCGAGCCGCTTCAGCTCGCCCGGATCGAGATCCTCCGTGAATGCCACCCGGAACCAACCGTTGGGATACACGTTGAACGGATAACGGCTCTCACTCGGCATCGTCGTACTCATTCGTTCTCTCCTCTCGCAATGCGATCGCGGTGCGCATAAAGCTCTTCTTCGCCTCGCCGCGGCGGGATCGGCCCCGTCTTGGCCCTCTCCAGCAACAACACCTTGGGGCAGCGCTGACGGTACGCCGTCGGGCCCGTCTCGCAGCGAATGCACCACCACTCGCTTCCCGCAGCGGAACGCCACAGGACGTGCCCGCAGCGGTCGCACAGGGTCTCGAGCCTGGAGCACTCCCACCCTGCGAAGGTTCCGCCCCGCTCCACGGCGATCGGACACCCGCGACCCGCACAGGCAATCGTGTCGGGGTCGGGAAGGATGACGTCGCTGGGGCAGAGCGGGACGCAGGATCCGCAATCGTTGCAGCGATGGGTCTCGATCCAGAACACCGCCGGGTGAGGCGCATCGACGGCCGGCGGCCGGATCGCTTCGGTGGGGCAGCAGAACTCGCAGCCCCCGCAGTTGATGCACGAGCCGGGGAGGATCGTGTAGCTCATCGGGGCTCCCGGACACCTGCCGGGGTGCCCCACGGCACTCGGCGACCGGAAGCTTCCATCATGCCTGCCCCATCGGGACGCTGTGCGCCTCTTCGAAGAACGCCTGCAGGCTGGCGTTGAAGCGGTAGAAGCGATCGATCCCCAGCTGCTCGTCACCGGTCAGCGCGAAGCGATCTCCCGCGAGCACGAGACTGTTGAGGGTGTGCTCGGGATCCGCCGAGCCCCTCTTCTGGATGTGCTCGATGAGCTCGCGCCAGTCGCTCGGATCGGCCGAGACCGAGCAATCCACCGGCGCCGAGCCGTCCCAATCCTCCACCCGGGTGCAGCCGAAGTCTTCGAATGTGATCCGGTAGCCCTGCTCGCCCACGTTCACGCCGAGCGTGATCTCCACGACGCCGAGCCGGCGGTAGCGGGGCTCGTCGGCCGAGGCCGCGTCGGCGAGCGCCCGGAACCACGGAGTCGACGGGAACGAGATGGCGTCGGCCCGATCTGTCGTCATGGTCATGATCTCCTGTCTCGAAGCGTGGGACGCGTTCGGCGCACCTCGGTGGCGCCGCTCAGAACGGCAGCTCGGCGGGGAACATGCAGAGCTCCGAGCGATCCAGGCCCGCCCGTCCGATGCGCGAGAGGTACTCTGCGCGCATCTTGCGATAGAGGGATTTGTAGATCTCGAGCCCTTCCCCGATGTTGTCGACCCCGTTGCCCGCAAGAACGGCGCACGATTCCACGGTCGCCGGATGCAGGAAGAAGAGCTCGAGGAAGAACATCTCGGCCTGGGTGGCGAGTGCGTGGATCTCCTTGATCTTCGCCTCGCGGTCCGGCGCATGCTCGATCAGGTACTTGAGATGCATGCTGCCGTAGGCCACGTGCCGGGCCTCGTCCTGCATCACCATCCGGAAGATCTGCTTGTCGACGTCCGTCTTGCCCAGGAACTCCCCGAAGCGGAACATCGAGAGGATCGCCCCCTCGAAGACCACGTGGATCGCGTAGGAGACGTGGTTCCAGGTGCTGAAGAGCGGGTTCTCGTGGAACTTCACCTTCCCCAGCCCCTGGGACTGCGCCGCATCGCCCATGCCGACCAGGGCGTTCCCCAGGTTGATGGTCATGCCGAGCCCGCCGCCGTTGGCGAGGATCCGCTTCCGGAACACCTCGGTGTGGCGCGCTTCGTCGTTGGCCTGGGCTGCGATGAACAGCTTGATCTCGTGGAAGTAGGTGTTGAACTGCGGGAGCCACGGCGCGAGCACGTCGGTCGCGAGGTACTCGCCCATCGTCAGGAACGTGTTGTACTGGCAGAGCGCTCGCTCGAGGTCCGGCGGCAGCATCTCGAGCTTGTGCCAGTCGATGTCCTGGGTGGCGCACCACTGTCGGCTGCAGCCCTCCTCGTAGAGGGATGTCAGGTTCTCGGCCCAGACATCCCACTTGTCGTTGATGTCCCACTCGCGCGGGAGAAGACTCGGCTCGCTCCCGGCGCCGCGCGGTGCGACGCTCGCCGGGCCCACTTCGGCCACAGGTGTGCCCTCGGCGGCCTCGCAGTCCATGAGCGTGAGCCCGCGACGCGATGGCGTGGCCTTGACTCCCCAGCTTCCCCAGACGCCGTCGCCGGGCTTGGCATTGAACCAGGTGAGATCCGCATCGCCCTTCCTGAGCTGGGTCGGGTAGGGGCGCGAGGCCACCGCGGTCGCGAACTCCTCGGGTGTCGGAATCCTAATCTTCTCCGATGTACGGATCGGGCTAGCCATGGATCCTCCTCGCGTCTTCGGCGATTCCAGGACGGGTGGGAAACATGTCGTCCAGATGTCCGGGTCGACTGATTCCTCGGGGTGGACGGAACACGCCCCCCCCCTCTTTGTAACCTCATAGTAGACAAATAGGACAATAATGGTCGATTTGTCTCAACAGAAAACCAAACTTTCTGAATGATCGGCAGCTGGGAAGTGCCTGTGCGCTCGAAAGCGCCGCCGCGGCGCGGGGAACCAGGCGTATAGCCGGATTTCGGCAATCGCGAGGCAGCCGAGAAGGTGGCCTAGAGGCAGTCGCGCAGGCGCCCGGCCAGGTCCCCGAGCCGGAAGGGCAGCCGGCCTTCCGCATCGAGCTGGGCCGCCCCCGTGGCGACATCCCTGCGGCGCAGCGTGTCGGCCGCCCCGGCGAGCACCACGAGGTTCGCCTCCTCCCGGCCCGAGATGCACAGTGCGTCGCCAGCCGCAGCCCGAAGCCGGCGCGCCAGGGCGACGTAGTCCATCGGTTCGCCGACCCCGAAGTTCGCGACCACCACGCCGCCAGGGCGCAGCCGCCTCACCGCCGAGGTGAAGTACGCCTCCGTCGCGAGGTGAGCGGGCATACCCTCCCCATCGTAGGTGTCGAGGAAGACGAGATCGAAACGCCGCTCGGTCTTCGCCAGAAAGTCCGCCGCGTCCGCCACGTGGATCCGATGGCGCGGCGAAGGCTCCACGCCGAAGAAGCGCGTGGCGGCCTCGACGACCACGGGATCCAGCTCGACGGCATCGATCTCGGCGCCGGGTCGCACGCGTCGCACCAGATTCGTGAACGTCCCACCACCGAGACCGACTAGGAGCACGCGCTCGGTCCTTCGCGCGAGAGCCAGGCCGAGCGTGGCGAGCCGCACGTACTCGGTGGGGACGGCGTCGGGGTCTGTCAGGGAGATGACGCTCTGGTCGGTGCCGAACGGAGACCCGAAGCGCAGGTAGCGGCAGCGCGGCCCATCGACGACGAACACCACGCCTGAAATCGATGCCTCCAGAAAGCGAACTCGGAGCGCCTGGGGCCCCTCCGGGGTGCAGGGAGTCTCCGCCGAGGCCGGAGTCGCCGCCAGCACCAGGAGCCCCAGTGTGAGCCCGAGGACGATCTGCCGCTGCATGGACCCGACGCTAGCCCACCCGAATGGGGCGTTTCTCGACGACGGACCGTGTCCTTCCACGGAACGGGGCGTTGGTGGTAGGTTGATCTGTCGGGTCACCCGATCGACGGGCGACCCCACCCAAAACGGATTTCGACACGACGGAGCAGAAGTTCCATGAGCACCCGAAGCACTCTCTTCTCCATTCTCCTGGCCCTCGCGGCCGCCGGCTTCCTGTCGACCAGCGCCGACGCAGCCAAGGAAAAGTTCGTCCGCGACAAACCGCACGTGAACGTCGGCGTGATCTCGTCGGACCTCGACATGGGCGGATTCATCGCCATGAGCGGCCTCGGCGTCGAGATCGAGGTGGTGGAGGTGCCCGGCTCCCCGCGCAAGATTCCGGGACGCACGACCTACTCCGACATCACCTTGAAGCGCGGCTACACCGGTGCGACCGACGTCCACGACTGGGCCACCGAGGGCCTGCGCGGAGAGATCCAGCTCAGGGCCTTCTCGGTCCAGCTGCTCACTCCGTCGGCGGAGCCGGTCTCCGAGTTCCACCTGGTCGAGTGCTTCCCAACCCGGTGGGATCTCAGCACGGATGACAAGGGACACGCGATCGAGACGATCGTGGTGAAGTGCGGGCGGGTGGAGCTCGCTCGGTAGGAGTGGCTCGACTCGCCGATGCGGCCGGCCCCATGAACTGGGTGCGGGAGGCGGGCTGAGGGAGGTCGAGAAGGCCCGCACTCGCGACCTCGACGCAGGCATCGTCATCGACCAACCGACCTGGGAGCTCGCGGGCGAGTGCGTCCGTGGCTTCCAGAAGAACGAGGGCACCCGAATCCGCGGCCGTTCGGACGCCCTGACCATCCACCACCTACCCCTGGAAGCCTGACTGCGCGCCGCCGCCGCGCGAGCGGGTCCCGCGTCCGCCGTCAGTGCCCCGGCGGCGCGCGATGCACGCGCCCGCCCTTCATCACGAAGTCGATGTGCTCCAGGGTGCGGATGTCGCGTGCCATGGGTGGCCTCGATCCCGAGGAGCTCGGCCGCCGAGACCGTGGCCGAGCGGATCGCCTCGAGCGGGGGCATGCCGGCCTCGACCATCAAGGCGAACTCCTTGGCGTTCTCGCCGTGGGGCGACACGCCGGTGTCCGTCCCGAAGGCGATCTTCACGCCCCGGGCATGGGCCTTCCCGAAGGT
>JAFDDA010000056.1 GCA_019311105.1 Deltaproteobacteria bacterium
GCACAGCTAGCGGGCGCACGATCGCTGATAAGGCGTTCAAGCTGCGTTTTCGCTCAAGGTCCGAGTATGGGCGTTATGGCAAGTCCCTGTACGGTCCGGGCACATCCTTTACAGCAAAGGATGTGCCCGGACTCTTGTAAACCATCAGCCCGACCGTTCACCCAGGGGGGAGCCCCAACGGGGTCTCCTGTCACACAGGAGACGCCTCGGCAGTTACACACCGACGCCGCTTCCACCTGCTCAAGCGCACCCAAACCTGGTACTCGCCGGATCCCGTCGCTCGCTTCGGGCGGCGGATTTTCGCACCCATTGCATCCAAGGCGGATTGGTTCGGTCAGGTCCAAGCTGAGGGTCGCCGGTTCGAACCCGGTCTCGCGTCCCAGGATTCGTGAACGCCCTCGGGCCACCGGGGGCCTCCTGGTTCGGCGTCTCGATGTCCGAGGCCGGAGCCGAATGGAGTCGCTCGAAGCGCCTTCCGCCCGCCCGAAGTCCGCGAAACGAGCTGTGCCACCTGCACAGTGCAGACAACACCCGGGATCTGTAGCTAGACTAACCCGGGGCAGGCAATCGCAGCCAGCGACGGCCGGGACGACGGGTCCCAGCGGTGGACCGGATGGAAAGAACGGGCCGCTTGTCCCGACACACTCCGCCTGACAATTCCCCACGGACTCTCAAGCTGGAAGGCCCCGTGGCGTCGAGGTGCCACCGTTCATGCGAACCGCTTCACTCTCGGCCCGGTGGATGGTCGCCGCCTCGACCTTGGCGTTGCTCATCCCCTGCCCGGCGTTGGCAGAATCGGTCAGCTTGCGGTGGATGGAAGCCGCCGAGTCCGAGCGCGCGCTGGGGTTCCGCGTCTACGCCGGGCTCACGGAGGGCGACGGCGAAATCGTCTACGAGGGTCTGCCGGCCAAGGACGAAGAGGGCGTCTACCACGCCGACGTGGAAATCGAAGAATTGGACCAGGGTCTAGGGGTCTACGTCTGGCTCACCGCAACGAACCAACGGGGAGAAAGCCCGCCATCGAATGCGAATTTCTATTCAGCGGGCGCGGTAAACGACCTGGACGGTGATGGTCGCTCGGACATCCTGTGGCGTCACGATTCCGGGCTCCTCGTCGCGTTCTTGATGAACGGAACTTCGATAAATCACACTGGTCTCATGTGGGCTGGAAACGACCGGAGTGTGGTCGGCACGCCGGATCTGGACGGCGACGGTCGTGCGGACATCGTCTGGCGTGGTCTCGATGGCCTCGTCTCCGCCTGGCTCATGGATGGAACGGACGTCATCGCCGATGCACAGATCTCGACCCTCCCGCTGGACTGGACGATCATCGCCACGCCGGACCTCGACGGGGACGGAAGAGGGGACATCCTGTTGCGCCACGCGACGGGCTACCTCGGAGCCTGGTTCATGGACGGCACGGCCATCACCAGTTTCGGCGGAATCGGACTCTTCGGAACTGCGTGGACCTTCGCTGCCGCGCCCGATCTCGATGCCGACGGTCGCGACGACCTCCTCTTCCAGCACACCAATGGCACGCTGCATGCGTGGCTGATGGACGGTGCCACGATTGTCAGCGAGGGAGCCATCTTCACCCTGCCGGGTGGCTGGCAGGTGTCCGGAGCCCCCGATCTCAACGGCGACGGACACTCAGACCTCCTGTTTGGCTTCGATTCAGGAGATTTCTTCGCCTTCTTCATGAACGGCCTTGCGATCGCCGGATGGAGCCTGGCTCCCGGACCGGGGCCCGGGTGGGTCGTCCAGGGGTTCCCGGATCTCAATGGAGACAACCGGGGGGACATCCTGTGGCGCCACGTCGACGGCAGTGTCCACGCCTGGTTCATGGACGGGATGCAGATCTTGGATCAGGGCCCGATCGTGACAGTCGGCACCGACTGGACGATCCTCGACGTCATGCGCTGACCCAGACCACGCTGCTGAGCCTCACCCTGCGCCTCTCGAACGACCTTGAGCGCCTTCCCGAGAACGACTGCGATCAGTGCCCCAAGCGCCCCTCCATGAGTCGGCCATGCGCTAGCTGCCCCGTAGTCGCGGCCCTGAACGCCCGGTAGTTCCACCGTAAGTGGGGCACCGGACGGCGCGAAACGGCTCTATCCGGCTCCGAATGAAAACGGGGCTGGCGAAGAACTCGCCAACCCCGTGAAATCAATGGTGGAGCTGAGGGGGATCGAACCCCTGACCCTCAGACTGCCAGAGCACCCGATCGAACCCCTGACCCTCAGACTGCCAGAGCACCCCTAGCCTCACCGTTGACGTCCGTCCCATCGAGATCCGTCGTTGCGCGTCTCGAGCCGTTGAGGATGACGCGAACGTCAACGCCGATTCGGCGACGCGCGCACACTGACTGCCGTCCCGTCCAGATCGCGTCGGAGTTGCAGGACGTGGGCTTGGCGGTTCGGTATCGAGCACCACTTGCTGAACCACGAGACGAGCCCTCCCCTGGGGGAAAAGGCCAGGAAAACCTCGCAAAGCTGTGTTTGATCTCCCTTTTCGGGGTAGAGTGGACACACTATTTTTCCGGCTCAGGTTCCGAACGATGGAGAAGACATGTCGAAGCGCTCGCTCCTAGTCCTCGCTGCTTGCACCCTGCTGGCGACCCCCGCCTCCGCCGTCGGCTTCTTCGACGTCGACTACCTGGGCGGCGTCAAGCTGTCGGCCGACGGCACATCTTCGTACGCGGACACCTTCGACATCACCGCCGGCGGGATCGAGGGTGATGTCTTCAACTTGTTTTTGTTCACGCTGGCGGACCAAGGCGGCTTCGTCCCCGGCATCCACCAGACGGTGGGGGCGGCGGTGCTGCTGGGCGTTTTCGACGACTTCGACTCCCAGCTGGAGTTCATGATGGTCGAAATCGGCGACCTCCAGGTGTCCACACCGATCGAGGTGGACTTCGGCATCGTGGGCTTCGGCGTGTCCGCAACCCTGTTCGCCATGATCAACGCAACCGGTCAGCTCGATTACGAGATCGTTGCCACTAGCGGCGACTTCCACGTCGGCTACGCGGCGCTCTTCGTCGAGGCCGTGGAGTCAAGCGCGGCCGGGCCGACCGGCGCGCCGAACATTCCCGAGGCGAATGCCCTCGCCGTCTACGCCGCGGGGGTGCTGGTCGTGGCAGGCGCCGCCCGCCGCCGCCGCCAGGGCTAGCGCCCGGCCGCTTCTCCTCCGCTCCGCCCGCTATCGCGCCTCGCCAGGTGCCGCCCGGTGCGCCCGTGCGGAGCGGACCATGACTTGGAGTTTCGGGGATTGCCTCGACGGCTGCGAGCGCGTGCTGCCCGCCGATGCGTTGGTGCTGGTGCACGCCGACCGGCGCGAGGCCTGGAACGGGCGCCGCCTGGCGTCGGCTCCTCCCGAGACGCAGCCTGCTCATCTCGCCGCCCAGAACCCCGCCGCGGGACTTGCCATAACGCCCATGGTCGGACCTTGAGCCAAAACGCAGCTTGAATGCCCTATCCGCTGAGGCCCACCTGGACGGCCGCCACGATATGGGCAGGATGGTCGCCATGCAGACCACCCGGCACGACGCCGCCGAAGTCCGACGACTCCTCGAGGTTCGCGTGGGCATACACGCGAAGAGTGAGCGCCGGGTCGGCGTGTCCAAGCTGGCGCTGGACCCATTTGATCGACTTCCGCCGGCAAGGGCCTGACCCGCCATCCGGTGGAAGGCAGTGCGCTGTTTACCGCTGAGCTGGGCGCCGTCGAGCAAGGACTTGGGGGGTGTTAGCGTCGATCAGTGCGGGGAAAGTCGGGTCCGCCATAGGAGGAGTCTCCGTTTCGGGTGCGGGCCCGGATCACGCGATGGAGAGAAAATAGCGATCGGCGACGTGGCGCGCGCTGGTCGGTTGGTCTCTCAGCTCCTAGGGCACCAGCCCCGACGGCCCCGGGACGCCGGTCACGAACCCCGGCAGGAAGAGGTTGAAGTCCCCGAGGCCGACCGATCCGTCGCCGTTCATGTCGGTGCCGAGTCCGCTGTCGGCCTGGCTGACGAAGTCTGGCAGGAAGGCGTTGAAATCGGCGATGTCGCAGCTCTGGTCCTGATTGAAGTCGCAGTCGCAGACGTTTCCGAAGCCGTCCTCGTCGCGGTCCAGCTGATCGTTGGGGCCGCCGTCCGGGCCGTTCGCGATCTCGACGCAGTTGTCCTCGTCGTCGAGCACGCCGTCGGCGTCGAAGTCATCGACCCCGATCCGCACGGTGCGATGGGCGACGGCCTGGGAGCCGTCCACGATGGCGCCGAACCGGACCAGCGTGCCATCGGGCGTGCCGCCCGTGACCACCGGCGGCAGCGAGACCGTGACCTGCTGGAAGGCCGCGAGGTTGCCGAGATTCCAGACGACGCGCTCGCGCTCGGTGCAGCTCGTGTTGAGGTTGCCGGAGACCGAGCACAGGCCGCCGCCGGTCGTCGCGCCCTGGCTGAAGGAGTTCAGGTCGTCGGGCAGGAGCACCTGGGCCACCACGTCGAACAGGGGGACGGCGCTCTGGTTGCGCACCGTTACGTCCACCTGCAGCACGTCGTTGGGCTGGGCCGGGTCCGGCGTGACGTCGAGGGTGAGGGCCAGCGGGACGCCTTCCTCGGCCGCGGCGACGAAGTTCGCGCGCGCCTCCTCGGGCGGGCCGGCGTCGTCGCGCAGGCCGGCGGCGCCGTGCAGCAGCACCCGGTCGGCCGGGTCGAGCACCTCGAAGGTGGCCTCCCGCGTGCCGGTTCCGCCCGGCGGGACGGGGCCGAGGCTCCACTCGACCTGCCCGTCCATCAGGGCGCCACCTTCGCTGGCGGAGACGAAGCTCGTTCCCGTCGGCTCGGGGAGGGCGAGGGTGGTGCCCGTGCTCGTGCCCGGGCCCTTGTTGCCGAAGGTGAGCACGATGGTGAGATCGTCCTGGGGCGTCACCGGGTCGGGCCCCTCGTCCACCGTGAGCTCCAGGGGCGGCGCGTCCTCCACCGAGACCGCGTGGTCCGCCACGGCCTGGTCGCCTCCTCCGTTGCTCGCCGTCGCGCGCCAGCGGACGAGCTCTCCGGGGTCGGCAGCGGTCAGCACCTCGGCCGGGACCGTCACGGTCCTGCGCGCACCCGCGGCCAGCGCGCCCAGCTCCCAGCGGATTCGTTCCCCGACGGAGCAGGTGGTGTTCAGGTTGCCAGACACGGTGCAGTCGGCCCCACCGCTGGCGAAGGACTGGTTGAAGGCGCCCACGAGCTCCGGCACGCGCGTCTCCACCACCACGTCGAAGATCGCGAAGGCGTCGGAGTTGGCGACCGAGAGCTCGACGAGTACGGACTCGCCGGGCCGCACGGGGTCCGGATTCACCTCGAGGGCGAGCTCCAGGGGCGAGTCCGAGTCGATGGCCGTGACCGCGGCCGCGCGGCCGAGATTGCGCGGGAAGTCGTCGTCTTCGACGGTCGCCACGGTGTGCAGGAGCTCGCCGTCGACCAGCCCCGCGTCCAGCAGGAGCTCGGCGCTGCGCGAGCCGCCTCGCCCCGGCGGCAGCGGCCCGAGGACCCACACCACCTCGTCGCCGACGAGGGCGCCACCGTCGCTGGCGGACACGAAGGCGGCGCCGGCCGGGACGGGCAGGCGCAGGGTCGTGCCCGTGGCCGTGGCAGAGTCGCGGTTCGCATAGGCCAGCGTGTAGTTGAGCGTGCCCGAGGCCGCCGCGGGATCCGGCGCGTCGGAGATGGCCAGGGCGAAGGTCGCTGCGTCCTCGACGATCGCCGTCTGGCTGGCCACGAGCTGCTCGCCGCCGCCCTCCTCGAGGGTCGCACGCCAGCCGATCAAGCGGCCATCGGGGATGCTGCCGCCCACGACCGGGGGCAGGGAGACGGTCACCCGCTCGCCGGCGGCCAGGGTGCCGAGGTTCCACACGATGCGCTCGCGACTGGAGCAGGTGGTGTTCAGGTTGCCGGAGAGGGTGCAGACGCCGCCTCCGCTGTTCGAGAACTGGCTGAAGTTCCCGATGCCCTCGGGCACGCGCGTCTCGAGCACCACGTCCACCAGCGGGATGGAGCCGGCATTGGTCGCCGTGAGCTCGACCGCCAGCGTCTCGCTCGGGCGCACCGGGTCCGGCGTGACGGCGATGCCGAGCCGCAGCTGCGGGTCGTCCTGGATTGCCGTCAAGGCGGCGGCGCGCGCACTCGCGGCCGGGAAGGCGTCGTCGGCGACCTGGGCCATGGTTCGCAGCAGCGTGCCGTCGAGCAGGCCGAAGTCCGTGGCCAGGACCGCCTCGCGGGTCTCGCCCTGGCCGGGGATCACCGGCCCGAGTGCCCACTCGACAGTGTCACCCGAGAGGGCGCCCCCGTCGCTGGCCGACACGAAGCTCGTTCCCGGTGGGAGCGGCAGCCGCAGGGTGCTGCCGGTCGCCGTGGCCGATCCGACGTTCGAGAAGCTCAACGTGTAATGGACCGTCTCCGCGGGGCCCACGGGGTCCGGCTGCTCGTCCACCACCAGCTCGAAGAGCGGGGTGTCGTCGACGATGACTGTCTGCGCCGAGAAGCGGGCGAGACCGGAGGAGTCGACCACGTTGGCGCGCCAGGGGACGAGCCGCCCGCCGTCGGTGCTTCCGAGGACGCTCGGCGGCAGCGATACGGAGATCCGTTCGCCGGAGCCCAGGGTGCCGAGGCTCCACTGGACCCGCTCGCTCCGGTCGCAGCTGGTGTTCAGGTTGCCCGAGATCGTGCAGATGCCGCCGCCGGTCGTGAGGTTCTGGCTGAACGACGCGATCAGGTTGGGTACCCAGGTCTCGAGCACGACGTCGCTCACCGGGAAGGCGGCCGGGTTCGAGACGGTGAACTCCACGTCGAGCGCCTCACCCGGGCTCACGGGATCCGGGGTCACGGCCACCGCCAGCTCCAGGGCGCCGAAGGGCGAGGCCGTGCGGACGGCGGCCACGCTGGCCGCGGTGGTGGTGTCGTCGCTGTCCGAGATCGCGGCCTCGGTGCGCAGCAGGGCTCCCTCGTCGAGGGCGCCGTCGGCGGTGACCACGGCCGTGCGTGTGCCGCCCTCGCCGGCCGTCAGGGAGCCGAGCGACCAGAGCACGCTGCCTGAGAACGACACGCCGCTGTCGCTGGCGGAGACGAAGGTGGTGCCGGCCGGGAGGGGCAGGGCGAGCATCGTTCCGGGGGTCGTGGCCGCGCTTACGTTGGAGAAGGTCAGCACGTAGGTGAGGGTCGCACCGGGTGCCACGGGATCAGGGTTCTCGTCGACGGCCAGCTCGAAGACCGGGCTGGCGTCCACGGTGACGGTCTGGCTGGCGCTGACGGGGGTGCCGTCGCTCGCCTCCGCCTCGAAGGTGAGGGTCGAGCCGTCGGCCGTCCCGCTGGACACCACGGGCGGCAGGCCGACCGTGACGCGCTCGCCGGCCGTGAGCGTGCCGAGCGCCCAGGAGAGGGTCTCGCCCGCCGAGCAACTGGTGTTGAGGTTTCCGCTGCCGGTGCAGGTGCCGCCGCCCGTCGAGCGGTTCTGGGAGAAGAAGTCGATCCCCGTCGGCAGGACGCTGTCGAGCGTGACGCCGGTGAGCGCCGTGCTGCCAGAGTTCGTGACGGTGTACTCGACCTGGAGGGTCTGGCTGGGGCGCACCGGGTCGGGGTTGACCTCCACGGCGACCTCGAGGCCCTGGGCGAGCGCCGGTCCGGCCGAGCCCAGGACGGCGGCGGCGATGGCGGCCGTCGCCCACGAGAGAACTGCGGTCCTTCGCACCGCGCGCGATTCCTTCCCGCTCCGAAGCATCGTCATCGGTCCTTCCATACTGCTGCACGCGAGCGTGTCCGACGGATCGTTCGCCTCGGGGAGAGGTGGCCGCTTGAAGCCGTCGGTGTCATGGGAATCGCTGGCTGCCACCGAGATTGCCCGTCAAAGGCCGCCGCGCCCGCTTGAACCCCTCGCCTTCGCTCCGCGAATCCCCCCGGGATTTGGTCATGACGGGGGCTCTCGTCGTCTTGCTGAGCTACCGGATGACGAGGGGCTGTTCGGAGTCGTCGAAGGCGGCGAAACCCAGTCCTTGCCGTCTACCGGAAGAGTGTGGATGGGTCGGAAGCGTTGGTTCCTGGCTACGGCGAGTCGCAGAGCCCGAACTCAGGCGGAGCCTTCTGCGCTTCCACCGAGAGCGTACTTGGACGCACTACACAAGGACTGGTACTGCTCCGGTTCGGCCAATCGGTACCGACGCGGGTCGATGGCGCCATCCGAGGCATAGGTGGCCACGATGACGATCCGCGGTTTTCCCTTGGGGCGGGAGGCTTTGTGAAGGCCACAGGTGTCGGCCAGGAGGACCGTGCCGGCTTTTCCGGTGCAGGTCCGGATCTGGCTCTCGGAGACCCGGCCCAAGAGAGCACCCTCCCGTGGAATGCGACCGTCGGGAGGACGCGCGGGAAAGAGATCGCCCAGTCGGCCTCCGGGCTGGGACTCCTCGATGAAGCAGAAGGGCCCCATTTCCGGCTCGATGTCGTGCAGATAGAGGAAGAGCTTGATGGTGTGCCGATCCTCGTGGTCCCGGTGCCATGCTTCGGTGTTGCTCGGCCCGGACGGGCAATCGGGAATGCTGTACCAGACGTCGAGATACAGGAGGCGGGACCACAATCCGAGGTACGAGTTCACGATGCCGAGAATCCGCTCGTTCAGAACCAGCTCCGCCAGGGGTCTCGGCACCGCGCGGGTCGGATGCAGGCCGAAGACAGGCACAACAAAGGGAATTCCCCAGTTCTTGTTCTCGCCTTCTCTGATCTGCCGTCGGATCTCCGGTCTGTCCAGGAGCCGTCTCGCCGCCGTCTGGATGTCATCGAAGGCATCCTCAGCCGGTAGCAGGTCCTCCAGGCGCGCTGCGTGGAGCCCCGCACTTCGAAGCGCCTCCACGGCCCGCCGTTGCGGGCCGTCGAGCTCCGCTGCTTCCCGCTCGAACGCCGCTCGTGCACGGCCGTTGACGAATCCGAGCCACGTGGGCCCGAATCTCATCCGGTAGAAGAGCCGTACGAAGATCGAAAGCGGCCACAGCCGCAACAGGATGGCCCGGAGCAGCTGCCGGGGGCTCTTCACCCGGGCGCGCCGAAGGTTCCATCGAACCCAGTCGAGTGGTCTTCTCCTCGCTCTCTGCCGCACCTCGAATACATCCACTCGTTCCTTCTCGGTTCCCCGTTCTGGCCACATGATCAGGAATCTGGGAACGGTGCCGGCTGGGCTAGCCCGATCGCGGCCCGTCGCTGAGCCGGGCGATGCTGGGGCAGGTGCCCATGGCCGAGCGACTAGAAGCAGAGGTCTCCTTGCGGGGTGGGCTGCATTCGTCCAAAGGGTGCAGCAGCACGTAGAAGCGGGGTGGCTGGCGATGCTCTACCGGAGTTGGGCTGGGCTGGGCCGAGCTCCTGCGGCGCGTACTTCGCAGTCGATGTGCTCGAGTGCCTGTACGTCGAACGAAAGCCTGGGTCGGCGGCGCGGCACGGGACCGTGCGGGCGTGTCGGCCCGGGTTCGATTCCGGAGTCGGAGAGAGCCGCGATCCGCACTCCGTGTCGCCACATGAACCAGTCCACCGGCTCACACCCACCCCGCGAAACCCTGCACCGATTCGCACGGTCCCACGGACGCAGAACCGTCTGTGGGAGGGTGCCCCCCGGGGCGGAAGCAGGGACTCGCCTTCGCGTCGTCGGTTATGTCCGAATTTCGTGCGATGTCGTGCGCCCGGCGACCACCCACCTGCGTATAGTCCGTCGTCTTCAGCTCGTGCACCTATCCCTCCCTCGGGGGATGAGGTCCCGGAGCCCGTGCCGAGACGGCGAGATTCCAAGGAGTCCGATCAGATGATTCGCAAGATTGCAGTGGTTGCTTGCACAGCAGTGTTCATGAGCGCAGGGGGCGTGGCTTCTGGAGACATGATCTCACGACGCTCTCGGATTTTGATGGGGCCCTGGAGTTCAAGGTGACCCTGGACGACCAGGCCGCCGGTCCGGGCGAGGTCGAGGTGACCATCGAGGTGATTACGGGCGAGGGCGATCTACGCGCCATCTTCATGGACGTCGCCGACGACTCGCTGCTTGCCGGGATGATCGCCTCCGGTGAGGACGTGACCGAGGCGGTGTTCGCCGCCAGCTCGGTCATCGATCTGGGTCAGGGTACGAACGTCAACGGAAACGGCCCGTGCCCCTGCGACCTCGGCGTGGAGTTCGGCACGCCCGGAATCGGTAGCGACGACATCCAGCTCACCACGTTCGTCCTGTCCCACACGACTGAGAACCTCACGCTGGCCCTGTTCGAGGGCGAGGCGATCATGGTCCGAGCAACGTCCGTGGGGGACGAGTTCTCGCGCGAGAACTCTGCAAAGACGGCCGCGATTGTTCCCGAGCCGTCTGTCGAGGCGCTCCTGGCCTCGGGCCTCGCGCTCCTCGCCGTCCGGCGGCGGAACGCCCGCGCGGCCTGAGAACGCCACGCGGCAAGGGGGTCCTGCGGATAGGGCATTCAAGCTGCGTTTTGGCTCAAGGTCCGAGTATGGGCGTTATGGCAAGTCCCGCGGCGGGGCGCACGGCATCCGCCCGAGTGAGGCGGTGGCCTTGGATGCGACGGACTACGCCTACTTGGGGCACGCCGACGTGCGCTCGACGCGTCGTTACGCGCGGTTGGCCGACCAAACGTTGGTCGAGGTGCGGCCCAGGAGACGAGCCGAAGTTGAGTGCACGCTGAGTGCATCCAAAATCGACTCTCCGAACCCATTGGATTCAAAGGAAGAAATGGTGGAGGCGGCGGGAATCGAACCCGCCGCCGGACGACGCAAGCGATTGATTTTACTTGCTTTTCAGCCACCGCGGATGTGGCTGCAGTGTGGCGGCAGGTATGTGGGATGATGGCGGCAAGGGAGTTCGCCGATGACCGCGCCCTGCATGCTTGGAGAGAAGCGAGACCAATCCGGCGGTAGCCTGCTCGCATTGCCAGAAAGCAGTCGAGATTCTCGATCTCGACTAAACCCGGCGGGTTCGATTCCCGTCCGCTTCCGCCACCTTGGGACGGCGTAGCCGTTCCCCAACGGCGAGGAGCGTCACCGACCGAAGCCGTTCCAGGGGCCGACCCGCCCCCTCGAAGGCCCCTGACGGCAGGCCCTCTCCGGATTCCCGGAAGCGTCGGAATGGTTCAGCGTCACAGTGCGCGGACCTCTGGCGACGCGGCCTCCCCTCACCGGCGGGCGGAGTCGTCGAGCCAGTCGCTGGGGAAGTCCGCTGGAAGCCGAACGAGTTCGGGAATCGTGGCGATGAACTGGTCCTCGTCGCCTGCGCGGTGAGGGTTGTAGAACTCCCAGACGATCTCGCCTGCCCGCGTGACCTCGAGAGCGCGCCCGAAGTCCGTCTCCGAGATCAGCGTGTTGCCGTTCGGGAGCCGCTCCGACGTGCCGCACGATTCGGAGTAGAACGGCTGCGTCTCGTCGCCGCGGAACTCCCAGACGATCTCCATACCACCAGGCTCGAACTCGAGGATCGCCGACGGCCCCGCACCGTGATTGTCGAAGAGGAGCAGGTTTCCGTTCGACAGGATCTTGGGATCGTGCTGGCGCCGGTAGCTGCCGGTGTGGGCCCACACGACCTTCTCGGCCACGGGGTCGACGACCGCGATCGCGTCGAGACCGCGAGCGGAGATGAGCAGGTTTCCCTCCGCGAAGGCGGGATTGCGCGACGAGATGCGACCGTCGAGCCACTCGATCGAGTTGGTGTGAAGGATGTCACCACGGACGCGCCCGGTGGATCTCCAGGCATCGACATACGAGGAGCGTTCGAAGGCTTCGAGCAGCGAGAATCGACGCTTCTCGTTCCCGTCGGCATCGAGCACGACCACGAGGTCCTCGACGATCGGCTCTTCGGCGTTCACACGGGGCACGATGCCGACTTCGCGACCGAGCAGATAGAGGTCTCGGTTGGGCGCGATCGCCAGGTCGTGGTGGGCGTGGATGTCGAGTGCCCAGAGCAGATTCGAGTCGCGGTCGACCTTCAGCAGCCCCGAGCGCGAGACGATCGCGAGCACGTCTCCGTTCGGAAACAGATGGGCCCGCCGCCACCATTGCCTGCGCTGCGCGGCGGCACCGGTCGACCCATCGAAGGCTTCCTGGGACGGATAGTTCCATTCGTGCAGCACGCGGCCGTCCATGTCGACCAGAAGCGCCCCCTCCATGTGCCCCGACGTGTAGAAGTTGAGACCGGGGTGGGCGCGCGCGCGGTCGTGGATCGTGACCCCCGAGCCGCGCGCCGGCGCGACGCCGTCGAGGTAGCCGATCGCACGGAGCCGCTCGGCGATCTCCCTCTGCTCTTCCGAGAGGCCGTCGTCCAGCGACGTGCGGGCCAGGCGGTAGCGGCCCGGGATGCCGCTCCCTGGCCTCCTCTCCGCACGCTCCGAGCGCCGCGTCGCCGCGGTGGGACGATCGTCCGTCGAGCCGGCCGGCGGCTCCGCATCTCCACACGAGAGCAGCAGCACCGCCCCCGCCAGCGCGCCGCCGAACCGGGCCAGAGCGGTTCCGAACCGGCGAGCCCTCGATGTCGCGCGCCTCATTCGTCCGATCCCAGATAGCCCAGCGCGCGCAGCTGCTCCTCAAGCTCCGGACCGGGGCCTTCCGGATCCGCGGCATCGACGGAGGGGACGATCCGGCCATCTCCCAGCTTGTCGACGTCGTCGCTGCTCCGTCGGATCGGAGGCCTGGCCGGCGTCTGCCTCTCCCACTCCGCGAGCTCTCGACGAAGTGACTCGCGAACGCGGTCGAACTCGTCGTCGCCCTCCCCCAGCAGCTCCGCTTCGCCGCCTCGCACGCGGTAGAGCTCGGTGGGCGCCAACGTCAGAAACTCACGTCGCCTCTTGCTCAGCCGCCGGCCCTCGTGGCGGCCGTCCCGCTGGAAGCGCAACGCGTCGTCGCTGCGCACGTAGCGATGACTGGGGCTGCGGACCGAGGCCTTCTCGGCCTCGCGCCAGTCCGTCTCCGAGATGACGTGCACGGGGAGCTCGTCGCTCGCCGAGCCGGAGCGGGCCAACGACGCCAACGAACGGCCCGCCACCTCGGCGGGCGCGACGGACCAGCCCAACAAGTCCATCACCGTCGGAACCAGGTCGATCTGCGACGCGGGATGGGAGACCACCCGCGGCTCGAGCGACGGGTGTGCCAGGATCAGCGGCACGTGCAGCACCGAATCGAAGAGCCAATCGCCGTGTCGCTCGCCGAAGGGCAGGCCCGGATGGTCGTCCAGTCCCTCTCCGTGGTCGGACGTCGCGATGACGAGGGTGTCGCGAAGCCAGCCGTGCGCGCGCATCGACTCCAGCAGCCGGCCGATCTCCGCGTCCGCGAAGCGAATCTCGGCGTCGTAGGCTCGGTGAGGTCCCTCCGGTAGCGAAGCCTCGACCTCCGGGGGGGCCTGATAGGGAAGGTGGGGATCGACGTAGAGCACCTGCAGATAGAAAGGCCGCTCCACGCCGGAACCGAGGTGCTGGTCGAGGAGCGCGAGGGAGCGGTCGGTGGTCACGTGCGCCTGGTCCAGCTCGGCCGTGCCCCTCTCGCGAGGCGTTCCCGTGGTCGAGTCGGCCATCCACTTCCAGATGACGTCGGAGTCCCGATAGTCGTCGAAGCCCTGATCGAATCCGAACCAGGCGTTGATGTTGGGGTTCGAAGTGACTCCGAGTGTGAGGTAGCCACGCTCTTGCAGCCTCTCGGCCAACGTCGAGAGCTCGGGTGCGAGCGCGTCGAAGCTCTCCTCGTAGATGCCCGTCGTGCGCGGATACAGCCCGGTGAGGACAGAGGCCAGGGAAGACCGTGTCCAGGGTGCGTTGGCGTAGAAGTTCTCGAAGCGGACTCCCCGGCTCGCCAGCTCGTCCAGCCGGGGCGACGTATCGGCCTCGTAGCCCCAGGCGCCAAGATGATCGGCGCGCAGCGTGTCGATCACCAGCATCAGGACGTTCGTGCGGCCGCCGAGAATCTCTTCGGGCGTGCGGGCGTGGCGGTCGCGCCGGACGAAGGCGGTCCCGATCCCCTCCCACTCCGTCGGAACGTAGTCCGAGCGGAATTGCGGGGACGACCACACCTCACGGGCACTGATGGTGCGCCCGGGTTTCGCTCTGGGGGTCGCGCCGAAGAGGATCACGTCCGGCTCCCGCGCCAGCACGTAGTCTCCGTCGCCGGCCTGGTGCGCGAACCGCAGGGATCGATCCCGCCTTCCCTCTTTCGCGATGTGCGCGTCGTTCAGCCCGAGCATGTCGAGCGTGGGCAGCTCCGAGTAGAAGGGGATGACGCCGGCCGTCTCCACGGCGACCAGCGTATCGGGTGCGAAGTGGTCGCGCAGATACAGCCCTGCGGCGCGGCGCGTCTCGAAGTGATCGCGCCACCGGTCCCGGTGGCGCGTGACGTCGGCATCGAAGACGAAGCCGAGGGTAAGGGGGATCGCCACCGCGGCCGCGGCCCACGCGACCCGGCGGAAGGCGAGAAACGACGCCAGCCGCGCTCCCGACACCATCACGAGCGGGAGGACGGGAACCAGACTGCGCCCTCCCACCAGGTTGTCTCCCCCGATCCAGACGACGTATGCGAGCCAGACGACCGGAACCGTGCCGAGCGTCGCGATCGCCGCCGGAGATCGGTCCGTCGCCGACCGCGTCCACCACCCCCGGGCGGCGAGCGCGACGAGCGCGGCGAGCAGCAGGCCGTATCGGGGAATCAATGCCCCGACGTAGCGGAGACCGTGGTGAACGTTCCCGAGACCTGCTCCCGCCTTCGCGTAGTAGGTGTTCGGCAGCACGTCGCCGAAGTAGATCCACCTCGCCACGGACACAGGGAGGAGCGCCGCGCACACGACGAGACCCGAGCGCACGGAGAGCATGAGGGAGCCGTTGTGGAGCCAGAGGAGCACGAGGAGCGTCCCCGCCACCAGGGCTCCGTCGGGTCGCGTCAGGACGAGCGCGGCCAATGCGAGCGGAAAGAGCATCCCTCGGCGCGGGTCGCGACGTTCCGCCGCACGGGTGGCCGCTTCCTCGCCGACGGCCAGGCCCGTGCAGAGGGTGACCAGAGCGGTGAAGAGCGACGTCTCCACGCCGACACCCATGTAGAAGGCGAAGTCGCCGCTTGCTGCCAGAAGCCCGACGGGCAGGACGGCGTAGCCCGGGCCGAGCCCGACTCGGCGGCCCAGCCAGTACGTTGCGAGCAGACAGGCCACGCCGAACACGGCGCTCATCGACTCGGCCACAGGCGGGAGCGGCAGCCCGGTCGTGCCGAGGAGCGTCAGGAGCGCCACCCAGGAAACGCTCGTGAACCCCTCGACCCGCGCGCCGTTGAAGGTCAGCCCGTGTCCAGCCAGCAGGTTCTTGACGTAAACGAGAAAGATGTACGCATCGTCGCACGGTGCGTAGAGCCAGGACGCGTGCAGGAGGGCGAGAGCCGCGAGAACAGCGAGCGCGGTGGCCGTGAGGGCGGTGGTCGAAGCGCTGCGCGGTGAGTCTCGAGGCGCTTGGATCGCACTGCCGGCGGCCATGAGTCGACCCCACCCCCCTTCCGAACCTCACCCGGCGCGGCGGCCACGAGCATCGGCCACGGACGGGCCCGCTCGGCCCACCATCCCAAGGATCATCCCGTCGGGCGCACCCTCGAGGCCTTCCGCCTCCGGCAAGCCCGCCACACTCGATGTGACGGTAGCTGGATTTGCTTTGAATCAGGCCAGGTCTTTCAGAGGGTCGAGGACTTCGAATCCAGTGGGGATCGTGGCGACACGGTCCCGCCGGCTTCGATTCCCGTCCGCTTCCGCCATTTCCCTTTTGTTTCGCGGGTGTTGCGAGGCCGTTTTTCGCCGCACACAACCTGCACACAAAACTCGATCAGAAGGCCATTCCCGGCCTCTGCCCTCTCCGGCTCACCTGCAACCGTTAAAAAGAGGGTGCATGCGAGGGCAGGAATCTCGCCGCATCACCCGCGATGGCCTCTACAACTACATGCCCTCATCGACGGGTGAAGGGAATCCCGCCGCGGGACTTGCCATAACGCCCATACTCGGCCATTGAGCGAAAACGCAGCTTGAACGCCTTATCAGCCGGATCGAGCGTCCGGCGGCGAGGGCCAGTGAGGCGAACGTATGGCGCGCGTCGTGAAGCCGCAGGGGCCGCACTCCCTGTTTTTGCGCCCGCCGCCGTTGCCGCACACGACCTCGCGCTCGGGGCTCGCGAGCTTCGCGCCGAGCGCCGACGGGATGCCGGTGCCGAGCATCCCGAGCTCGAGGATGTTGAGGTAGGAGCGCGGGCGCGTGGACGGCAGCAGCCAGTGCGCCCACAGGGACGTGATGCCGCCGTCGGTCGTGTAGATGGCGTCGGAGCCGAAGGCCCGACCCATGGCGCGCTGCTCGTCGTCGCCCCGGGCCTGCTCCGAATCCCGCTCGCCGCCGTCGCCCTGCTCGTCAGCGCGGTGGCCGCGACCCGCGTCGCCGTCTTCGTCGACCGGCGTCTGCGACCCGAGCCCGGCCGCTAGGTCGGCTCCGGCTCCTCTGCCTTCCGCGGGCGACTGCGCAGCGCCTGCATCGTCGGGGGCCAGCGAGGCGAGGCTCGGGCTGCCCGCCGACGGAGCCGGGTGCTAGGCTGGCCGGTCGCGCGCCCGATCGGCGGGCGCGCTCGGAGGCGAGCGGTGCGCAGCGTCGAGGACCGGTCGGGCGATCTCGTGTTCGGCGAAGGGCCGCGCGCCGTCGTCGTGGACGGCGCGGCCGATTTCCGCGAGGTGGAGAGCGCCGACCCGCGCCGCCGAGGCTGGCTCCTCGGCGAGTGGATCGGGGCCGGGCTGCCCGAGGCGGTGGCGACCGGCGAGTTCGGCGCCGGCTTCGGGCGCTTCGTGGCGCTGGTCCACGATCGCGAGCGCAGGCGGCTCGAGGTCCACGTCGACCGCCACGGGCTCATGCCCTTCTTCCGGGTCTCGTCGCGGGATCCGCTGCTCCTGTGCGCGCGCGTCCAGCCGCTCCTCGATCGGGGCCTGGCCCAGGGGAGCCTGGATCACACGGCCCTCGCCCAGGCCCTCGCCTTCCACACGCCCCTCGGCCCGCGCACGCTCGTGACCGACGTGGCCTCCGTCGGCCCGGGCGCGAAGCTCGTCGTCGACCTCGAGAGCGGAAACGTCGAGAAGGAGCGCAGCTGGGACCCGGCTGTCCCCCTGAGCGGCGAGGGCGAGCCCTACGAGGCGCTGCGCGAGGAGATCGTCGAAGCCTTCCTCGAAGGCTTCGGTCGCTGCGTCGCGGGCGAGGGGCCCATCGGCGTCACGCTCTCGGGCGGGATCGACTCGCGCTGCCTGCTCGCCGCGGGCTTCGCGCGCGGGCTTCCAATCGAGGCCTACAACGCGAGCGTGCCCGGGAGCCGTAGTGCCCTGTACGCCGAGCGCCTCGCGGCCATGACCGCGGCGAGCCTCCACGCCCACGGCGTCGGGATGGACTTCGCTGAAGGCTACGCGGCACGGCTGCGCGGCGTCGTGGAGCTCTGCGACGGCCTGACCTTCAGCTCCGAGGTCGAGGCGCACTGGCTGCGCGAGTACGCGGATGGCCCGACGGTGATGCTCCACGGCGCCTTCGGGGAGCTCTCGAAGCTCGGGAAGATGCACTTCCACGAGCTGGTCCCGCCCGTGGCGGGAGCGCCGCGCGAGGGGCTCGTGGAGGCGCACTGGAGCCGCTTCGCGTCCCACTACGAGAAGAACGTCGCCGTCCTGGCGCCCGACCTCCGCGCGTCGCTGGGCGACCGGGCGCGCGAGACCCTGGCCGAGCGTGTCGACGGGGTCGACCCCGCCTTCGACGCCGCGCGTGTCATGCAGGTCCTCTACTTCGAGGAGTTCATGGCGAAAGTCACGAAGTGGAGCGCCCGCGTCTGGAACGACCGGCTCCCGACCCGCTTTCCCTTCGCGTACCCGCGCTACGTAGACGCGCTCCTGCGCGTGCGCAGCGAGGACCGGCTCACGCAGCCCTCGCAGATGGACATTCTGCGCCGCACCGCGCCCGAGCTCTTCCGTTTTCCCGACGGGAACACGGGCGCGCGTGTGGACTCGCCCCGCTGGCTGATCCAGGCCCTGACCCTAGCCAACAAGGTGCGCACCGTGCTCACGGCAAGCCGGAAGACGCTCGACCACTCGGACCGCCTCACCTGGCTGGCGGGCATGAAGCCGAGCGCGCGGGAGATCCTCTTCGACGAGTCGGCCGCGGACCTCTTCGACCGCGCGGCGATCGAGCAGACCCTCGACTTCGTCCTCGGCAATACGCCGGCGCCGGTCTTCGGCCCGGTGGCGGCCGTGCGCCATCGGATCGCCCGCCACGGCTTCGCCGAGGCGATCCAGAAGGCCCTCCAGCTCCAGTTCTGGCGGGAATACTCGGGGGTCCGGGGGATCTAGGAGCGGCGGCGGCGCGCCCGGCGCGTCGCGCTACGGGAAGACGGTCCGGAGCGCGTACACGAAGTGCAGGCCGTCGGGCGGCGCACCCGGACGGAAGCGCGTGACCCGAAGGCGAGGGCGTGAAGATCGTGACCGTGGTGTTCGCGGGCTCTGCGAAGATCGTGAGCGGCCTGAGCAGACGCTTCGGGAGCTAGTTAGGCTTGATCGAGCCCTGTCTGGACTGCCCGCGCGACGGGTGACACAGAGTGGAAGCTCCGGGGCGCGACCTAGTGCCGCCTGGGTGCCGTCTGCCGTCCCCAGTGCCGCGATATGCCGCTCTACGCCGCTGCGCGCCGGTCGCTATACGCCATCCCCGCGATCTTCCTCGGGTTCGGATTCTCTTCCCAAGCTGAGGGTCGCCGGTTCGATTCGGTCTCGCGCTCCAGGATTCGAGAGCCCCAGTCCGCGCTTGGCGGGTCGGGGCTTGCTTCTGCCTGGGACTCATCCGACTCCGGAGCCAGGTAGAGCCGGGATCCACACCGCCGCGTGCCGCTGCTCGCCGTCTGCGTAAACCCCGCGACCGGTCTAGCGGTGCGCTACCCGACGCTGCGACGGCCCGTCGGGAAAAGCCCGCCGCGGGACTTGCCATAACGCCCATACTCGGCCATTGAGCGAAAACGCAGCTTGAACGCCTTATCAGCCATGACAAGATCTTCGAGAACCAGGCCCAGATGTCCGATGCGAAGTACCTCGAGTGGGCGGGCGAGCTCGGTATCGACGTCGCCCGCTTCAAGCGTGACGTTGCCTCCGCCGAGGTGAAGAAGATCATCGAGGACGACAAGAAGGAGGCGGCGAAGCTCGGGGTCACGGGCACGCCCAGCTTCTTCATCAACGGAAAGTTCCTCTCCGGCGCCCAGCCCTACTCGGCGTTCAAGGCTGCCATCGAGCGTGAGCTGAACTCCTAGCGAGCGAGTCCGGTCCTCGCCGGATCGGAGTCTGCCGTTGCAGGCGCCCGGGGTCGGGCCATCCGCCCCCGGGCGCCTGCAGGGCAAAGCACTCGTAGCAGGTCAGTTCCGCCGCAGCCGCGCGACAGGGTTGCAAGGCTCGATGCCGCGCCCCAGCGGCTCCTAGTCGATCGATCGGGCGCGCAGAAGCGTGTCGTGGTTGCGGGTCACGTCGGTGGCGTCGAAGCTGGACTCCCAGCACGCGCCCGATTCCAGGTTCACCAGCTGCGCGGTGATCGGCTCGGTCATGGGCAGTCGGACGAAGGGCAGATCCGCGCCCTGGGCACGGACCGTGATCGAGGCCCGGTCCCGTGTGCTTCCGCGCAGGACGACCGTCTGGAATCCGTTCACGGATGCCGCGGCGTCCCGGTAGCGATACACCCGGCTCGCGATCTTCCAGCCAGAGGGGGCAGGCGGCAGATCGAACGAAGCAGAACGGGTGCCATCAGCGTAGAGGCACATGGCAAGGTCCGTCGTGCCGGAGGGATCTCCGAAGTCCGCCTGGAAGGTGGAGGGGATGCGCAGGAGCTTCCAGGTCAACCGAGCCCGCAAGTCGTCGCCCGGATAGCGGACGACCAGGTGCGAGCGCTCGCCGGTGCGGCAGCTGGCACGCGGGGCTGCCTGACACGGGTCGAGGGCGGCCAGGGCACCCGAGAGGTCCGCCAGGGCCGCGTTCAGCTCCGCCGTGACGAGCAGCGGATCGCTTCCGAAGGCGGCCTCGGCGGTCGCGTAGTGGCCCAGCGCCGCGGCCACGTCGGCGCTGGCCTGCGCCGCGAGGTCGGGCCCGATGGCGCCCGCGGCGTCGGCGGCACCGATCGCCGCCAGGTCTGCCTGAAGCTGCAGGAGCCCCCTTTGGATCGCGTCCAGGGCGTGGGCGGGCTCCGCTCCGAGATCGGCCAGGGCGCGCTCGGCCAGGTCCACCCCCTGGCGTGCGCCTGCCACCGCCTGCGGCCGCGGCGAGACCGCTGCGATCGTCGCCGGCGTGTACTTGGAGGCGCCGACGAAGGTGCCGGTGTAGACGGCCCCGTCCGGCCCCACCTCGGTGCCCGCGAAAAAGGAGTTCTCGCAGCTGTTGGGCAGCCGGTCGAGGCTGTCCTGGATGAACGGCACCAGCAGGGGGTTGACGTTGTCGAGGGACGCCTGGCTGCACGGCTGCTCCAGGCCGGGCGCGAACAGCTTCGATGCGCCCGTGTCGAAGTCGATGCCCTCGAGGCCCCAGACGCCATCCTTCTGGCCGAGTCCGTAGACCAGATTCGTGGCGCTGCTCATTCCCGGGATCCCGTTCGGGATGCTCACGGTCGGGTTGGCCCACACGCCGCGGCAGCTGCGGAGCAACGGATCCCAGTCGACTCGCTCGATCCCGAAGGGCGCCTCGTCCGGGTTGCCGCCCTCCAGGGCGGAGAGCGCGTTGCGGACGATGGCGGGGAACGCATCGAACTGTGAGTCGTTCTGAAGCTGGTTGTTCACTACCACCGCGGAGTGGCCGCGCACCATCACCGACTGCTCCGAGAGCGACTCGGTCGCCAGTGGATCGCCGAAGGTGATCGGGAACTCGCAAGCGATCCGCGGATCCTTGCCAGGGGAAATCGGCTGCCAACCAGGGGGGATCTCGTCTCGCCACATGAGCACGAGGTGCATGAGGCGCTGCCCGTCGGTGATGACCACGAACTGGTCATCGCCGAGGGCGGTCCCCATGAGAGAGGGGGTCGAGCCCGAGCCCACACCCAGCCGTACGCCGCCCAGGGTCGGATCGACCTCGTACTCGGCGCGCCAGACCTGGGAGAGCGTCGTGCCGTCGAAGTGGAACTTGTACATCGCCTCGCTGGTCACCAGATAGATCCCGCCCTCCTCGTCCGCCGCGAGGCTGTTGGAGACCGTCTCGAGCTCGTCGACGGGAATGGAGGGGTTGGCGCAGTCGGCACCGTTCAACGACAGGGTCTGCAGGTTGGCATCCACCATCTGGGCTGGATCGCGCGGGATCACGCCCAGCACGCCCTGCTCCGTCGCGAAGGCGATCTGGCCGTCGTAGGTCAGCACCATCCCGGCGACGATGTCTTCGCCGTCGCGGCAGAAGGCCTGGGTCGGCAGGAAGTAGCGTTGCACCAGGGCGATCTCCGAGAAGCGGTCGCCGGCCACGCTGTCCGCGAAGACCTCGATCGCGCTCGTGCGCCCCACGATGAATCGGCCGTCGCGGTCGATGACGTTGTACGCGCCCGAGATCCCGGCAACCACGGGCGGTGGGCTCGGCTCCTCATCGGCCGGGATGTAGAGGTCGATCAGCTGGAAGGTGTCGTGGTCGATCTTCACGGTGGCGCCTTCGAGCCCGAGAGGCGAGCCCCAGACCGCGCGTCCGCCATCGGTGTAGGGCGCAGTGAAGTCCAGGGCGATCGGCGGACCGGGCAGGATCAGGTGCTCGGCGCTGACGCTCACCCCCGGCTCGGGGCCCGGGTGGGGAGACGAGGCCTGGGCGTAGCTGACCCGGTGGGAGGTTCCCCACGGAGAGTCCGCCATCTCGGCGTTACAAAGCGGCTCCTCGGCGGCCAGGGGTGTAAGGCAGACCTGGGCCAGGGCAGGGCCGGCGCTCGAGACGAAGGCGAGGGAGAGGGCGAGTCCGACCTCCCGAGTGCGGGACAGCATGAGAGCTCCGTTCATGGTCGTGTGGGTCTGCGCACCCATAATGGCACGAACCTTTGCCCGGAGTAAGCGTCCGACCACGATCCTCTCGTCCCGCGAGGACGACATGGCAGAATCGGCGGATCTCCGGGAGTGTCTCAAACGACGCCGTAGACGACACGACGGGAGCCGGGACCGCTGGCACGGCCAACGACTGGAAGGTAAACCGCTGTACGACGAGCTCGCCTAGCGGGCTATGTGACTGAGCCTGGGGGGCCGTCCCGCGTGAACCGTCGCACGGGACGGCCCCCCTCGCGCCGTAGGCGCACGTCGCCGTCCCAGCCTCGCCGGGGCGCCGTCACACCGTCACAGGATCGCTTCGGTCAGCGCGGGTCCCGGCTCGGCCAGGGCGCGCTCGAGTTCCCGGACGAGCGTTTCAGCATCTTCGGCTCGCGCGCCGGGGACGCCCAGGCCGCGCGCCAGGGAGACCCAGTCGAGTGCCGGCTCCGAGAGGTTGGTCATCGCGCGGGCGTTGCGACCTGGCTCTGCGATGCCGGCGCGGGCCAGCTCGATCTGGAGGATCCGGTAGCTGCGGTTCGCGCAGACGATCGTCACCACGTCGAGGCTCTCGCGTGCCTGGGTCCAGAGCGCCTGGAGCGTAGAATCAAGACAACGAAGACCGCAAGCAGGATCAATTGAAATTCGGTTGATCGCCTGCCCCCCGTAGGGGGGCGCAAAGGGCCGCTTCGGCCCCGTTCAGCCGCTTTGAGCGGCTCACATGGATGCCCCCGGCTTAGCCGGGGGAGCAGTCACGCGGCTGGCCTGCCGTCGCCCGCGGAGAGCGGCGCGCCGAGGAGCTCCAGCGCCCGGGCCTGGATATTGCGCGTCATCGCGTCGGTCTCGTGGGCATGGGCCTTCCGCAGGGGAGCCACGGCGGCGGCGTCGCCGGTCAAGGCGATGTTCATCGCCGCCTCCTGGCGGACCTCCGGGTCGGGGTCCGTGAGGGCCCTGGCGATCTGGCCTGCGGCGCCTTCCTCCCCGCGGAGATCGAGAAGCGCCTGGAGCGACCGCAGGCGGCGCGCCTTGGGCACCCCCGGCCGTCCCAGGGGGCTTCCGACGGCAGCCACGGCCTTGGAGCCGCCGATCACCTCGAGGGCGGTCATCGCGGTGTCGAAGACGCGGTCGTCTTCGTGCTGGAGGAAGGGCAGGACGACCTCGATGCTGCGTTCCTGCTCGTGGCTGGCGATGGCCAGCAGCAGCCTGACGATCTCGTCGGGCGTCTGGGCGGTCTTCAAGAGCCGGTGCGCCTTGTCGAGAGTCTGGCGGTCGTCGAACCAGTCCAGGCCCTTGAGCTCCTCCGAGACCGAGGTCTCCGTCGGCTCCTCGGTTGCGGGAGAGCGGGGTTCTTCGGGCTCGGCCGCCTGGATGACCGGCTGCGGAACGGCCCTCGTCCGAAGGTTCATGATCGAAATCACGACCTCTCGGTCCAGAGCACGATGGGTGTAGGTGAACTTGAGGTTCGTCGGGCTCACCGAGACCGCGCGCTCTTCGCTCAGCCAGTGGATGGCGCCTCCCAGCTCCTCGGTGGCCGGTCCGTAGCGCGCCTTCAGGGCCTCGAACACCTGCGGGCTCACCCGGAAGAGGACGTCGTTCGCGAAGTGGAAGTCGACGGCGCAGTCCGGCAGCCCGAGCTCCGACTGGCCCTGCACCCGGAGCACCTCCAGGGAGAGGGGGACGTCCGCCTGGCTCGCACCCGGGCCCGTCACGATCACCGCATCCGGATGGAGCTTCTGGGTCGCCTGGGTCCCCATCCCGAAGCGGGCCTCGCCGAAGCCGTCGGGCTCGTTGGGGAAGGCGTGGGCGACGCCGGAGAGGAGGAGCAGGGAGAGCGGGCGTGGGCGACGCCGGAGAGGAGGAGCAGGGAGAGCGGCAGCGCGAGCCGGGCAAGCATGAGGGGATTCCTCCGGGGGCGCATCAGGCTAGCGCAACGCAGATCTGCGCACGCCGCGCGTGTGGCCAGGTCCTGGACGGGCAAGGGCCGGAGGGAATGCCCCTCCGGCCCTTTGGGTTCAGCCAAGCGTCCTCGCTGCTAGGGGGACGAGCACTGGATGTTGGTGCTCAGGAGCGTGTCGCCCTGCAGGAGAGAGATGTCGCTCAGCCGGATGCTTCCGCCGACCCACGAGCCCCCGAGGTGGCCGCCCTCGATGCTGCCGAAGCACACCTCCGTCGCGGGACAACCGGCGTCCGTCAGGCAGCCCGTCCCCGTCGTGAGCGAGCAGTAGCCGTCGCGCGCGGGGCTAGCCGGACTCGGGTGGGCGGGGGTCAGGCCGAAGGGCACCCCCGTCAGCTGCGGGATCGACGCGCTGCCCGGCGTGGTGTCCACGTTGAACATGGTGGAATCCGAGTTCGACGTGGTGAGGAGGATCCTCGCCGGTGAAGCCGGTGCTGCCGTGTCGTCCAGGGTGCAAGGCACCCCGTCGGGGCCGTTGGCGCCCGGCACGACCAGCTGGGCCAGTGAGCGCTGGGAGAGCATCGAAGCCCCCGCAACGGCCGAGCCGTTGACGGTTCGTTCGCAGAGGCCACCGGTGAAGACCACCGCCCCGTCACAGGTCTCGGCACCAGGGCAGTCGCCGGCACTCAGGCAGCTCGTCGCCGTGGTGACCGAGCACGAGCCCGACCGGTTGCAGGTCTCACCGGGACAATCGATGTCTCCGAGGCAGCTCGTCGCCGTGGTGATCGCGCACGAGCCCGTGAGGACGCAGGAGTTCGGCTCGCAGGTCTCTGCAGCGGGGCAGTCGGAGGCGTCCTCGCAGGCGAGATTCGTCGTGAGCGAGCAGACGAGGGGGCTGCACTGACTGTCTCTCGCGCAGGCCGTACCGATATCGGTGGAGCAGTAGCCCTCTACCGCCGGGAGGTCGCACTGGGTCGGCGAGAAGGCGCCGTTGACGCCGGTGGTGATGCACTCGTCGACGTCCGTGCAGGTCTCGGTTGCCGGGCAGTGGCTGTCATGTCCACAAGGGATGTTGTCGGTGACCGAGCAGTTCCCCACCAGGTGGTCCTGACACGTCTCGACGTCGCCCGCCGCCAGCCCACCCGAGCTGATGAAGCCGCGCGTCTCGAGCGTGGAGGCGCAGGTGAAGAGGCCGCCGAAGTCGCTGACGCTCCGGGCGGGGCCGCCGAAGATCGCGATGTCGTTGCCCATGAGGGGAGCCCACTGACAGAGCGTCATGCTCGACGTATCCGTCACGGATTGCGCAATCGTGAGCACCTCGAGTTGGACCGTGATGGATCCACTCTGGTTGCACGCGTACTGCTGGCACGGGCCCGCGGCGTTGGGATAGGAGACGAAGCCGTTCCGGAGGTCATCGCACAGATCGCACGTCACGGGCGCAAGAGCCATGTCCGGGCTGCTCGTTGCGACCTCGGCCAGGATCTCCCAGAGATCCGGGTTGACCAGAGCGGCCCGCTCGAGGCCGTGCCGCAAGGCACCCATCGTGACGAGCTGGGCGTTCAGCCCGGCACCGACGACGTCTTCGTCGAAGTGACCGAGGGCGCGGAAGTCCTCAGGCTTGCAGTTCCCGTCGGTTACGGCGGCATCGAACAAGCCCAGCGCCTTGCACAGGAAGGTCTGACAGAGCTCCGAGGTCTTGTAGAGGGCGTCCGGCAGGGCCTTGCCCTTCTGACCCCCCAGGAAGAGCTTGCGCTTCTCGTAGTCGATCAGGCACTTCCCGACGAACTTCTCGGTGAAGTTCTCGGGCTTGAACGACTTCCAGAGGTCCAAATGGCACTTGAAGGCCTGGTTTCCATATTCCTGGGACGTGGCCGGCGGCGGCGCCGCGAGGACCAGTGTGAACGCGAGCGCGGCGGCGACTGCGATGCTTCTTCCGTGGGTCCGATTGTGCATTGCTCTCCCCGTTTTGTGCACTTTCCGTTCGCCGAGCTCCCGAGAGTGCTGGATTTCCTGGTTTTTATTATGCAAATTATGGACCATCTTCCCCTGCAAGATCGCTGCGTTGCTCGCGCGCCGAACCCCTCGCAAGTCCGCGCAAAACGCGACCGGCAGCCCGCCGTCCCGGCCTACGCAGCGATGTGACGCACCGGAACCCTCCAGTCGTCGACCACTTTGTGGAAAACGATTACCTCGTTGCGTGCTGATCGCTGGCCCGGACGTGTCGGGCTCGCAGAGGCCGTTCATCCCGGTCGCACCCGCGAAGCTCGCGTGGGAGGAGATCGATGAGTATCGGGCGTTCCGTACCGAACGGGCCGCGGGCTACGGCCGGAAGTGGCACTCTACGAGCCCCCGCCGCGGGACTTGCCATAACGCCCATACTCGGACCTTGAGCCAAAACGCAGCTTGAATGCCCTATCCGCTGCAAGAGCGTCGTCGCCACCATGGTGCTCGCCGTGCCCGAGAGGTTCGACGAAACACTCGGTGAGGGCCGCCACCGGGGTCGTGAGTACAAGGCCCTCAAGGACCGGGTGATGCCTCAGCTCATCGAGAAGATGGAGCGTGCGCTCGGGATCGATGATCTGAAGGCGCATGCCGAAGTGCTCGAGCTCGCCACGCCCGTGACCATCGAACGCTTCACCGAGAATCGCGGTGGCGCCTATGTGGGCTGGCGCTACTCGGCCGACCAGGCAGGGGCGCAGATCCCGCAGCAATCGCCGGTGGAAAATCTTCTCCTATGCGGCCATTGGGTGGCACCCGGCGGAGGCGTCAGCAACGTGATGAGCGGTGGCTTGAATGCTGCAGAGCTAGCAGAGGAATATCTGCGGAGTCGGGGTACGTCCGCATCGCCCAGAAATTGACCCATCCATGCGCTCGAATTGCGCTCCCCATGATCTCATGGGGAGCATTGCAGCAACTCCCTAATTGGTGGTCAGAGTCTCCCCGACGATGTCTTCCGCCAATTGAACGGCAGTTCGATCGGCGTCGATCATTTCGTCATCACTGTCGTACAAGTTCAGCTTGTCGCTCGAGGCTGCGGTGATCCAATCCACGTTGACACCGGTGACGGCCTGGTAGGTTTTGCGGATCCCCCAGCCAACCCAGCCGCCGAAGGGTGTTTCAAAGAAGGCGGCCTGGTTGTTGAAGTTCTTCACCGCCGGATTGTTCTTGACGTTTTCCCTCAGGTTGAGTTTTCGCAGCCTTCTCATCACGGATTCCATCTGCTTGCCCGACGGATCTAGGACTGCCATCGGACGAAAGAAGACTTCATTGAATGCGGCCGGGCCGTAGCGTAGAAAACCGCGACGATCTGCGTTGTCGAACAGGTCTGCGCTCACATAGCCGTCGTTCCGGAGCTCGTTCTCGGCGCAGTATTCGGTCATGAAGAAATCCATCGCCAGGTGTCTGGCTTCGTCCCTGTTGATCTTCTTGACGACTGCTTGACTCATCGGGTCTGGCAGGCTGTCATTGATGGCGCGCAAGAGGGCGATATCGAGAATGATCTCACCGCCGAGGATCATCGCGTTGGCTACGGCGGGGTGTGTAGTCTTGACCAAATTGACGAAGTGAGGCGTCAACTTGAGCAGACTGACGTTGGGCGTGTAAAGCTTGTAGTGGTTGACGTCGAAGTAATCGCACAATTTGTACGCTGCCTGGCTGTGCCTGATCTCGTCCAGATGACACCAGTGATAGATTTCTTTCAGAACGGGGTCGTCCATTCTGTCCGACAGGGCCTGAAAGAGAGTGCCCGCTAGCCTTTCGATGAAACACTGATCCATATAGAACTGGCAGAATCGCATTTCGATCGTCTTGTTCAGTTCGACTTCCGGCGTCTTTGTCCAGTCAAAATCATCGACATCCCACTGCCCATTCCTGCAGCTTTCCAGCATCTTGTTCGGATCCAAGCTCATGGTCTAGAAACTCCTTTTGCGATCGCCGGCGAAGCCGCCAGCCCATTCGCGATCAGTGATATGACGTATTTCTTGTGTCGGGAAATCTCTGCCGAAGAAAAGACTGCATTCCCGAGCAGTTCGTCGCCGAACTCTCCCGAAGCAAATTGAAAGACCAGCATCCCGATCAGACCTTGAACGGCGTGAGGAATGGGGACGGAACGAATCTCCCCGGCCGCGATCCCCTCGCTCATCAAGCTGCAGATACCGCCGATGATCTTCTGCAGCCGCGCAGAGACTTCCGCGTTCGGCGCCTCGGCGAGTTCGGCCTCGAAGAGCGAGCGCAGGAGCAATGGCGCTCGAGTGGGCGAAGCCGCGAACGCGTCGATCAGCGCCTCGATGCGCTGCAGCAATCTGTGCAGAGGCCCATCGGTCGAAGACTGAGGCTCGGAGAGGTTCTCGTCGATGCCGGTCAGGATGCGGTCCAGCACCGCCCTGTAGAGTTCGAGCTTGCTGGGGAAGTGGTGAAACAAGGCCGATTTCGAGAGCCCGGCCGTGCGGGCGACCTCGCGCAACCCGACCCCCTGGTAGCCGCGCCGCGCGAACAGAGACTCGGCGACCTCGAGGATCTTCTCCTGGCTGGGGACGTCACCGGCTTGGCGTGAGGCCAACCGCGCGGATTTTCGAGGCGTTGTATCGGGCAAGAGCATTCCCCTGGGACAGACCGACCGGTCGGACGGTATCGAATTCGAACACTCGCAGCAACCGGGCGAGCCCCGCGATGGGTGATTGGGAAGGGGAGGCCTGTAAATTCTCCGGGGCGCAAGCTGGACTTGCCCGGCATCGCGAATGCGCGCCATCAACCTCGCGGGTAAGGCGGCTACCTCGGCGGCCGCAAGCCGCTGAAGTGCGCGGTCCTTCTGCAGGACGCCCGCCGCGACCCGCGCGAAGAGGAGATCGACCTCATCGCGTGGCTCGGCGAGCAGGGCATCCCCGTCCTGGTCGCCGTCACGAAGTGCGACAAGCTCGGCACGAGCAAGCGAGCGAGTGCCGTCCGAGAGATCTCCAAGGCCCTCGGCATGCCGCGCGAAGCCGTCGTCCCGACCTCGGCCAGCAAGGGCTTCGGCATCCCCGAACTTTGGGGCGCCCTCGACGCGGCACTGCACGGTTAGGACGCGTACGGAGGCGGCGGGAATCGAACCCGTGTCCGCGAGCCGACGCATCCGGAAACACGCGATCTGATCTCGAGGTAGATGGAGCCGCTGGGGATGGATGCTCTCAGCGGAAGAGGTCGGTCGCTGGGTCGCGCAGCAGATCGCGGAGTGCGCCGTCGCCTTCGAGGGCGACGCCTTCGACGAAGACCGCCGGGACCCCTGCGGCCTTCTCCATGAGCAAGCCCGCGGCGGCGGCGAGCTGGTCGGCGGTGGCCATGGTGGTGACGAGGAGCTCGCGGCCCGTGCGGTCGCGCGAGCCGCGCTGATCTGCCATCGGTGCGAAGCCCGCCGACCCCAAGGCCACGTCCACGAGGCCTTCGCGCCACGGGCGGCCGAAGGTGTCCGAGACGATGACGCCGAGCGGGGCATCGCCCTCGCGCAGCGCGTCGCGCAGGCGGCGGGCGGAGGCGTCCGGGTCTTCCGGGAGCAGCACGGCGACGTCTTCGCCCGGGGCGTTCGAGAGGTCGACGCCGGCGTTGGCGCAGACGAAGCCGTGGCGGGTTTCGCAGATGAGGACCCGCTCGCTCTGCCGAACGATCCGGACCGTCTCGCGCAGGACGATCTCCATGTGGCGCGGGTCTTTCTCGCCCTCGGCGGCGATCCGGCGGGCCTCGTCCGAGGGCTCGATGTCCGCCAGGGCGACGAGTCGTCCCTCCGCCTTCGACACGATCTTCTGGGCCACGACGAGCACGCCGCCCGAAAGCGCGATGCCTTCGTCGGCCGCCGCCGCGGTGAGCAAGGCCGCGAGGTCGTCGCCCGGCCGGACCTCCGGGAGCCCCCGAATCGGAAGCAGTCGGATCCCGCTCACGGCGCCCAACCGATCTCCGCGAGAGCGCGGCGTGTGGCCGTGCCGCCTTCGTCGGTGGCGAGGAAGCGTCGGACGTCGGCGGGCTCGTCCAGGTCGATCGCCAGGGAGGGGAGGGTGAGTTCACGCAGCGGCACGCCTGCGTCCGAGGCGGCCTCGCGATGGCGCGCGGCGCTCTCGCTGCCGAAGCGCGCCGGGATCGCGTCGTGTGGCGTGCGGAGAAGGACGGCGGTGCCGCCGTCGCCAGACGGGCAGAGCACGGCGCCGGGGCGCCCCAGCTCGTCCGCGGCTTCACAGGCGGCATCGAGGTCGCGCGAGGTCGCGCCGGCCACATCCCCGAGGATGACGAGCAGGCCGTCCTGCCCCGCGTGGGCGAGCTTCGCTGCGCCGTCGTCGAGGCCGGGGTTGAGGCCGCGGGTCGTCTGCAGGATCGCCGTCGCACCGGCGGCTTCGGTGTGGCGGGCCACGGTCTCGTCCGGCGTCACGACCGCCACTCGTTCGATCCGCTCCGCGCCGGCCAGAGCCGCCAGGACATCGTCGAGCATCGCGAGGGTCAGCTTGGCCGCCGCCGCGCGGTAGGGGCCGGGCAGAAGCCGCGACTTCGCGTCGGCGAGGCGGCCCACCGGGACGAGGGCATCGATCATCCCGCCAGCTCCAGCACGGCGCGGGCCACGCCCTCCGCCGCTTCGGCGTCGCGCATGATGGTGTCGACCACGCGCACGTCGAGCCCCAGGGCTTCGATCGCCTTCGCGTGGTCGGCGTCCTGCTCGTCGATCACGAAGCCCGTGATCCACTCGCGGTAGAACTCGGCCACACCGAGGGCCGAAACCTCGCAGCCGACGCCTCGCAACAGCTGCGCCGCCGGGCCCTTCACCGGCTTCCCACCCACGATGGGTGACACGGCGACGACCGGCACGCCGGCGGCGGCGATGGCGTCCCGGACGCCGGGCACAGCCAGGATCGGCCCCACGGAGACCACCGGGTTGCTCGGGCACACGAGGATGGCCCGCGCCTCGGCGATGGCGTCGAGCACGCCCGGCGCCGGCTTCGCCGCCTCGGCCGCCGAGAGGTCCACGCCCGCCACGGTGTCCGGCGATCCCTCCCGGATCAGATACTCCTCGAAGTGCAGCACGCGCCCGTCCGTGAGACGGACGTTCGTGGGGCACGGGTCCTCGGACATCGGGACGATGCGGACCGCGACGCCGAAGCGTTGGCGGAGCTCGTCGGCCACCTGCGCCAGCCCGGCCCCGCCCGCCATGCGGAGCGTGCGGTGGAGGCAGGTGGCGTAGTCGCGGTCGCCGAGGCGGAACCACACCTGGTGCCCGAGCTGCTCGAGGGCGTCGACCAACTGGAACGTGTCGCCTTCGAGCCCCCAGCCGCGCTCGCCGTCGATCATCCCCGCGAGCGTGTAGGTGACGATGTCGCAGTCGGGCGAGACGTGGACGCCGTAGAAGCTGCAGTCGTCGCCGGTGTTGACGAGGGCCGTGATCTCGTTCGGCGGCACCGCGCGCACGAGGCCGCGGAGGAAGCGCGCGGCGCCGACGCCCCCGGCCAGGGCCAGCCAGGTTTCGGGCTCGTGGGTCATGGGGCCGGGGGCCTTGCGGTCATCGGCCAGGGGCCTAGGGGTCATCGGCCAAGGGCCTAGCGGGGCTCGAGCTTCGCGCGCTCGACGCGGAGCTCGTCGAGCTGGGTCTGGAGCTCGGGCAGCCGCTTGGAGACCTCGAGGAAGTCCGGTCGATCGAACAGCGGGATGTCGGCGTCGAGGTCCGGGTCGCTGATCAGGCCCTTCAAGAAGTTCTCGTCGCGGGTGATCGCGGCCTCGACGTCGCTGATCTGGGTGTCGAGGGCTTGTTGCTCGGCGGCGAGGGCGGCGAGCTGGCCCGGGCTC
>JAFDDA010000152.1 GCA_019311105.1 Deltaproteobacteria bacterium
TCCCTAGGCGGAGAAGTCGCGGTCCTTGACGGTCTTGCGGCCGTCACTGCGAGCGCTCTCGATCGCCTCGTCGCAGAGCCCGCGGATGCGGTCCGAGAGCGCCGTCAGCACCGAGGCCGACGTGTTCATCCCGGACTTCTCGCGGATGTAGGACTTGAGCTTCGAAGCCACCACCAGAGTCTCGTCCGCCATTTCCGACCCCCTCTTGTTGCGGGAGCACGCGCTAGGCGGCTCCAATCGCGCGAATCCTACCCCTCCCGGCGCGAGCGGTCGCCCCAAAAGAGCGCCCTCAACCGCATCCGTGGAGACCGGGAGGCAGTTCGGTCTCCGTTTCGAGGGGAAAAAACCTCATTTCGGGGGGTTTTCCGCCGCGCGACGAGCCCGTTATGCTCGCGCCGACCCGTTGAGGAGGATTCGACCCGGATGTCCGAGAAGACCGACCCGCTGCGCGACCGCCGACAGGCCCTGGAAGAGGAGTTCTTCCGCAAGGAGAACGTACGCCTCGCCGCAGACCTGCGTCTGAAGCGAATGGCCGAGGAATCGAAGGCGGCCATGCAGCGCGTCTCCGGAATCGACGATGAAGCCGTCCTCGGGAAACTCGTCGAGCTCGGCATCGGCGCCGGGACGCTTGCAGCGATGACGCTCGTGCCTCTCGTCGAGGTCGCCTGGGCCGACGGCAAGATGGATCGCAAGGAACGCGAGGCGATCCTGAAGGGCGCGGAAGCCCAAGGTGTCGAGCCCGGCAGCGATGCGTTCGCACTGCTGGAGGACTGGCTCGCGAACCGGCCTCCGCCGCGTCTGCTCGCAGCCTGGCGCGACTACATCGGTGCCCTCTGCGACGAGATGCTTCCCGAGGATCGCAAGCAGTTGAAGCGTGAAGTGCTGTCGCGTGCCCGCGCGGTCGCCGAAGCTGCGGGCGGCTTCCTCGGCATGGGCGACAAGGTCTCGCTCGAAGAAGAGCAGGTCTACGGGATCCTCGAGACCGCGTTCAAGGTCTAGCGGAGCCCGAACCACTCCGGTGTCAGCGGTTTGCGCCGAGGGGGCGGATCGGCTTCGAGCCGTCCCAACTCGCCGCCGCCTCACGAACGTGCTCGAAGAAGCGGCCTTTCGAGCCGTTGATCTCCGAGATCTCCACCACCGTCCCGCCGTGGGTCTCCGTCTCGAGATAGGCGAAACGCCCACCCTCGCCGATGCCGCCGCTCTGCCCGACCGCAAGGCCGAGCCGTGCCGCTTCGGCCAGCGGGGCGTCGAGGGTGTCGTACCAACAAGCCACGTGTTGCAGGCCCTCCTGACCCGATGCCAGGAAGTCGCGATACATGGACGGTGCGTCGTTGCGCTGTTGGATCAGCTCGATCTGCAAGTCGCCCCAGTTCGCCAGCGCGATCGAGGCCTCGAGCGCTGAAGGCTCGCCCCGATAGCGGAAGTCTTCGATCGGGACGCGTTCGATGTAGAAGAACGGCCCGACGCCGAGCACTTCCGTCCAGTGATGGAGGGCGGCCTCGATGTCGCGAACGACGTAGCCGTTCTGCCGGATGGCCCCGAAACGGCGGCTCATGCCCCGAGCCCGAAGCTCAAGAGTCGACGACCTTCACCGTGACGTTCCCGAAGACCGCCCAGCCCTGGACCTCGAGCCAGCGGTCATCTTCGTCTTCGGGCGGCGCTGCGGGTTCGGGAGGCGGCTTCCCGAGCACCCGATCGAGCAGCTTCCGGCCGGCCTTGCGATCGCTCGTGTGTTTGATCGAACCGAAGAGCGAGACCCCGTTGAGCTCTACGTCGACGTGGCGCGGGACGATCACCTGGACGTTGCCGAACACGGCGAAGGGTCGGATCTCCGTCGGTCCGGCCGGCAGGTCGGCATCGCGAAAGTCGAGGGTGACGCTGCCGAACCCCGCGATGGCGACGAGTCGTTCGGGCGGGTACCAGGCCCCGGCGCGCGACGTGTCGCCGAAGACCGCCACGATCGTCTCGCGGTGTTCGTCCTCGAACGGCTCGCCGGCCGGGGTCGCCGCCGGCGGGTTGGAAGGCGAACGTTCACTCATGGCGCCATTGTACCCGCATGGGCGCCGCGCAGTGTGCAGCCGGCCGGTGGCACCCTCCGGCCACCGCTAGGCGTCGGGAGCGAGGGCTCCCAGCTCGTCGCTAGCGAGCAGATAGCGTTCGCCACAGAAGCGGCAGTGGGTCTCGACGCTCTCGCCGTCGCGCCGGATCGCACGCAGCTCGTCGGGCCCGAGCAGAACCATCGTGCGGAGAACGCGCTCGCGGGTGCAGGGGCAGTGGAAGATGGGCTCGCTCGTCTCGAGCTCGCGCATGCCGACCCCCGCCAGCAGGAGCTTCGCGAGGTCGGGGGCGCCGAGCCCTTCCGCCATCAGCTCGCTCACAGGCGGCAGGCCACGCACCACCACGTCGACCCGCTCGACGGTCTCGTCGTCGGCGTCCGGGAGGGCTTGTACGAGGAACCCGCCCGCCGCCTCGATTGCGCCCGATCGATCCTGGAATTCGCCGAGAGCGAGCGCGGACGGTTTCTGCTCGCTTTCTGCGAGGTAGTGGGCGAGGTCGCTTGCGATTTCGCCCGACTGGATTGGCACGATCCCGTTGTAGGGTTCGCGCCAACCAGGGCGGAAGCGCACGACGGCCAGGACACCGACCCCGATCGCTCCTGCGACGTCGAGACGCCCGCGGCGGAGCGGGACATCGGCTTCGGGATGGGTCACGAACCCGCGCGCGCGGCCGCGTCCGTCCGCGATGGCCGTCACCGGGCCGAGAGGCCCGTGCCCGCGAAACTGGAGTTGGACCGTTTCTTCCTCGTCCTGTCCCGAAGCGAGCAGGACGGCGCCGAGCAGGGTGCGTGCGAGCGCCCGTGTGGCGACGGGGCTCGTCCCTTGCCGCTGCGCGCCCTCGCGTGCGAGTTCGCGCCCGGTGAGAGCGCGAACTGAAACGCCGCCGTCCTCCGACAGCGCCCGCACGAGCACGTCGGGTCTACCCGCGGCTTCCGAGCTCAAGCGCGTTCCCAGGTCTCGAAGGTGAAGGCGTGCGCGTGCCGTTCGTCGGCCGCATGCGGCTCGTCGGCGACGAGCTTCCACTCACGCCAGTCGACGTCGGGAAAGAATGCGTCGCCCTCGATCTCGGCGTGGACGCGGGTGAGTTGGATGCGGTTGGCGTCGGGAAGGGCCGCGGCGTAGAGGGCCTCGCCCCCAATGACGAAGGGCTCGGGGTCGACCGCGGTGGCCGCGAGGGCGGAGGCGAGGCTCTCGTGAGTCTCGACATTCGGCACATTGATTTCGGCACGGGTCACGACGAGGTTCCGTCGGCGGGGAAGGGGGCGCCCGATCGATTCCCAGGTGCGTCGCCCCATCAGGATCGCGTGGCCGGTGGTGAGGCGGCGGAAGCGGCGCAGATCGTCCGGCAGACGCCAGGGCAGGCCCCCATCGCGGCCGATCACTCGGTTCTCGGCGCAGGCGACGACGAGGGTCAGGCCCATTGCGAGGGGGCGGCGTCGAGCGCCGGCCTCATACCGCGATCGGTGCGGCGATGTGGGGGTGAGGATCGTACCCCTCGAGGGTGAAGTCCTCGTAGCGGAAGTCGAAGATCGAACCGACGTCCGGGTTCAAGCGCAGGCGCGGCAACGGCCGCGGCTCGCGCGCCACCTGCCGCTGCGCTTGCTCGAAGTGATTCCGGTAGAGGTGTGCGTCGCCGAGGGTGTGGATGAAGTCGCCGGGTTCGAGGCCGGTCGTCTGGGCGACCATGTGGGTCAGCAGTGCGTAGGACGCGATGTTGAACGGCACACCGAGGAAGAGGTCGGCGCTGCGCTGGTAGAGCTGGCACGAGAGTCGCCCACCCGCGACGTAGAACTGGAAGAGCACGTGGCAGGGCGGCAAGGCCATGCGCGGCACGTCGGAGGGGTTCCACGCCGAAACGATCAGTCGCCGCGAGTCGGGGTTCTCGCGGATCATCTCGATGAGGTCGCTGATCTGGTCGACGTGCCCCCCGTCCGGTGTCGGCCAGGAGCGCCACTGGTGGCCGTAGATCGGCCCGAGCTCGCCCTCTTCATCGGCCCAATCATCCCAGATGGAGACTCCCTCGGCCTGCAGCGGGCGTACGTTGGTCTCGCCGCGCAGGAACCACAGCAGTTCGTGGAAGATCGAGCGCGTGTGCAACTTCTTCGTCGTCATGAGCGGGAAGCCCGCCGCGAGGTCGAACCGCATCTGCCAGCCGAACACGCTGCGCGTGCCGGTGCCGGTGCGGTCGTTGCGATCGACTCCCTTCTCGAGAACGTGTCGCAGCAGGTCGAGATAGGCTTCCATGGGACCGTCGTGAGGAAGGGTTGTGTGCCCGGCAGGGTGGGTTGCCGGCTACCGCTGGAAGCTACCAGCTTTGCGGCGTCGGCTCACGGCGCATCGCGGGCCGGTGGCGGGGGCCTCGCAAAGCCCAGCACCGGGCAGCGCTGGCCACCGACGATGAGCACGAAGGCATTGCGGCCCGAACTCCGATACTCGAGTGAGCCCACGCGTTGCGTGACGGCGTTCTTGCAGCGGTCGTCGTCGGCCACGACGGCGACCAGGTCTTCGCCGAACGGCATTCCGACGAGGCTCGCCAGCTGGAAGCGGCCCCGCAGCAGGAGACGCCGCCCGTCGCGATGGAGCAGTTCGAAGCGCGCCGTCGCCGGTCGCGCCACGCCGCGAGGTCGAGGATCCCCGCCGCTTCGCACGCCTCGCCGCCGGCCTCGAGGCGCCCCGGGAAGCCCCGCTGCACCCACGCGACCCAGGTCTCGGGCTGCGCGATCGCCACGCATGCCGGCGTCAACGGCAGCAACACGGCACCCGTATCGTCGCCGGACAGGTGAGCCTCGATGTAAGGGCCGACGGGCTGGGCGGAGAGCACCATCACGTTCTCGGGGCCGACGAGCCCGCCGGTCAGGAGGGCGACCCCAGCCAGCAGGAGGAGGGCTTGTCCGCGCGACATCATCTCCCCAGGATATCCGGCCACCCGGTCCCATGGACCGACGAAGGTTCGTAGCCAAAAACACACACCCCGAGAACTTCTCCAGCCAAAGCCCGATCGGGCCGATGGGGGCTTCACTCCCCCTCATGAGAAGGCAGCTCGATGGAAGCAGTCGGCCGAAACAGGCGGATTGGTGCAGCTCTTGGCCTGGCCGCGGGCCTGTTTTTCGGCGCCTTGGCGGCCTGGCTCTGGGTCTCTACGACACAGCTCCCGGCCGTGGCGGCACCCCGGCCGAGCCTTGGCGCCGAGGAGCCCGTCGTCGATCTGGCCCGCCTCTACGCCTTGGACCATCTGGTCCTCGAGGGCGACCCGATCCTGGAATTCGCCTCGCTTCCGGCGGTCGGCGCTGGCCCGGCCAGGCCGCCGTCCGTCCCCGAGCCGGGCGCCGCAACGCTCTGGATCCTAGGATTTGCCGCCCTTTACACCCTCTACCTTCCGGCCGGATCGTGGTAGTCTTCGCCCCGACTTCAGGGTTCGGCGCATCGCCGCCCCCGACGCGAATGGCCTGATTCAGAGCCGCTAGCACGGCTCCGACCAAGCAAGAGGGAAAGAACGAATGAACGCCTCGGCACGACTTACGATCCAAGGACTGGCCATCGCACTGGTGCTTCCGCTCACCGGCTGCATCTCCAACGGGAAGTACCAGGACATGGTCACCCAGCGGAACAGCGTCGTGACGGAGCGCGATCGCATCGCGGGTGAGCGCGCCGAGCTCGAGAGCGAGGTCGACAACCTCCGCGCGCAGCTCCTCGCCATGACCCAGGAGCGCGACGCTGCCTTCCAGCAGCGCGGCACGCTTCTCTCCCAGCGTGAGGCCCTCCTCAAGCAGCGCGAAGATCTTCTCGGCCAGCGCGACCAGATCGTCGTCGAGCGCGACACCCTGGCTGCGGCCAAGGTCGCCGAGCGTGACCAGCTCCTGAAGCAGCAGTACGAGCAGCGCGAGCAGCTGATGAAGGAAAAGTGGGCGCTGCGCGACAAGCTTCTCAAGGAGAAGTACGCCCTCGAGGGCGAGGTCACGCGCCTCCGTCAGAGCCGGCGCCCTTAAGGCCCCGCACTCCCCGACCGATGTTTTCGTTGCACGCGAACCCGGCGCGTGAACGGACTCGTTCGTTCGGCGGCCCAGGAGAATTCGTATGAAGGTCTCGGTCATCATCCCGGCCTACGACGAGATCCAGACGATCGACGAGATCCTGGCGCGGGTCGAAGCCGTCGCGTTCGACAAGGAGATCGTCGTCGTCGACGATTGTTCGCGCGACGGCACGCGCGAGCGGCTGCGCGAGATCGCCGCGTCAGGCCGGATTCGCGTGGTCGAGCACGCCGTCAACCAGGGCAAGGGCGCCGCGCTGCGCACGGGCTTCAAGGAGGCCCAGGGCGAGATCGTGGTGATCCAGGACGCCGACCTCGAGTACGACCCGAACGATCTGCTCCGGGTGATCAAGCCGATCCAGGATGGCATTGCCGACGTGAGCTACGGCTCGCGCTTCATCGGGGGCGACTCCCACCGCGTGCTCTACTTCTGGCATTCCCTCGGGAATCGCATGCTGACGCTCTTTTCGAACATGCTGACCGACCTGAACCTCACCGACATGGAGGTTTGCTACAAGGCGTTCCGCCGCGAGATCGTCGAGCAGATCGAGATCGAGGAGGACCGCTTCGGGTTCGAGCCGGAGATCACCGCGAAGGTGGCCCGCCTGGGCGCGCGCATCTACGAGGTCGGTATCGCCTACCACGGGCGAACCTACGAGGACGGCAAGAAGATCGGTTGGCGCGACGGCGTGCGCGCAGTGGTCTGCATCCTCAAGTACAACGTCTTCCGACGCTGACGCGGTCGGCTCCGGCCATCGTCACGAGAACAAAAAAAGGGCCCGGCGATTTCGCCGGGCCCTTTCTCGTTCGTTTGTCTTCCGACCTCAGTCGAGGAAGCGGACCTCGACGCGGCGGTTCAGGAAGCGACCCTCGGGCGTGTCGTTGGTCGAGATCGGTCGCGACTCGCCGAAGCCAGCCGAGGAGATCCGACCGCCGGACAGGCCCTTGGAGACCAGGTAGTCGCGCACGGTGCGCGCGCGGCGCTCCGAGAGATCCTGGTTGTAGGCGTCGGCGCCGATCGAGTCCGTGTGACCCTCGACCCGGAGCTGCTCGCTGCCGCACTTGCGCAGCCGCGATGCCGCCTGATCGAGGATCGGGCGCGATGCGGGCCGAATCTCGGCGCGGTCGAAGTCGAAGTTCACACCGCGCAGGCGGATGACACCCGCACACGCGTCGGTGACGGGCTGTGCCGGAGCCGGCGGCGGCTGGATCTGTTGGGCCTGGGCCAGGGTGGGCCGCTGGCAGCAGTCCTGGCATTCCTGGCCGAAGCTGGCGCAGCCCTGCACGAAGGCGGCGGTGAGGAGAAGGGCGGAGATTCGAAGGATGTTCATGGGTACTCCCGTGGTGCGGTCCACGCGACTGCGTTGATAACCTTCGCCGCGACTCAGTTCAAGCAGATTCGACTAGGTCCGGCGGACAGTTGCGGGCTCTATCGGTGCCAGCAGCGGTTCTTCGGAGTTGGAATTCGACTGGGTGTTGAACCCCTCGCTAGGGTGCGATTCCGTCCTGCTCGGCTCGGGTCTCGAGGTAGGCGCGGAGTTCGCGGATCTCCTCCTCGTCGAGGATGCCATCGAACCCGGGCATGCCGAGGCCTGAGACGCCGTGGCGGACGATCGTCTCGAAGCTCTCGCCGAGACGGCCCACGCTGTAGCGCAGATCGGCCAAGACCCCGGAGCCGACAGCTCGCGATCCGTGACAGCGGGCGCACCACGTATGGAAGAGGTTCTCGCGGCCCCGATAGGGCTCGGGCCGGCTCGCGAGGAGTTCGCTCACGAGGGCCGGTGTGATGGGCTGATCCGAAAGGGCGTAGGTGTTGACGATGCCCCGCGAGACCACGCCGGCCTGGGCGGCGGCGTCGCCCCCAGCGAGCGCAAAGGCGCCCCCCCAGCCGGCCACCACGGTCACGTACTGCACCCCGTCGACGGCGTAGGTCACCGGCGCCGCGATCACGCCCGACCCTGCGTGGGCCTCCCAGAGCTTCTGGCCGTCGTCGGCGCGCAGGGCGAGGAAGCGGCCGTCGGCGGTGCCCTGGAAGACGAGGTTGCCCGCGGTGGTCAGGGTGCCGCCGTTCCAGGGCATGGCATAGGGGTGCCGCCATGCCTCCTTCTGATTCACCGGGTCCCAGGCCAAGAGGTGCCCCGACACGACCTCGCGGGTCAGCGTGGCGAACACGGCGAAGTCGGAGCCGGTGTTGAAGTGCTTCGGCCGGTCGAGGAGTTCCTTCTCCATCATGTACGCACCGAGGATCTCCTGGGCCGGGATGTAGACGAGCCCGGTCCGAGGGTTGAAGGACATCGGTTGCCAGTTGTGCCCACCGAAGGCGGTCGGGCGGACGAGCGCGAGGCCGTCGCGGTACTCGCCGCTCCCGTTCGGGATCGGGCGCCCAGTCTTCGGGTCGACGCCGTCGGCCCAGGTGACGGTGACGTAGGGCTCGGCCGAGATGAACGAGCCGTCCATGCGATCGATCACCCAGAAGAACCCGTTCTTCGGCGCTTGCATGATCACCTTGCGCAGGCGTCCGTCGATCATCAGGTCGGCGAGGATCATGTGCTGGGTCGCCGTGTAGTCCCAGTTGTCGCCCGGTGTCGTCTGGAAGTGCCAGGCGAGTTCTCCGGTGTCGGGGTCGAGGGCGAGGATCGAGGAGACGTAGAGGTTGTCGCCACCGTCGGGGCTGCGGGCGTAGCGGCTCCACGGGGAGCCGTTGCCGGTGCCGACGTAGAGGAGGTCGAGGCTGGCGTCGAAGGCCATGCTGTCCCAGGCCGTCCCGCCGCCGCCGCGCTTCCACCATTCGCCGGTCCAGGTCTTGGCCGCTTGCTCGAGGGCTTCGGACTCGAAGGGCTTCGACGGATCGCCCGGCACGGTGTAGGTGCGCCAGGCGAGTTCGCCGGTGAGTGCGTCGTAGGCGGAGATGTAGCCGCGCACGCCGAACTCGGCGCCGCCGTTTCCGATCATGACCTTGCCCTTTACGATGCGGGGCGCGCCGGTGACGGTGTAGTCCTTCTCCTGATCGACGGTGACCACCTCCCAGACGACCTGGCCCGTCTCGGCGTCGAGGGCCAGGAGCCGGCCGTCGAGGGCGCCGACGTAGACGAGGCCGCGATAGACCGCGACGCCGCGGTTCACGACGTCACAGCACGCCTTCACGGCGGTTTCGCGCGGGACCAGCGGGTCGTGCTTCCAGAGCAACTCGCCCGTTCGGGCGTCGAGGGCGAAGACGACGCTCCAGGAGCCGGTCAGGTACATGCGGCCGTCGACCACGATGGGGGTCGCCTCGTGTCCACGGGTCAGGCCGGTTTCGAAGGTCCATGCGCGCAGCAAGCCACTGGCGTTCGTGTCGTTGACCTGCTCGAGTGGGCTGAAGCGCTGCTCGGCGTAGTCGCGGCCGTGGCTCAGCCAGTTGTTGGCCTCGCCGCCGGCGCCGCGCAGGCGGGCGTCATCGACCGCGGCGACACCTTGGCGGGCGGGGGCCGCTTCCGCCTCGGCCGCCGGGTGCGCCGGCTCCGCGACCGGTGCGGCCGCGTCCTCGCCTCCGCATCCGAGCCCCAAGAGTGCGGTGACGAGCCCAACGAAAACGAACCCTCGATGCATGACGCCCCTCCGGCTGGATCGGGCGGCGAGTATCCCACGAATCCGGTGTACGATGCGGCGTTTCCGCAAGCGGGGAGGGCACGTGGCCAAGAAGGAAAAGGACAAGCGCAAGAAGGCGAAGCGCGGCAAGGGGAAGAAGCCCGGGTGCAAGAAGCCCAAGCTGACCGCGAAGACCGCCGACGCGCACGATCTCTACCAGCACTCCGTGCAGGAGCCGTCGGTGGACGTCGACATCATCGACCGTGTGTTCCGCCGCGAGAACGGCCGCCGCCCTCTGAGCCTGCGCGAGGATTTCTGCGGGACGGCTTTCATCTCGGCGGCGTGGGTGAAGAGTCGCAAGGATCGCACGGCCCTCGGCATCGACCTCGACGGCCCGACCCTCGATTGGGGCCGGACCCACAACATCGAGCCCCTCGGCGCGGCTGCCGAACGCGTGCAGCTCCTCGAGAAGAACGTGCTGGACGTGACGCGCCCGAAGATGGATGCGATCTGCGCGTTCAACTTCTCCTACTGCGTCTTCCACGAACGGCGCGAGCTGCTGCGCTACTTCCGCGCCGCCCGCCGCTCGCTCACCGACGAGGGCGTCTTCCTCCTCGACAACCACGCGGGCAGCAGCACGCTCGAAGACTGCTGGGACGAGCGCAAGTTCAAGCGCTTCACCTACATCTGGGAGCAGAAGCCCGTGGACGCGCTCACCCAGCGCGGCATGCGCAAGATCCACTTCCGCTTCAAGGACGGCTCGATGTTGAAGAACGCCTTCCGCTACGACTGGCGGATCTGGAGCCTCGCGGAGCTTCGCGACCTCGCCGCCGAGGCGGGGTTCCGACGCACCGAGGTCTACGCCGAGGAGTTCGACGAAGAGGGCGACACCGTCGCCGGCCTGAAGCGCTTGAAGCGATACGAGCACGACGCCTCCTGGACGCCGTACCTCGTGTGCTGGAAGTAGCGCCCGCTCCAACCCGTCCAGATGGAAACGTCTAAGGGGAAGACCGGGCCTGCCCGATATTCGATCTGTGGCAGTTCAATCGGTCCAGAGGCTACGAACTCCCGGGGACTCTTCCAGCGCGCGCGCGCAGGAGATGATTCGGCGCGCGCGAACGCCTGTGATGATTTCGATCGCCTTGGCGGCGTTCGTCGGGATCGTGGTGCCGGCAATTCTGGGCCTTCCCAGTCTTGCGGCGAGTGGCTTTGTGTTCTGTGCTGCACTGGCCGCTTGCCTCAGAGCCGTCGATACTAACCCTCGGACATTTCAGCGTGCGGGCCACGTCGCCTGTTTCGCCGGTCTGATGAGCCTGAGCTACGGCATCTTCGGATTCGCTTTTACACCTGAGATCAGCGTTTACTTCACTTCGATCACGTTGCTGGCCACCGCCCAGTTTCTGGGTGTCCGCGCTGCTGTCTTCTGGGGAATCGTCTGCTTCGCGCTCGTTGCGGCCGCATCGTTCCTCCCGCCCGAACCGGAACGAGTCGTGCCCATCGGGGTTACGTTCTCCGTTCGCGCAGCGGCGCTGATGACCGTCCTGGCCCTCGCGGTCTCGTTTCGTCGATCTCAGGATCAGCAGTCGGCGGAGTTCGAGATTCAAGCGACCACCGATCCACTCACCGGGCTCGCCAATCGGCGCGAACTCGAATGCAAACTCGGCGAGGCACTACTTCGCTCCAGACGATTCGACCGAAACGGCGCGCTGATCTTCGTGGATCTCGACGGGGTGAAGCGAGTGAACGACTCTTTCGGGCACTCGGCTGGCGACGAGATGATTCAGATCGCAGCCGTTCGGATTGCAGAAGTCACACGAGAGGTGGATACGCCTGCGCGCCTCGGCGGGGACGAATTCGTCATCCTGCTCTCCGAACTCACCGAGCCAAAGGGCGCCGAGATCTTCGGACGCAGACTCCTGGCCGCGCTCAGCGAGCCGACCGAAGTGAGCGGCCATTCGCTGGAGACCTCGGCGAGCATCGGAGTAGCGTTGTTCCCGGCTGTGGGACTGAATGCCGATGACGTCCTGCAGGCGGCCGACGACGCCATGTACCAGGCGAAGCGTGCAGGCGGCGCGCGTGTGTTCCTTCGAGACGGCTCCGACCTTCGCGAAATCGCATGACCGAAGGGTCGATCGGCGGGCGGGCTCCTACCAGCCCGAAAGCTGTGCGTTGCGCTCGCGGTGGAGCGACGGCAGGCCCAGGAAGGCCCGGTCGAACATCGCCCGCTTGAACCAGATCTGGACGTCGCACTCCCAGGTGAAGCCGATGCCCCCGTGGGCCTCGACCGAGTCGCGCGCGACCTGAAGATAGAGGTCGGTGATGTGGGCCTTGGCGAGGGCTGCGTAGCGTTCGCGATCGTCGGGCAGATGATCGGCCGCGTGAGCGGCGAACCAGAAGAGCCCGCGCGCCGGCTCGACTTCGATGGCCATGTTGGCGAGCTGGTGCTTCAGGGCCTGGAAGTGGCCGATGGTCACGCCGAACTGCTCGCGCGTCTTGGCGTATTCGGTGCACATCTCGACCAGGCGAGAGGCGCCACCGAAGGCGTCGGCTGCAAGGAGCAGCAGGCCGGCGTCGACCACGGCGCTCGCACAGTCGGCGCGAGCGGTCGGCACCGTCCATGTCCTTGGCCTCGATCCCGGCGCCGTTTTCGACCAGCGCCAGCCCGCCGCCCGCGGTGCCGACGACGATCAGGTCGGCCTGCGCGCCGTAGGGCACGGCCGTCTTCGCGCCGTCGAGTGTCCCATCGGCTGTGGCCGTCCACTCCCCGGGCAGCCAGCCGCCATCTGCGTCCCGGAACGCCACGGTTCCGAGCACGTCGCCCGTCGCCAGCTTCGGCAGCCAGTTCTTCTTCTGCTCATCGCTTCCTGCCAAGGAAATCGCGAGGCCCGCTAGCGAGTGGCCGAGGAACGGCCCGGGCATCGCGCTCCAGCCGAGCACCTCGGCGGTCAGGGCGAGGTCGAGGAGGCCGAGGTCCGCGCCGCCGTACTCTTCGGGAAGGTGGAGCCCACCGACGCCCACCTCGACGAGGCCGTTCCAGAGCTCACGGTCGAGGTCCTCGTCGGCGTCGAAGAGTTCGCGCACGCGCGTGGGTGGGCACTCGTTCTCCGCGAACTGGCGGATGGTCTGCTGCAGGAGTTCCTGCTCTTCGGAGAGATCGAAATCCATGACCTACGCTCGCCTCCTACGCTGGTTCCTGGTACGGGGGCTCGCTGCGCGCTTCGCTTGCACCACGTCAGGCTCCCTTCGCTTTCTGCTGGTAGTAGTCGCGCGGGAGGCCGAGCACGCGCTCGGCGATGATGTTCTTCTGGATGTTGGCCGTGCCTCCGGCGACCGCGATGCCGAGGCTCCACATGTATTGGGTCAACCAGGCGGGCGCGGCCTTCGGGATGTTGCCCATCATGGCCGCGCTCTGGGCGGACAGCAGCCCGTCCTCGTCGAGGAGATCCATGACGAGCTTCGACACCTCGTGGCCGATGTTGGTGGACACGATCTTGTTCATCGACTGAATCGGCCCAGCGGCCTTGCCGCTCTGGTTGCGCGTGAGCTGGATGTAGCCCGAGTACTCGTGGGATCGGATGTAGCCCTCGATCTTCGAGAGGCGCTGGCGGACCTCGGTGTCCTCGATGGCCGGTTTGCCATTTTTCATCTGGGTCTTGGCGAGTCCGACGAGCCCCTTGAAGATCGCCGTCGTCTGGGCCGCGGAGCCGATCGAGTCGCGCTCGTGCTTCAGGGTGGCGCGCGAGACCAGCCAGCCCTCGCCGCGTTTACCCACGATCCAATCCTTCGGTGTCTTCACATCGTTGAGGAAGACCTCGTTGAACTCCGCCGTCCCGCTCATCATGCGCAGGGGGCGCACGTCGATGCCCGGCTGCTTCATGTCGATCAGCAGGTAGGAGATGCCCGCGTGCTTCGGCTGGTCGGGCTCGGTGCGGCAGAGGCAGAACATGTAGTCGGCGCGCTGGGCGCCGCTGGTCCAGATCTTCTGGCCGTTGATCACCCACTCGTCGCCGACGAGCTCGCCGCGGGTCTTGAGCGATGCGAGGTCGCTCCCCGAGCCGGGCTCGCTGTAGCCCTGACACCAGGTGACGTCCCCCCGGATGGTGGACGGCACCCACTTTTCCTTCTGCCACTCGGTGCCCTTCTCGAGCAGGGTGGGGACGAGCATCATCGTGCCGATCCCGCGCGGGTCGCCCGGCGCGTGCGCGCGGCCGAACTCCTCGCGGATGATGCGCGCGCGGATCGGGTCGGGGGCCTGCTCGGAGCCGCCGTACTGCTTCGGGATGTTCCGAGCGAGGTAGCCGCCCTCGATGGCGGCGGTGCGGAACGCCTGGCCCTGCTCCTCGCGGTTGCCGCCCTCGGCGGGCGGCCAGTTCGAGGAGAGGAAGCTCGCGACCTCCTCTCGGAAGTCCTCGTATTCCTTGCCGTAGTCGAGATTCATGGGTTCTCCGGGGGTGCCGTGCGGGTTGGGCCTGGGCGGGGGGCATTGTATCGTGGCAGGACTAGAACATGTACTAATTTCGCGATTGGCGCATGGGGCGCTCGCGACACGCGAGAGAGCAAGGGAAGGCGGCAGGGCATGGCGGATCGTGGTTTCTGGGTGATGGCGCAGAAAGATCCGGGGGCGCTCGGCATCGCGAGCCCCGACGGCACCGACATCACGCGCGGCGAGCTACTCGCCTCGTGCAATCAGCTCGTGCACGGCCTCCGGGCGCACGGGCTCGGCCCTGGCGATTGCGTCGCGACCTTGCTGCCGAATGGCGCTCCGATGATGGAGCTCTACCTCGCCATCGCCCAGGCCGGCATGTACCTCGTGCCGATCAACTGGCACCTGACCGGCCCCGAGGCTGCGTACATCCTGGAAGACTGCGACGCGAAGGCCTTCGTCTCCGACGAGCGCTTCGCCGACACCGCGAAGAAGGCCGCCGACGAAGCCGGCATGAAACCCGAGCAGTGCTTTGCCGTCGGGAGCGTCGACGGCTTCGAGAGCTACGAGGGTTTGAAGGCCGGCCAGTCGAGCGAGCTGCCGGCCGATCGCACGTCGGGCCTCGTGATGAATTACACGTCGGGCACGACGGGCCGGCCCAAGGGCGTGCGCCGCAAGCTCTCGCCCCTCGACCCCGACACGTCAGGGACCCTTACGAGCGTCTTCCTGATGATGTTCGGAATGACCCAGGAGGACGACAACGTCCACATCTGCGGCTCGCCGCTCTATCACACGGCGGTGTTGACGTTTGCCTCGTCCGCACTCCACCTCGGTCACGCCGTCGTCCTGATGGACAAGTGGACGCCGGAATCCATGCTCGCGCTGATCGACCAGTACAAGGTCAGCAACAGCCACATGGTGCCGACGCAGTTCAACCGCCTGCTGACCCTGCCCGAGGACGTACGCAAGAAGTACGACGTCTCCTCCCTGCGCTGGATGGTCCACGCCGCTGCGCCGTGCCCCCAGGACACGAAGTGGAAGATGTTCGACTGGTGGGGCGACTGCATCTACGAGTACTACGCCGCGAGCGAGGGCGGCGGCACGCTGGTGACGCCCGAGCAGTGGAAGAAATATCCGGGGACGGTCGGTACGGCCTGGGCCAACTCCGAGGTCCGGATTCTCGACGACGACGGCAACGATGTCCCCACCGGCGAGATCGGCACGGTCTGGATGAAGATGGGCGCCGCCGAGTTCGAGTATCACAAGGCGCCCGAGAAGACGGCCGAAAACCGCCGCGGCGAATACTTCACGGTGGGAGACGTCGGCTATCTGAACGAGGACGACTTCCTCTTCTTGAGCGACCGCAAGAACGACATGATCATCTCGGGGGGCGCCAACATCTACCCCGCCGAGATCGAGAAGGACATGCAGGCCTGCCCGGGAGTGGCCGACGTCGCCGTGTTCGGCATCCCGAACGACGACTGGGGCGAGGAGGTGAAGGCCGTGATCCAGCCCGACGAGGGCGTCGCCCCGGACGAAGCCTTCCGCGAGCGGATCTACGCCTTCTGCAAGGATCACATCGCCAAGTTCAAGACGCCGCGCACCATCGACTTCATCGAAGACATGCCGCGCGACCCGAACGGGAAGCTCTACAAGCGAAAGCTTCGCGACCCGTACTGGGAAGGGCAGGAACGCCAGATCTAGCGGCGTTTCCGCCCCGGCTTGAGTCGCAACGCGAAATGGCGTTGACTCGCGCTCATGCGCTTCTCGGGCGAACTCTCCACACCTCTCGGGTGGGTCGACGACCCGATGGCTTGTGCCCTTCATCTGTTGGGCGCGGCCTGGTTCGGGTGGCAGGCGCTCCAGCTCGTGCGCCGGGCCGGCGATGCGCGTCGGCGGGGCGCGGCGCTGGCGATCTTCACCGGCTCGGCCGTCGTCGTGCTCGGCACCAGCGCCGTCTATCATGCGCTGCCCGCCACCAACGCCTGGAAACCGCTCTTCCAACGTCTCGATCACTCGGCGATCTTCGTGTTGATCGCGGGCACGCTCACGGCCTACCACGCCGTCGGGTTCCGCGGGCGGGCGCGCTGGTGGATGGTCGGCGGGGTCTGGCTCGCTACGGCGGCGGCGGTGGCCGGCAAGCTTGCGCTCTGGTCGAGCCTCGGCGATGGCGCGGGCCTTGCGCTCTACGTCGGGATCTCGGCGCTCGGCCTCTCGTCGATCCTGTTCCTGCCGCGAAAGCTTCCTTGGGAGGGCTACGCCTTGATGGGCGCGGGCGGGCTCGTCTACGTGGGCGGGGCTTTACTCGACCAGGCGGGATTGGTTTGGATCGTGCCGGGCGTCTTCGGCCCGCACGAGATTTTTCACACCGCCGTCCTGACGGCGCTCGTGCTGCATTGGCGCTTCTTCCACGAGTGGGCGGCCCCGGGCCGGGTCCCCGAGCCGCAAGCGGCGCCGGTTCTCCAGGGCATCTGAACTCACCAGTAGAAGCGCAGCGCGAGCCGACCGTCGAGCCAGCTCTCGCCCTCGTCGCGGTTCCAGCCAGCTGCGCCGACGAGCGCGACGTTTCTCGACAAGCGGAGGGTCGGTTCGATCCGTGCCTCGAGGACGGTGGCGCGGTCGCCGGCCAGGAAACGGAAGGCGCGGGCGCCGAACTGGAGCTGAGCGCGGTC
>JAFDDA010000057.1 GCA_019311105.1 Deltaproteobacteria bacterium
GCCGATGCGCGCCTTGCGGAAACGCCCGCCTTCGCCGGGCTCGTCCAACAGGCGCTGCTCGCACTCGAGTTCGGCGTGCACCCGCTCGTGCCGAAGTGGCGCCCCTTCACGAGCCTCTCGCCCGCCGAGCGAGAAACCGTGCTCACGAAGCTGATGACTGCGCGCTGGGATCTCTCACAGGCGCTCTTCCAAGGCGTACGCAGCTTCACCTGGCTGACCTGGTATGCGGCCCCCGAGAGCCACGCCGCGATTCGCTACCCGGGGCCCTTCGGCGACGCGGGCGCCCGGGTCGCCGACGCGATGACCTACGATGTCGAACCCTGACCTCGAGGAGCCCCGGCCATGAGCCTTCGCGTCGATCTCTATTGGTCCTTCCGCAGCCCCTACTCCTACTTGGTGACGAAGCGCATGCGGGCCCTCGCCGAGGAGCGAGGTGTCGACGTAGCCGCGCGAGTCGTGCTGCCCCTCGCAATCCGAGACAAGACATTCTTCGACCGCGTGAACCCGCTGTGGCCGCCCTACCTGATGCGCGACATCCAGCGCCTCGCACAGTTCCACGGTCTCCCGATCGGCTGGCCGCGCCCCGACCCCGTCGTGCAGAGTCCGAAGGACGGCCGACTCGTCACCGCCGCCGACCAGCCCTACATCCAACGACTCTCGCGCCTCGGCATCGCAGCGACCGAACGGGGCCAGGGCATGGCCTTCCTCGACGAGGTCTCGACGACCATCTGGAGCGGCGAAGTCGCTGGCTGGAACGAAGGCGAGCACCTGGCCCAAGCCACCGAGCGCGCGGGCCTCGACCTCACGGAGCTCGACGCCGCCATCGAGGCCAACCCGGGCCACTTCGACGCCGAGATCGAGCAGAACCAGAAGGATCACGAAGCCGCCGGCCACTGGGGCGTCCCAACCATGGTCCACGACGGCGAAGCCTTCTTCGGCCAGGACCGCTTCGACGTCCTGGTCTGGCGTCTCGAACAGAACGGGCTCGGGCCCGCGGGGGGCTGAGCATGCGTCTGCGCCAGGTTGCGCTGGTGGGCGAGAAGCTCGCCGAGGTCACCGACGACTTGTGCGACGTGCTCGGCATCGAGGTCGCCTACCACGACCCGGGCGTGAAGGTCTTCGGTCTCGAGAATGCGGTGATGCCGATCGGTGACGGGTTCCTCGAAGTCGTCTCCCCCGTGACCGAGGAGGCTCCCGCGCGGCGCTATCGAAGCCGCCGCGGAGGCGACTCGGGCTACATGGTCATGGTCCAGACCGGCCGCTTCGACGCCGACCGCAAACGCTTGGCCGCCGAGGCGGTCCGCCTCGTCTGGGAGGGCGAACTCCCGGACATCCGGGGCATGCACCTCCACCCGAAGGATACGGGCGGTGCCCTGCTGTCCCTCGACGAGCCCGTCCCTGCCGAAGCGTGGCGCTGGGCCGGGCCTGCCTGGCGCGAGCACGTCAAGACCGATCGGGTGACGGGCCTGCGTGGCGCAACCATCGGATGTGCCGACCCGGAAGCCGTGGCCTCGCGCTGGAGCCAACTCCTCGAGCGAGCCGCCACGTGTGGTGCCGAGCCGCGGATCGACCTCGACGCGAGCTTCGTCCGCTTCGTCGCCGCCGCGGATGCCCGCGACGAAGGTCTCGTCGGTTTCACCGTCGCCGCCCTCGATCCGGAGGCGATCCTCGAAGCCGCCCGAGCGCGCGGGCTCGCCACGGGCGCCGATTTCCTGGTGGCTTGCGGAACGCGCATCGAGCTGGAGAGCTAGCGCCCTTGCAGGCCTGGACCCTTCCGTGGGTCGCTTCGGCCCTCGTTGGCCTGACGGTCGGTTGCGCGCCGGAGGCAGCCGAGGTCGTTCCGCCCCCTGCGGCAACCCTCTCGCTTCTCGCCGTGGGAGACACCGGCCGCCCCCCGGAGCGTGACCCCGAGGGTTTCCGGCTGCGAGTCGGCGCGGCCATGGCCGCCGAAGACCGAAGACTGGCCGTCGACGCCGTCGTCCTGCTCGGCGACAACTTCTATCCGGGCGGGCTGCTCGAGGCCGAGTTGGCGCACCGGGTGCGCGAGAACGTCGCACGACCGTTCTGCCACTTCGTTCGCCTCGATGGCCCGCGCTCCGCCGAGGTTGCCGACGCCTGCCCGGCGCCCGCGGCCGAGCGTCACCCCGTCCCGATCCTCGCCGTCCTCGGCAACCACGACTACGACACCCGAGGAAGCGCCCGACTCCAGCGGAGCGTGTTGCCCGAGTTCATCCCGAACTGGCGGATGACGGAGGGCACGACGGGGACCGAGACACTCCACCCCCGAGTTGACCTGCTCCTCCTCGACACGAGCCGGATCTTCGCGGGCCGCACCAAGCGGCGGCGCGTTCTTGCGGAATCGTTCGCCACGTCGCGCAGCCCATGGCTCGTGGTCGCGGGCCACCATCCCCCGACCGTCGGCTCGGCCTCGGACGATTCGATCGCCACGGCCGAGGCCGCGGCGTTCTTCGAGCAGGCGGTCGAACGCTCGGGGGTCCGCCCCCAGCTCTGGATCGCCGGGCACGAGCACAACCTCCAGCTTCATCGGGGCGGGGGCGAGGGGCCCGCCCTCACGGCGATCGCCGGGGCGGGGTCGGAGCCTCGGCAACCCGGCCCGCGACCGGGTGCGATCTTCGCAGGCTCGGGCCTGGGCTTTGCGCGGATCGACCTCGTCGGAGCCGGCGACGACGAGGCGCTCGTGGTCACCCTGTTCACGGTGGACCCGAGGCCCGGCGATCCGCCGACGCCCGTCGCCCAGGCGCGCGTCACGACCCGCGGAGAGGTCTCGACGCCCTAGCGTCCCTCAGAGCTCGAGCCGCACGTCGGTGATGCCGAAGCGCAGCGGGCGATCTTCGCCTCGGAGCCCGAGGCGAGGATCGAGAACGGGGATCGACTCGCGGCCGCCGGCCGAGCGGCTAGCCGTCCTGCCTCGGCATCGGCGGCGGGACCTGGCTGAAGAGCAAGGCGACGGAGGACACCTGCTGGGCGGCGACCCAGGTCGCCATGCCAACCGCCCACACCAGGGTCGCCGGGCCGACTCGTCCGTTCACGACGGCCTCGGCCAGCTGGGCCGGCGAGAACGGGCCCACCGGCTGGCCATTCTCGACGACGTGCCATTCGGTGGGAATCGCCTGGGGCGGCGGCGGCGGCGGACCGGCCGGCGCCACGGTGCCGGGCGCCGCACTCGGGCCGCTGGTGCCCCCGCCATTCCCGACGACACCCGGTGCCATGTTCCCCGCGTAGGCCATGCCCATGCCGAGGCCGACGCCGGCGGCGGCAAGACCCCCCGCCGGGTTCTCGGCGGCCGAGGGGATCGCGGCACCGAGCTGATACTGCTGGTACTGGGCCATGTCGCCGACCACAGCCATGCCCGTGCGCGCATCGAGGGCCTTCTCGACCTCGGGCGGCAGCGAGATGTTCACGATGTAGAGCTGCGGGATTTGGAGCCCATACTCGTCGTCGATCTTCTCCACCACCTGCAGCCGCAGCTGTTCCGACAGCTCCTTGTAGTTCTCCGCCAGGTCGAGCGCCGCGATGTCGGCACTCCCCAGCAGCTCCGCGAAGGTGTGGTTGATGATCGACCTCAGCAGCTCACTGATCTCGTCGACTTCGAAGCTCGAGTCCGCACCGACCAGCTCCTGGAGCAGCGCGCGAGGCTCGGTCGCCTTCAGCGTGTAGGTGCCGAAGGCGCGCAGGCGAATCGGGCCGAAGTCGGCGTCGCGCATCATCACCGGGTTCGGCGTGCCCCACTTGAGGTCCGGGATCTGACGCGTGCTGATGAAGTAGACCTCGGCCTTGAAGGGGCTGTCGAAGCCGTACTTCCAACCTTCGAGCGTCGACAGGATCGGCAGGTTCTTCGTCTCGAGGCGGTACTGGCCCGGCCCGAACACGTCGGTGATGCGGCCCTCGCGGACGAAGATCGCGCTCTGGCCCGGGCGCACGATCAGTTGGGCGCCGTACTTGATCTGGTTGTGGAAGCGCGGGAAGCGCCACGCGATCGTGTGGCGGCTGTCGTCCACCCACTCGACGATGTCGATCAACTCTCCGCGAATCTTGTCCATGAAACCCATGGGTGTCTCCTGTCAGTCTAGAAGGGAAGCAATCAGCCCGAGCACCGAACGACCCACGTCGTGGCGACTCGAGCTCGTCATCGGTGCGCTCCAGGCCTGCTCTGAGCGACGCGGCGCGGGGCGCGGCTCCATCTTCGGCTCCGGCGGTACGCCACCGTTTTCGAGGATGAACCCCGCGATCTGTTCGAGCTCATCGGGGTCGAGCCAGGTGCCGTGGCTTTTGCAGCGGTCGAGGATGATCCCCGAGCACTTGCGGTAGTTGCGCCGCTGCATGAAGGCCTCACAGACGGGGCACTTGCGATAGCGGACGGCCTGGGCCGCGGGGTTCGCTCCAGCTCGTCGCGGGGCCCGGCCGGGCAAGTCGCTGAGCTCGGCCTTGCGCACGGCATCCACCGCGCGGGCCACCAGCTGCTCGAAGCGGTCGCCTTGCACCCACACGCCGTTGCACCCCGGGCACTCGTTCACCGGTGTCTCGCCGACGGCCCGCGCCGGCATCAGGCCGCCGCAGTCCGGGCACGGGATTTCGTGGCCGTCGCCTTCGAAGGGTTGGGGGTCGAAGCCGATGCCGCAGGCCGTGCAAAAGCGCGATTCCTCGCAGTTCCGAGCCATGCACTCCGGGCACAGCAGCGAGAGCTGCTGATCATCCCGGACGATCTCGGCGCGGCAGTAGTCGCAGCGCGCCGCGTCGGACGCGACGCCGGCGCCACACGAGCCGCAGCGGTGGACCCGGGCGTGGACCGCCTCGTGGAGTTCGTTGGCCACGGTCGCCCCGCAGGCGCAGCCGATCTCGGCGGCGTCGACGTGGGTCACGTCGAACTGCCGATGGCAGTCCTGGCAGGCGATCAGGCGCAAACGGGCTCCTTCGGTAGCGAACGCCCCCGAGCGCGCGCCGCCCTCTTCATCGGCGCGTCCGGAAACGCGCTTGAACGGCCTCATCCCCACGCAGGCCGTGCGCAATCTGACCCGGTCCGAAATTTGGAGTGACCGATCGTTTTGACCGACGGTCCACCTGACATTCTCGTCAGCCCGAAGCGGCCCAGCATCCCGATCGGGCGTTGACGAACTGAACGGTCGGAATGTAAAAGAAGGCAGGCAGGGACTGACGGCCCCACGCGCCACCGCCACGCTCACCTGGACTGGCTCCTAAGGGGATCATCTCGATGCACGCTCGCACCCGACCCGCGCTTCTCGGCCTCGCCCTGCTCGCTTTCGTATCCCAGATGGGTCTCGGCGGTTGCCGAACGCGGCCGTTCACGTTGAGCGTCACCACGCCGCTTCACGGCGAATTCTCCACCGCGGGCACCGCATTGGTGGAGGGCTGGGTCACGAACCAGAACCTCGCCAACATCGCCTTGTTCGTGAACGGAGTCGCGACCACCCTCGGTGGCAACGGCTTCTACAGCACGAGCATCACCCTCGACACGGCGAAGGTGTTCAACCCCGTCTTCGTGCAGGCGCGCGACCTCAGCAACAACCAGCTCCTCACCCAGCGGGTCGTGGTGATCGCGGGCCAGTCGGTCGCCGATGGCGCCTTCTCCCTCGACAGCGTCGCCCTGCGACTGAACGACTCGGGCCTCGACACGGTGGAGCCACTGATCTCCAGCCTCGTCGACCTCGACATTGCGTCGCTGCTTCCGCCGGGCACGGAGGTCATCAGCGGCTTCTGCGCCATCGACGGTGGCTTCCTCGGCTGCTTTGGCCGCGTCGACGTCGTGATCGCCAACCCCGAGCCCACCTTCACGGGCTTTGCCCTCGACGTGGACTCGATGACGAACTTCGTAGCGGGCGATGTCATCATCAACAACATCTTGGTTCACGCGAATATCAACGGTTCAGGAATCGCCCCGAGCTGCGGAATGCGACTCACTGCGGATCAGCTGACGATCATCGGCGACTACACGCTCGATCCCGACGCCATCGACCCGACTGTGATCGACGTGAACCTCTCGGGGAGCCCCGGCGTCTTGTTCGGAGGGTTCGACAATGAATTCACGAGTGGCCTCTGCGACTTCCCGCTGATCGGCGACCTGATTCAGCTGATCATCGGCGATGTCGAGCCGATCGTGACCAACGGGCTCGTGGGCTTCCTCGCCGACCCGGATGGCAGCGGCCCCTTGGACGCGCCGATCGCCGACGGCATCGAAGTCGCCCTCGCCGACATCCAGATCTCGGGACCGATCGGCGAGGGTCTCGGCGTCAACCTCGAGACCCCTCTGTTCGACGTGGTCGAGGACACCGCCGGTATCACGCTCGAGTCGGACGGGCGCATCACCGCCGACTTCGGAACGGGCCCGGGCCAGTGCGACCCGCCGGCAGGGACTCCCGACCTGCTGGCTTCGCTCCACGTGCCCGAAACGTTCCCGACCTTCGGCGCGACGACGCCGGTCAGCGGGCTCCCGTATGGCCTGGGCATCAGCATCTCGAGCTCGGCGTTCAACCAGCTCCTGAAGGCACAGATCGAATGCGGCCTGCTCCAGATCGACATCACCGAGATCGACCTGCTCGGCACCGGCACGCCCGTGCCGGTGACCGCCGGCGAGCTGACGCTCCTGGTGCCCGAACTCGGTGGCGCCGACCCCGCTACGCCTCTGATCATCCAGATCCGCCCGACCCTGGCGCCTGTACTCACCGGGAACCCGGGCCCTGCGGGCGAGCTGGCCGAGCTGCGCGTGGGCGGTCTGGCCGTCTCGATCTTCGAGCCGGGGTTCCAGCAGACCATGGTGGCCGCCCAGGTGGACTTCGGCGCAGGCCTCGCCTTCAACTTCGACAACATGACCGGTGAGCTGGTGCCAACCATCGCCTCCGTGGGCGCCGGCGACATCGATGTCGGCATCACCCAGAACCTGATCATGACCAACCCCGGGACGCTGACGTTCCTGCTCGAGGCGCTGCTGCCGGCGCTGCTGCCGAGCATCGGCGACACGCTCGGCTCGTTCCCGCTGCCCGACTTCCTGGGGCTCTCGCTCCAGAGCGTGGCGGTCGAGGAGAGCGGCGACTTCGTCGGGTTGTTCGTCGACTTGGTTCCGGCCCCCTAGCCGACCCGGTGCCCCGACCCTCGGGATGGACCTGGCGCCTTCGCAGGGTGTAGCCTGCCCCCGTGACTCGCCGATCGCATATCGTGGTCGTCACGGGGGCGTCGTCGGGCATCGGCGCCGCCACCGCGCGCGCCTTCGCCGCCCGGGGCGACACCGTGGTGGCCGTGGCCCGCCGTGAAGAGCGGCTGAAGGCCCTCGTCGAGGGCGTGGCCGCGACCTCCCCGGACAGCGGCTATCTGGCCGGTGACCTCGGTGAACGCGGCTTTGCAGAGCGCATCATCCACGACACGGTGGCGCGACACGGGCGGATCGACGTCCTGGTGAACAACGCGGCGATCCCGGTCCGGAAGATCCTCTACGAGATCTCCGTCGAAGACATCGAGCATGCCTTCCGCGTGAACTTCTTCTCGGCCGTCTGGGCGACCCTCGCGGCGATCCCGCCGATGCTCGAGGCTGGAGGCGGCACGATCGTGAACGTCTCGTCCTTCGCCTCGAAGGTCGTGCCGACCCACGAAACCGTGTACGCCGCCAGCAAATGCGCCCTGAACGGCTTCTCCGAAGGGTTGTGGAACGACCTACACGGCTCCGGGATCCACGTCGCGCTGGTCCACCCGGGGCCCATCGACACCGAGATCTGGAGCAAGGGCGACGCGCCCGTGGGCTACGACGGTGTGAAGCACCCTCCCGAGACCGTCGCCGACGCCATCCTCGATGCCGTCGACCGACGACTCCACGAGATCGTCGTGCCGCGACGCAACCCGACGCTCGGGTTCGCGCGGTTGCTGCGCCTGATCGCACCCGGCCTGGTCCGCTTCGGGACCCGACGCATGGACCCCGTTCCCGAAGCCGCCATCGAGCGGGCACGCGCGCGGGCGCGGCGCGGCCAGCCCCTCGGCGAAGACTCCGAATAGCCCACACCCTTCCTGGTGTGGGGGGCCATCGCCTCGTTCCGAAGGCGACGAGCCCGCGCGGGGGGCCGCTGACGCAGTTGGCGCGGAGCCGCGCCACCGGCAACCACCTCGCGACCGGGACGCAACCGTCGCGTTACCCAAGGATTTTCGCTGTCTGGGGCCACGTTTTGGCGTTACCCCCCGCCCGGGTCGCGGCACCTACCCCCAGCACGACAGGCCCCGTCTCGCCCGAGGCCCTTCGGGCGGCCGATGCTAGCGTGACACGTTCTGGAGAACAGGCGGACGATGAACATCCTCGGGATTTCGGCCTACTACCACGACAGTGCGGCCTGCCTCGTGCAGGACGGCCGGCTCGTGGCCGCGGCCCAGGAGGAGCGGTTCACGCGAAAGAAGCACGACGCCGAGTTCCCGAAGAACGCAGTCGAGTACTGCCTTTCCGAGGCCGGCATCCGAGCCGCAGAGCTCGACCTCGTCACCTTCTACGACAAGCCGCTCCTCAAGTTCGACCGCATCCTCGAGACCTACCTCTCGCACACGCCGCGGGGCTTCAAGCTCTTCATGATGGGCCTGCCCGTGTGGCTGAAGCAGAAGCTCCACACGCCGCGCGAGCTCGACAAGGGCCTCGGTGGCCAATACAAGGGCCGCTACGTCTTCCTCGAGCACCACGAAAGCCACGCGGCCAGCGCGTTCTTCCCGTCGCCCTTCGAAGAGGCGGTCATCATGACCCTCGATGGCGTCGGCGAGTGGGACACGGGGAGCATCGCCGTCGGCCGCGGCAACAAGATCGAGATGCTCGAAGAGCTGAAGTTCCCTCACTCGCTCGGGCTGCTCTACTCCGCGTTCACCTACTTCACGGGCTTCAAGGTGAACAGCGGTGAGTACAAGCTCATGGGCCTCGCCCCCTACGGCGAGCCCATCTATGCGGAGCGCATGCGCGAGAAGCTGATCGACCTGAAGGAGGATGGCTCCTTCCGGATGGACATGGACTACTTCGCGTACACCCGCGACGACGTCATGACCTCCCCCAAGATGGACTCGCTCTTCGACGGCCCGCCGCGCAAATCCGAGACCGACATCGGGCAGCGCGAGATGAACATCGCCGCATCGATCCAGGCCGTGACCGAGGAGATCATGCTGCGCATCGCGCGGCATGCACGGGAGAAGACGGGCATTCCGAACCTCGTGATGGCCGGCGGCGTGGCGCTCAACTGCGTGGGCAACGGCCGCATCCTGCGCGAAGGCCCCTTTGACGACGTGTGGATCCAGCCGGCAGCCGGCGACGCGGGCGGCGCACTCGGCGCAGCGCTGTTCACCTGGCACCAACTCCTCGACGAGCCGCGCAACGCCACCGGCAAGGATTCACAGCAGGGCTCGCTGCTCGGCCCGCAAGCCCAGGACTCCGAGATCCGGGAGTTCCTGGATTCGGCCGGCGCCGTCTATCGCCACTACGATGACGAAGAGAAGCTCTGCGACACGGTGGCGGAGCTGATCGCGACGGAGAAGGTGGTGGGCCACATGGGCGGCCGCATGGAGTTCGGGCCGCGCGCCCTCGGCAGCCGTTCCATCCTCGGCGACGCCCGCTCGCCGAAGATGCAGTCCGTGATGAACCTCAAGATCAAGTTCCGGGAGTCGTTCCGGCCCTTCGCGCCGTCGGTCCTGCAAGAGGACGCTCACGAGTGGTTCGACATGAAGGAAGGCCAGGAGAGCCCCTACATGTTGATCGTGGCGCCGGTGCGCAGCGACAAGCTGAAGGAAGTCGACCCCGGCATGACCGGCCTCGAGAAGCTCCATCAGGAGCGCTCGGTCATCCCGGCCGTCACCCACGTGGACAACTCGGCGCGGGTGCAGACCATCGACCCCGAGCGCTTCCCGCGTTACTACGGGATCATCAAGGCATTCAAGGAGAAGACAGGCTGCCCCGTCATCATCAACACGAGCTTCAACGTCCGGGGCGAGCCGATCGTGTGCACACCGGCCGATGCCTACCGATGCTTCATGGCGACCCACATGGACGCGCTGGTGATCGAGGGCTTCGTGCTCCTCAAGGAAGACCAGCCGGACGCCGGGATCGACCGCGAAGCCTATCTCTCGAAATTCGAGTTGGACTGAACCATGGCCAAGATGGTCGAAATCGACTTCAACCCCGACGTCCGTACGCTCCGCCAGTTCGGCTGGATCGCCCTCGGCGGCTTCGGCCTGCTCGCCGGCCTCGCCTGGTTCGAGAAGCTCATCTTCTCCTTCGGGCTGGGCGATGCGCGAACGACCGTTGCCGGGGCCTTCCTCGCGGTGGGCGTGCTCGCCGCCGTGATCGGCGTGGCTTATCCCAAGGCCAACCGCTTCCTGTTCGTCGGGCTCACGATCCTCGCCTTCCCGATCGGCTTCGTCCTTTCGTACGTCATCATGATGACGCTCTTCTTCCTGATCATCGGGCCCATCGGGGTCGTCATGCGCCTCGCGGGGCACGACCCGTTGAATCGCAAGCTCGAGCCCGATGCCGCGAGCTACTGGACCCCGGCGGAGCCGATGCCGCCGCGGGAGCGCTACTTCAAACAGTTCTGAGCCGCGCCGCCGGCGCAGGCCACGACCGGAGCCACACCATGTCCGACCTCGAGACCCGCGAAAAGAGCGACTTCGCCGCCGATGCCCAGAAGGAACGAAGCGGCCTCGTGAGCGAGTTCGTAGACTTCCTCAAGGACAACAAGAAGTGGTGGTTGGCGCCGATCATCGTGTCGGTGTTGCTGCTCGGGGCCCTGGTGCTGCTGGGTGGAACCGCTGCGGCACCCTTCATCTACACGCTCTTCTAAGACCCGCGGACGCTTCGACTCACGGGTCTAGGACCCGCGGACGCTTCGGCTCACCGGTCTAGGACCCCGCGGACACCTCGGCTTCCGGCGTGCACACACTCCGGTGGTGCCGGTAGGCCGCGAGCAGCCAGCGACGGGCCTGCTCGCGCGCGGCCTCGCGCTGTTGCGGCCGGACCGGCCCTGCAACCAGCAGCAGGGAGAGCGGCTGTGTCCCGCCCCAGACCTGGGCGGGCGCGCTCCAGATCTGCGACCAGACCGGGTGCTCGACCGGCTCGCCGCCATAGACGAACAGGTAGCTCGCCATCGTGTTGCGGCCGTTGGCCGAGTCGAAGATCGTCTGGATGGGCAGCCGATCAGCGCCCAACTCCACCCACTCGACGTTCCGCTCCCCCGCCTCGATCGGCCCGAGGATTCTCGTCGGTGGCCGCGTGTACAGATCCACCGGCCGGAAGGATCGGATCAACGCGCCGCGCAGCTTCGCCCCCTTGAGCTGTGGGCGCAGGTCCGTCTCGGTCCACTGGCGCACCTCGATGTCGTACTTCTCGTATCGCTCCACCGTCGCGCCCGAACCCGCCAGACGGCCGATCTCCAGGAGTTCCGTGGGCCGAGCGCAATCGTCCACCCGGCGCACCTCGAAGCCAGAGCGGAGGATTGGAAACAGGAGGAGTGCCACGACCCCGACCAACAGGGGCACGTAGCGCGTGGACGGAGCGATCATGCGAAGGCTTCGCGGAGCCGCTGCCGATCGGCCGCGGCAAAAAGGGCCATCAACACCAGCCAGAACGTCGCGACGCCGGACGCTCCGTGGAAGGCGGTATCCAACAAGTCCGTGCCCCAGATGTGCGCGGCGATCACGAGCAGGAACACCCGCAACGTGTTGCAGAGCAGCGCCAGAGGCCACGCCGCGAGCACGAGAAACAGGCGACGCCAGTTCGAGTCGCAGTAGCGCGCCAGGATCAGTGAGAACCCGACCGCGGCATAGAGCGTAGAAAAACCACTGCACGCATCGGCCACCATGAAGGTGTCGTTGGGTAGGACCAGCATCGTGTCCTCGCGCAAGATCGGGATCCCCACGGCCCGGATCAACGGCTCGACCATCTGGGCAGTCCACGTCTTCAAGAAGAGATGGGTCGCCATGACGTTCGGGATCGGGATCATGAAGACCCCGAGAAGCAGAGGCATGGCGAGCATCCGGGTCCGGCGCACGCCGAGGAGCAACAGCGAGAGGCCCGGCAGCATGAAGACAAACGCGATCGCGGAGAGATAGTCGGTCCGGATCGCGAAGTCGGCGAGGGCGAGCAGCATCGCGGGCACGACCAGCACGAGGCCGAGCGCCGAGTTCTCCGCGCGCTCCGGGTGGGGGTCATGGTTCAGAGCGGACCGGGCCAGGACGACCATGAGGAAGGGCATGAAAATCCCGTGCCCGTTCTCCCAGATATTCCCCGTCCAGTGTTCGTAGAAGAAGAGCAGCGTCGGGCCGAAGAAGGCCAGCAGCAGGGCCAGGGTGATCCAGACGCCCGGCCCGACCTCGCTCGGCGAGATGCCGACGCGCTCGGACGGCGTGGAGGGCTCCGGCGGAGACCACCACAGGCGCCAGACGAGGACGCCTGCGGCCGCGGCGAGGCCACCGCCGAGCTTCACGGCCCATTCTTGGGGCATGAAGGGGCTGATGGCCACGACCCCGCCCGTCAGGGCCGCGAGCGCGATCGTGCGAAGCGGTTCCTGCCGTAGCAAGCGGACTCCCCTCGGGCGTCTCCGAGCTTGGTTTCGGAGCAGACTACCTCAAACGTGAGCCCAAACCGCCGCTGGGGGGCACACCGAGGGCCTTCCCCCGCGCCGGCAATCCGGCGGACACATGCCCGCACACGCTCGGGTTCGATGCACCGCGCCCGGGCCGCGGCTCGGCCGGACTCGAACGCCGTCTCAGCGATGCCCGGTTCTCGCGCGCCCGGCGCCCGCCCCACCCCCCGGGCACAGGGCCGAACGGGCGGGCCCTGCTCGGCCGGCAAGTCGCACGCAGACTCGGAAACGCCAACCAATTCCCCGCCGATCCGACGGCTTACGAGTTATGATTGCCGGCCACGGCCGCGGGGAACCGCCCCGGCCAAGTGAAGGAGAGATGGAGATGCGACGAATTTTGGCCCTGGCTGCTGCCTGCACCCTGGTCGCGGGCTCGGCTCTTGCCGACAGCCACGAAGGTGTTGCCGGCATGAACGACGTTCCCGAGCACCAGATCGACACCGCCTTCGTGTGCGGGACGGCGCTCGACTCGCAAGCCCACTACGCCGACAACCTGATCACGTGGCTCCAGGGCCGCTGCCAGGACGGCTTCATTGGCGCGGACGTCTGCAAAGAGATCAACCACTACGTGACGGCCTACAACGCTCAGGTGAAAGAGCAGGCCGGCGCGTGCCGCGAGCGCGTCTCGGCCAAGTAAGCCCTGAGACGGCTCAGGCCGGCTCGATGCGACCGGTCGCCGGCGCCTCCGCCTCACCAGGCGGGCAGGCGCCGGCGCACGGCTCGCCGTGGGTGGCGCCGCTGAAGCCCTCCGGCTCGATCTGCACCGTCGCGTGCCCGATCCCGAAACGGCTCGACAGCACCGCGTAGGCCTCACTCAGCAGCTCCGGCCGCTCGCGTGCCTCCCCCAGGACCAGGTGACACGAGAGCGACGTCTCGCCGCTCCCGATCGTCCAGACGTGCAGGTCGTGAACCTCGCGTGCGCCCGGGAGCGAGACCAGGGCTTCACCGATGGCGACGAGATCGACGTGTCGCGGCGCCGCTTCCATCAAGATGTCGACGGCGTCGCGCAGCAGATGCCACGCCGACACGAGCACGAGCCCCGAGATCGCGATGGAGGCCGCCGCGTCGGCCCACAACCAATCAAAGCGCCAGATCGCAAAGCCCGCACCAATGGCCGCGACGCTCCCGAGCGCGTCCGAGAGGACGTGGAGCCAGGCGCCGCGCACGTTCAGGTTTTCGTGCCGGCCGCCGTTCAGGATCCAGAGCCCGACGAGGTTGACCACGAGGCCGCCGACGGCGATCACCATCATCCCGAGGCCCTCGACGTGGCCCGGGGTGCCCAGGCGCTCGAGCGCCTCGACCACGACGAGCACGGCGACCGCCACGAGCCCGGCGCCTTGGGCCAGGGCCGCGAGGATCTCAGCCCGGGCGAGCCCGTAGGTCCAGCGCCTTCCGCCTGGCCGCGACGCCACATAGCTCGCGAACAGCGCGAGGGTCAGCGCCGCCGAGTCCGAGAACATGTGCCCGGCATCTGCCAGCAGCGCGAGGGAGCCCGACCACAGGCCGCCGATGATCTCGGCAGTCATGTAGCTGGCCGCGAGGGCGAGAACGATCGCTAGCCGCTTGCGGCTCGCAGCTCGGGGGTCGCCATGGGCATGGCTGTGGTCATGGTCATGCACGGCGGAATGGTAGTGGATGGGCCCGCCGAGCGTCCCCCACTGCACCGCCTACTCGACGAAGGTGTTCCGGACGCGCTGAGAGACCATGAAGTACGGGATCCAGATGATCGCATGGCTCAGGACGACGCCGAGGCCGTTGCGCGCCTCCACGGCTCCGACATGGACGAACGCCGGGTCGAGGCCTTCGGAGAAGCGAGTGAGTGTCAGCACCTCGACCACGCACACCGCGACCACCGTCACGTAGAAGACCACCATCAGTGCCGGCACGTGGCTGCACCCGAGCCCGGAGACGACCTATCGCACGTAGCCGAGCGCTCTCAGGCGCTCCACCATCGTGGCATCGTCGACCGTCGGAACCGGGCCTTCCTCGTCCGCCACGAAGCGCGGCGCCTCGGCGGCAGGCACCCGGCGCACCGGATGCGCGGCCAGATACTCCGGCTGAAGCCAGGCTTCGGGCAACCTCCCCTCGAGGTCGTCAGCAAGGGGTTGGCCCGCCAGGTAGGTGATGAGCGGCGCGACATCGAGCACCGAGAGTTGCTGTCGGCCGGCCACGGCGCGCAGCGGCCCGCCGGCGGCCAGGAAGACCGCGGTCTCGTGGTGGGTGCCATCGAAGCGTTCCGCAAAGGCGAGGTCGCCCGCGCGGATCGTGCTCCCGCCCACCTTGACCCGAGCATCGGGGCCGAGCCGTTGCATGAGCTCGTCGTGGAAACGGGCGATCACCCAGGCGTGGGCGGGCTCTTCGAAGCGGGCCCCGAAGAAGGTGCGCGCGAACCAACGCAGACCGGTCTGGAAGAGACGGTTCGTCCACGGGCGCTCTGCCCCCTCGGGCCGGGGCGCGGCATCGAGCACCCGGACGTTGAGGAGGCGTTCCCCTTCGGCGGTCTTCATCGACTCGTAGAAGCGTCTGAGTTTCTCGGTCACCGGTTCGCGTTCGGAGAACGGCCCTGGGTGCACTCGCACGAGCACCACGCCCCACTCCCGGATCAGGGTGAAGGAATCCCGCTTGGGGACGAGGTCGGCCGCAGCGAGGCGATCGGCCGTGCGCCCGACCCAGATGGCGTCGTCGCGATCCGGGTCGGCTTGGAAACCGTGGTCGGAGGCCACCAACACGACGTCGTCCGGGCCGAGGTCCGAGACGATCGCGGCGAGGCCGCGGTCGACCCCGCTCATCACCTCGCGCACGAAGCTGCCCGGGCGCGGCGGGCCAGGCTTGGAGTCGCCGTTGAAATCTTCCGGGTAGGCGTCGCGCCAGAAGCGGTGCGAGGCGCGATCGACGCCATAGAAGATCGTCGCGGCGACGTCCGGCTCGAAGGTTCGCAACAGAGCCCGGAAGGCCTCGGGCTTTCGCACGAGTTCCTGCCGGATTCCCGCCACGTTCTCGGCACGGCTGAACGCGGGACGCGGGTGGTCGAAGCGCCAGGGTGCTACCCCGGCCCGTTCGAAGAGGTCTTGCGGCCAGACCGTTGCATCGCGCCGCATCCAGCCTGGAGCCACGAAGCCCCCTGGAAAGGAAGGCGGCGGCCAGCTCACGAGATATTCGAACAGGCCGACCCGCAGGCCGGCGCCCGCCAGCCGATCGAAGACCGTCGGCGCAGTCATCCCGAGACGTGAGGCGAGGAAGCCACTGACTCCGTGGTTCTCGGGCGTTCGCCCGGTGGCGAGGCTCGTCCAGACCACGGGCGAGACCACCGGTTCGACGGTCTCGAGCTCCGCCTCCACGCCCCGCTCCGCGAGCGCAGCAAACGTGGGCAGCGCCCCCTCGGCGACGAGGCCATCGATGACTCGCCAAGACGCGCCATCGACGCCGACCAAGACCACGCGACCCGCCGCAACCCCCGGCGCCAGAGCCACGACCAGCGCCCACGCCGCAACGAAGCGCGCCATGCCTAGCCCCGTCCGCGCGTCACGAGATAGGCGATACCACCCACGACCACAGTCAGCAGGCCGAGAGAGGATTCCACCGGGCGCCCCTGGAAGGCCCAGAACATCATCCAGATCGATACGCCCAGGAAGAGCAGCGGCGGCAGCGGATAGAGGCGCACTCGGAACGGGCGCTCGAGGTCGGGGCGCCGGATGCGGAGCACGATCACGCACGCGACGGCGAGGCTTGCGAACAGACTCAGCGTGAAGCCGGCGTACTGCATGATTTGATCGACGCGACCCACAAGGATCACGACCGTGGTCACCAAGCCCTGCAACACGAGCGAGCGCAACGGTGTGCCGTCGGGCCGTGTCGCGGTCAGGAAGCGCAGCGGCGGGTAGTCGTTGCCGACTGCCCAGTAGACGCGAGGCCCTGCGAGAGTCATCGCCGACGCCGACGCCAACAGCGAGACCGTCAAGACCACGGTCACGGCCGAGACGCCGGCGCTCCCAAAAAGGCCGCGCGAGGCCACGAGACCGACCTCGACCTTCCCCGCGAGTTCATCCACGGGCGCGCCGTAGAAGTAGAGGAGGTTCAAGCCGAGATAGAGCACCGTTACGGTGCCGGTGCCGAAGAGCAGCGCACGCGGCAGGTTGCGTTGCGGGTCACGCAGCTCGCCCGCGAGATAGGCGGCGCTGTTCCAGCCCGAGTAGCAGAACATCACGAAGATCAAGGAAGTCGCGAAGGCCGCAAACCGCGCCGAGCCTTCGGGCACGAGCGTCTCCGACTTCTGCAGGAGGCCGGCCACGTCGCCCTGCCCCACGGCTGCGGCCGCAAGCAGAATCGCGACGATGCCCACGACCTTGAAGGCCGTGATCGCGTCGTTGAAGCGCAGACCGGCCTGCATCCGATAGGCATGCACCGCGATCAGGGCCCAGGCCAGGCCGACCGCAATGAGGTCGTTCAGGCCGAGCGCTCCGAAGACCCTGCGGTCTTCGCCAAGGATCGGAAAGAAGTGGCTCCCGTAGCGCACCAGACTCTCGAGCGCCGAGGCGATCGGCGCCGAGAAGCCAGCGGTCAGCGAGACCAGGGCGCTCATGAAGGCGAACGCGCCACCGAATGCCTCGCGCAGATAGACGTACTCGCCCCCCGCACGCGGCATGGCCGCACCGAGCTCGCTGTAACAAAGCGCACCACACAGGGCGAGGACCCCGCCCACGATCCAGAGCAGATAGATCGAACTGGGGTCGCCGAGCGCCTGAGCCTGAAAACCGGTGGTGGTGAAGATTCCGGCGCCAATCATGTTGGCGACCACCAGCGCGTACGCGGAACGCAATCCGACGTTTCGTGCGAGCTCGCGTTGCGCGGCCATGGCGGCGTGAGTCCCCGTCCTACGAAGAGTCGTGATACCCTGCGGCCCGGCCGCGCGTCCAGTCTACACCTTCGTGCGCGCTCTACTCCGCTTGCGGGAGGTCCAGGCGCGAGGAGCGATATGAAACGTCTGGCCGCACCCCTCCTCCTGCTGGCAACGCTGGGGCTTCTGGCGCTGAATGTCTATCAGTATCGGACGGCGGGCCTCTCGCCGGACCGCGTGATCGGAGATCAGTTCACCCGCATCTGGGCCCTGCGTCAGGACACCTGGTTCGCGAACACCTTCATGGGGGTCCGGACCCTCCAGAACCCCTTCGACGTGTGGGTCACTCTCGAGATCCTGTGGGATGTGAAGCCGGACATCCTCCTCGAGACGGGGACGTTCCAAGGCGGCAGCGCACTGCTCTGGGCGATGTTCCTCGAGCACGTGAACCCCGAGGCGCGCGTCATTACCATCGACATCAAGTCCGTAGCTTGGGAGGCGCGTAGCCATCACCTTGCGATGGAGAAGGTCGACTTCCTGGTCGGCAGCTCCACGGCGCCCGGGATCGTGGAGGACGTCAAGCGCCGCGTGAAGGGCAAGCGGGTCCTCGCGATCCTGGACTCGCTCCATCACGGCAACCACGTCTACGACGAACTGATCGCCTACGCGGACCTGATTCCGATAGGCAGCTACATCATCGTCCAGGATGGCGCGGTCTGCGGGCATCCGGTCGACGTGCCCCCGTGCCCCGGCCCCTACGAGGCCGTCGAGCGCTTCCTCGCCGAGGACGATCGTTTCGTGGCGGTCCGCGAGCACGAGCGCCACATGATCACCGCCAACCCCATGGGCTTCCTCAAGCGCGTCCGTTGAGCACACGGGATCGCATCGTCGACGTCGCGGAAGAAATCATTTCCCTGCACGGGATGGATGGCCTGCGGCTCAAGGACGTGGCCAAGCAAGTCGGCATCCAGCCGCCATCGGTCTTCACGCACTTCGATGGGCGCGAGGCGATCGGCAACGCCGTCGCGCATCGCGTCCTCGAGCAGATTGCACGTGTGATCGATGCGGCCCTCGCCGACGGCGGAGATGAAGAGGCGCGTCTGCGGCGTGGCGCCTGTGCCATCGCCGGCCATCTCTATGATCACCCCGGCCACGCGCGCATGATCCTGCGCGACCTTGCGCGCACGCAAGCGGGTCCTGAACTCGAGCTGTGGTCGCCCACCCTCCTCGAGATCACCTCGCAGGTCGAGGCGCTCCTCGCCGCCGGCGTCGCCGCGGGCACGTTCCGCCCTCTTCCTCCGGGCGCCTTTCTCCCGGTCCTGGAAGGCGCGATCGTGGCGACCCTCGGTTGGGCCGGCTTCCGCGAGGCCGACGGGCGCCCTGTCACGAAGCTCACGCGCGAGGAAGTCGTGGCCCGGATCGAAGATCTGGCCTTGGCCTACGTGCGACCGGTATCCGACGTAAAGGATGCACCCCACGTGGACCGCGGGCCAGCTCGCTGCTCCGAAGCGGGCTAGATCTCGGCGCGAATCACCGGCGACCAGGTCGTCAGCACGCGCTCCGCGTAACCACGGGGGATCGGCTGGCCCGTGCGGAGCAGGCCTGCCACGCGTGTCGGCCCCGCGTTGTACGCCGCTAGCGCGGTGGGGACATCGCCGAAGCGATCCACGAGCTGCTCGAGGTAGCGGACTCCGAGGCGAACGTTGGTGACGGGGTCATAGAGCGTCTCGGGCCCGTTCCAGGCCAGGCCTGCCTCGAATGCCAGCGCGCGGCCTGTGCGTGGGAGGATCTGCATGAGTCCGAGTGCATTCTTGTTCGAGCGTGCACGGACTCGGCCGCCGCTCTCGACCTCGATCACCGCCAGGATCATGGCAGGCGTAAGGTCCGCGCGGTCGGCTTCGCGCACGATCACCGGGACGAGGTGTTCGATCTCGATCTCGGTCAAGCCCGTGGTGCGCGACTCGAAGTAGCTGCGGACCGCCTGCTCGGGGTCGCGCTCGAGTGCGGTGGCCTCCGGCATGTCGGCCGGGGCCAGGTGGAATGATGTCAGCGTGAGGCTCATGAGCAGCAGCACGCGGGTGTGGCGTCCAGACATGTCGGGACTCCTTCGGCGGCCGTTCGACCCACCCGGGTTGGATACATCATACCCGGATCAGGGCACTGGCTCTGCGTCTCCGGCTTCCGCCGGGTTTGCTCTTCTCGGGAGTTATACGCCCCAGGGGGGCTCAGGGTTTCCTCCCACTCCTCGGTTCTTGACGGCCCAACGTCCAGAAACCTTGAGAAAACAGGCCTCTCCAGCGCAACCGCCGGGCCAGAGCGGCGAAAAGCCACAGCTTCCCGACCCTCGAGCGCCAAGGGCCGCCCGGTGCGGCCCTCCCACCGAGCTGCCTCCGAAAACCTGCGCGTTTCCGGGTGGCTTACCGAACGGTAGAGTGGAGTCGCCGCCCAACGGAGTCCCCATGTCCGCTTCCGCCGCGCCGCTCGAAACGGCTGATCTGAACCCCCTTGAAACCGTGCGAATCTGGGCGAAGCACCTGGTCAGCCTCTACATCCCGGCCCTGAGCCTCACCTTCGTTCTCACCGCCCCCCACACTTGGTGGGTCGCGGTGCTGTTCATGCTGCCCATGGTCTGGGCCCACCACGCCGACTGCAGCGCTCGCGTCGAGCGCCGCCAACCTTCGCGTTCCGTGGCGGCCGGCCCCTTCGACGCGCTGGTCTATCTGCTCGTCGCGATCCAGCTCGCGATCGTCGCCAAACTCGTGTGGATGTTTTCGCTTGGCGACCAAGGCTTTTTCTCCGCCGACATGGTGATGGTCTTCCTCGTGGTCGGTGGAAGCTCGGGCTTCTCGATCATCACGGCCCACGAGCTCATGCACCGCCCACGGAAATGGGAACAGCAGCTCGGGCGCCTGCTCCTCGCGACGGTCTTGTACGAGCACTTCTACACCGAGCATCTGCGTGGGCACCACGTTCGTGTCGGCACGCCGGACGATCCCGCCACGGCACGCTTCGGCGAGCGCTTCGAACCCTTCTTCCGGCGCACCGTGAAGAGCCAGCTCCGCAGTGCGTGGCGGATCGAGACCAAGCGCCTCGGCGACGTCGAGATGGGGATGTTCGACCGCCGACAACTCGGCAACCGCGTCCTCCACGGCCTCGTCTTCGAGTGGAGCGTTGCGGCAGCGGTGCTGGCCCTCTTCGGCTTCGTCGCCTTCTTCGCATTCGTACTCCAGGCCTTCATGGCAGTCCGACTGCTCGAAGCCGTCAACTACTTCGAGCACTGGGGCCTGCGACGGAAGGGCGACCGCGTCCAACCCGTCGATTCGTGGGACACCCATGGCTGGTTCACCTACTACGGCCTGATCGGGCTCTCGCGCCACGCCGACCACCACGCCTACCCGATCCGCCCGTACCAGAAGCTACGAGTCTGGGAGGAAGCGCCGACCCTGCCCTTCGGCTACATCGGCACCGTCGACCAGGTGATGGCCAACAACGACGAGTTCATGCGAGCGGTCACCGTCGAGCTCGGCCGCCGCCGCCTCGGCCCCTTCGCGCCCGAAGACGCCGCCACGGCGGAGCCGATTGGCGAACAGGAGGCGCTCGCCGCCCTCGCCGCCGCACGCGAAGCCGAAACCCCGACGGAGCGGGATGCCGTCGGCCCGCTCGCCTTCCTCGGCCGACTCATCGCAAAGCTCGACCGCCGCAGCGGGATCGTCCTCGCCCTTTGCACTCTCTTGCTCGGCACCGCAGCTGCAGTCCATTGGGAGACCGGCATCGGCATG
>JAFDDA010000153.1 GCA_019311105.1 Deltaproteobacteria bacterium
GCGCGCTGCGCGAGATCGGGCTGCCGCTCTTCGTGAAGCCTGCGTGTCTCGGCTCGTCGGTTGGGATCAGCAAAGTCGAAACCGCTGAGGCACTGCTGCCCGCCCTCGCGGAGGCTGCCCGCTACGACGCGAAGCTCCTCATCGAGCAGGCCATCGACGCGCGGGAGATCGAGGTCGCGGTGCTCGGCTTGCACGAGCCCGAGGCATCGGTGCCGGGCGAGATCACGCCGAAGCGCGACTGGTACGACTACGAAGCCAAGTACGCCGACGACGAGACCGAGTTGAAGATCCCCGCGCCGGTTTCGGAAGAGCAGGCCGAGGAGCTACGCCGGCTCGCGGTCGCCGCCTACCGCTGCCTCGAGGGCGGCGGCCTCGGACGCGTCGACTTCTTCCTGTGTCGCGAGACCGGCCGCATCTACGTGAGTGAGGTGAACGCGCTGCCGGGCTTCACCGAGATGAGCATGTTCCCGCGCCTGTGGAAGGCATCGGGTCTCGCCTATCCGGCGCTGATCGATCGGCTCGTCGAGCAGGCCCTCGCCCACCACCACGAGCGCGGGCGGCTCGAAACGCTCTACCGCGCGCCCTGAACGGAGCCCCATGAAGATCCTCGGTCTCGACCACGTCGTCTTGCGCGTGGCCGACCTCGACCGCGCCCTCGCCTGGTCCGCGCTGGTCGACCTCGTCGATCTGGCTGGCCCCCTGGGCCAGGCCGGCGGCGCGGCGCCCGCGGCCGAGGGCCGCAACGTCGACCATTTCTGCTTGCGGATCGAGCCCTTCGAAGAGGAGTTGCTCCGTGCGCACCTCTCGGCCCATGGCGTCGAGCCGGGCGACGTGGGGGACCGCTACGGGGCCGACGGAACGGGCCCCAGCATGTACATCCGCGACCCGGACGGGAACACGGTGGAGCTCAAGGGCCCGCCCTATTCCCCTGCCCAAACGAAACCCCGTTCGCGATAGGGTGACCGGGCCCGTGCAGCGCCTCACCGCGCTGCACCACTGGGAAGGGCTGGAAGGGAGTCGGCTTCGTGCTGGCTCCCTTTCATTGTCCGGGCCCCTGCGCCTGGCGGCAGGGCGCGGCGTGAGCCTCAGCCCCGGCGTCAGCCTCAGCCGAGATCGAGATTCGCAAACTTCAGCATCACGGTCTTCACCCCGACGCGGTCGAACTTGATCCGCAGCTTGGTGCTCGGGCCTTCGCCGCGCGAGTCGAGCACGCTGCCCCAGCCGAAGACGGGGTGGCGCACGCGCAGGCCGGGCCGGATCTGCGGGCCCTCGCCCGGGTCGTCCTGGGCGTAGCTGTAGTCGACGCTCGGGCCGTCCATCGGGTCACGCGCGTCGATCGCTTCGCCTTCGAGCACTGAGGGCGGGATCTCGCGCAGGAAGCGGGACGGCACGCCGAAGGTCTTCGAGCCGAAGCGGCGGCGCTCCTGGGCGAAGGTGATCGTCAGCGTCTCTTCCGCGCGGGTCATGCCCACGTAGCAGAGCCGGCGCTCCTCCTCGATGCCGTCCGGGTCGCGCGACGAAACCGCGTGCGGGAAGATGCCCTCCTCGAGCCCCACCAGGAAGACCGCCGGGAATTCGAGCCCTTTGGCGGAGTGGACGGTCATCATCGAGACGCGGTCGTTGACGTCGTCGTAGCCGTCGAGGTCCGAGACGAGCGCCACCTGGTCGAGGAAGAGGTCGAGCATGCCGCGGTCGTCGTTGAGGTCGCCGGCGTTCTGGGCTTCGAAGTCTTCGGCACCGGTCAGGAGTTCGCGAAGGTTCTCGATTCGGCTCTCGGCTTCGGGCGAGCCGTCGCGTTCGAGGGCGCGGGTGTAGCCCGTGCGGTCGAGGATGCGCGCGAGGGCGTCGGCGGGCGGCAGCGGGCGAACTTCTTCGGCGAGCGAATCGATGAGTTGCAGGAAGGCTGCGATCTTCGGGGCGCTGCGGCCACCATCGCCGCGGTCGAGCATGCGACGGAAGGCTTCGAGGAGCGGCAGGTTCTCGGCGGCGGCCAGGCTCGCAGCGCGATCGACGCTCGTCTTACCGATCCCGCGCGCGGGCACGTTCACGATGCGGCGCAGCGCCATGGCATCGGTCGGGTTCAGCATCAGCCGCAGGTACGCGAGGGCGTCCTTCACCTCGGCGCGCTCGTAGAAACGCACGCCGCCCACGATCGTGTAGGGCACGTCGTACTTCAGCAGCTCGTCTTCGAAGACGCGCGACTGGGCGTTGGTACGATAGAAGATCGCGAAGTCCCGGAAGGCCCGGTCGCCCTTCTTCACGGCGCCGAGCACCTGGCTGACGACGAACATCGCCTCGTCGCGTTCGTCGTGGGCCTCGTAGAGTCGGATCAGGTCGCCACCTTCGCGCTCGGTCCACAGGCGGCGATCCCTGCGGGCGACGTTGTTCTCGATCACCGCCGACGCACCCTCGAGGATCGGCTGGGTCGAGCGGTAGTTGCGCTCGAGCTTCACGACCGCGGCCCTGGGGTAATCCTTCTCGAAGTCGAGAATGTTGCGGATGTCGGCGCCGCGCCATCCGTACACCGACTGGTCGGCGTCGCCGACCACGCACAGGTTGTGGTGTTCTTCGGCGAGCATCTGAAGCAGGCGGTACTGCACCCGGTTCGTGTCCTGGTATTCGTCGACCAGCAGGTATTGCCAGCGCTTGCGGTACCAGTTCAGGACGTCGGGGAACTGCTCGAAGAGCCGCACGGTCTGGAGCAGCAGGTCGTTGAAGTCGAGGGCGTTCGCGTCGGTGAGCAGCCGCTGATAGGTGGCGTAGATCTCGGCAACCTGTTCCTCGTCGAGGTCACGCGCCACGGCCGCCGCGTCGGCGGGCATGCGGCCGGCGTTCTTCCACTCGTCGATCTTCCAGCGGATGCGGCGCGGGTCATGGGCCTTCGGGTCGAGGCCGTGGCGTCGCAGGGCCTCCTTCACCGTTCCGAGACTGTCGGCCTCGTCGTAGATGACGAAGCCGCGCGAGAGCCCGAGGTGCGAGACGTCGCGCCGCAGGATGCGCACGCAGGCGGAGTGGAAGGTCGTGACCCAGAGCCCCTCGGCCGCGTTGCCGAGCAGCTTCTCGATGCGCTCGCGCATCTCGCCCGCGGCCTTGTTGGTGAAGGTCACGGCGAGGACGCTCTCGGCGGGGATTCCGAGGCCGCCCACGAGGTAGGCCAAGCGGTGGGTCAGGACGCGCGTCTTCCCTGACCCAGCGCCGGCGAGCACGAGCAGCGGCCCTTCGGTGGTCTCGACGGCCCGTCGCTGCTCTTCGTTCAAACCCTCGAGAATCTGCTCACCGAGCACTGCGCTACTCCGAAGAGGATCGAACGTGAAGTGGGGGATGCCAAGCTAGCGCACAACTCCGCTCCGTCGGAAGCGGAACCAGAATCTGGATGGTCAGGCCATCCCCGATTCCGCCTTCGGCGGCGTCACCCTTCGTCAGGGGTTATTCGACGGTTACGCTTTTGGCGAGGTTTCTCGGCTGGTCCACGTCGGTGCCCTTGAGGACGGCGACGTGGTAGGCCAGGAGTTGGAGGGGGACGGAGACGAGGATTGAGGTCAGGAAGTCGCCGAGGTCCGGGACGCGGATCACGTCGTCGGCACACTCCTCGATGGCCTCGTCGCCCTCGCTGGCGACGGCGATGACGATGCCCTCGCGCGCGCGGACCTCTTCCAGGTTGGAGACGACCTTGTCGTAGACGGGGCTGCGGTTCGCGATCACGACGACGGGCATGTCCTCGTCGATGAGGGCGATGGGCCCGTGCTTCATCTCGCCGGCGGCGTAGCCCTCGGCGTGGATGTACGAGATCTCCTTCAGCTTGAGCGCGCCCTCGAGCGCGGCGGGGAACATGATCCCGCGGCCGAGAAAGAGGAAGTCGCTGGCGTGGAAGTACTTCTGCGCGATTCCGCGCACGTGCTCGTCCGTGGCGAGGGCCTCGTCCACGAGCCGCGGCAGCCTGCGCAGATCGCCGATGTGCTTGCGCATCTCGTCGGGCGAGAGCCGCCCCGAAACCGAGCCGAGCTTCAGGGCCGTCAGATAGAAGGCGACGACCTGCGTGGTGAAGGCCTTGGTCGAGGCGACACCGATCTCCGGGCCCGCATGGGTGTAGAGCACGTCGTCGCTCTCGCGCGGGATCGTGGAGTCGCGCACGTTGCAGATGGCGAGGATGCGGGCGCCAAGCGACTTGGCTTCGCGCAGGGCGGCCAGGGTGTCGGCCGTCTCCCCCGACTGCGAAACCGTGATGACGAGGCAGCTGTCGTCGATGATCGGCTTGCGATACCGGAACTCGGAGGCGAGATCGACCTCCACCGGGATCCCAGCGAGCTGCTCGATCATGTACTTGCCGACGAGACACGCATGCCACGACGTGCCACAGGCCAGCAGGTAGATCCGAGAGTAGCCACGGACCTCGTCCGCGGTGAAGGAGATGCCATCGAGGTCGACTTCGGCTTCCTCGTCGAGTATTCGCGCGCCGATCGTGTCGCTGATTGCCCGCGGCTGTTCGAAGATCTCCTTCTGCATGAAGCGGTCGTAGCCGCCCTTCTCGGCGGAGACCGGATCCCACTGGATGGTTCGCACTTCGCGTTCGATCGGGCTGGCGTCGGCCGCCACGATCTCGCACCCGCCGCGCGAGAGCAGCGCAAAGTCGCCGTCCTCGAGGAAGATCATGCGACGCGTGTACGGAAGGATCGCCGGGATGTCGCTGGCCATGAACGCCTGGTCGTCGGCGAGGCCGAGGATGATCGGGCTGCCGCCGTTCTTCGCCGCGACCATCTGGTCGGGCTCGCGGTCGCTGATCACGCCGAGGGCGTAGGAGCCCACGCACTTCGCGGTGGCGGCAAGCACCGCCTCCATGAGGCCCTTGCCCGCTTCCATCTCTTCGTTGACGAGGTGGGCGATCAGCTCGGTATCGGTCTCAGAGACGATCTCGCAGCCGCGCTCGCGCAGCCCCGCCCGCAACGTCGTGTGGTTTTCGATGATGCCGTTGTGGACGACGACCACCGAGCCCGCACGGTGCGGGTGGGCGTTCGCCTCCGACGGGCGGCCATGGGTCGCCCAACGGGTGTGGCCGATGCCCGCGCCGCCTTCGAGGGGGCTGTCGCGCAGCACGCCGTCGAGGTTCACGAGCTTGCCCATGGCGCGGCGCACTTCGATGCGGGCGCCGTCGTGGACGGCAACCCCGGCCGAGTCATAGCCGCGATACTCGAGCCGTCGAAGCCCGTCCATCAGGACGTCCATGGCCCGGTGCTCGCGGCCGATGTACCCGACGATTCCACACATGCGCGCTACTCCTGCTCCCGGCGCCGCGCGCGCCAGCCTTCGATGTTCTTCTGCCTCGCCCGCGCCACGGCCAACGCCTCGCCCGGGACGTCCGACGTGATCGTCGAACCCGCCGCCACCACGGCGCCGTCCTCGATCTCGACCGGCGCGATGAGGTTCACGTTGCAGCCGATCTTCACGTCGCGGCCCACGGTGGTGCGGCTCTTGGTTTCCCAGTCGTAGTTCACGGTGATGGCCCCGCAGCCGAAGCTCGAGCCCTCGCCCACGTCGGCGTCGCCCACGTAGGCCAGGTGGTCGGCCTTCACGCCGTCAGCCAGGTTCGAGTTCTTCACCTCGACGTAGTTCCCGATGCGCACGTTCTCGCCGAGCACGCAGCCCGGCCGCAGGTGCGCCGACGGCCCGAGCACGGCGCCGTTGCCGACGCGGCTGTCCTCGATCGTGCAGTGAGGCTTCACGTGGCAGCCCTCGCCGAGGACCGTCCCGCCGGTCACGACGCAGCCAGGCTCGATCAAGCTGTCGCGGCCGATGCGGACGCCCACATCGAGGTAGGTGTTCGCCGGGTCGACGATGGTGACGCCTTCGGCCATGAGGGCTTCGCAAGCGCGCCTCCGCGCCACGCCGGCCGCAGCCGCCAGCTCACCGCGCGTGTTCACGCCGAGGCAATCGTCGGCATCCTCGAGCGCGAGGCCCTCGACGCGGTGGCCCTGCCCCACCGCATAGGCGACGACGTCGGTGAGATAGATTTCGCCCTGTTCGTTGCGGTCGTCCACCTGGGCCAGGCCCTTCCACAGCACTTCGGGGTTCACCAGATAGACACCGGTGTTGCCCTCGCGGATCTTGGCTTCCTCGGGCGTCGCGTCGGTGAGTTCGACGATGCGCTCGATGCGCCCCTCGGCGTCGCGCACGACGACGCCCGGCAACGGCTCGGGCGAGGTGAGCATCACGAGGTCGGCCTTCTCGGCGCGATAGATCTCCGCCATGCGACGCAGGGATTCGAGGCGCAGCAGCGGTGTGTCGCCGTAGAGCACGAGGATGCCGTCGCGCGCGTCGGCCAGGGCCTCCTGGGCGGCGAGCACCGCGTGGCCGGTTCCGTTCTGCTCGGCCTGCAGCACGAAGCGGGCCTCGCCCGCGAAGGCGCGCTCCACCTCTTCGGCGTCGCGGCCCACCACGACCACGGGCTCGCGGGGCGACAGCTCGCGCGCGAGGGCCAGCGGGAAACCGAGCATCGGCTGCCCACAGATCTCGTGGAGGACCTTCGAGCGGTTGGACTTCATCCGCGTGCCCTGGCCAGCGGCGAGGATCACGACGGAGACGTCGAGTTCGGGGTTGGCGGCGGAGGTGCCCATGGACTCCTTCTCTTCGGCGCAATTCCGTGGCGCCTTGGGTCCTTCTGGGGGCTGGCCGCGTTGGGCGAAGGACCGAACAGGGTACCCCCCGGGATGCCCGACCGGAACCCATCACAAACGTGCAGGGGATTCCCCTCGGGGCAGTTGGCCCTTCCTGGGAGCGGGGCCTAGAATCCACCTCTCCCCCTCGCGCCTCCTCCCACAGGCACAACCGCTGCCCAGGAGCACCACCATCCAGGTATTCGGGAACACCCAGGGCTTGAAGGCCAACCAGGCCCGATCGCTCGAACGCCTCTATCGCCGCCAGCTCCCGCCCGAACGGATCCTGAACCAGGAATTCGCTCGAAGCCTCTGCGAGCTGTCCAACGAGATCCGCCGTCAGGTCGGCGTGCTCGTGGATCGACGCGGCGAAGTCACCCACGTCATGGTGGGCGACGCCCAGGGCATCGAGCTTCCGGATTGGGGACGCCTGCGCGCCGGCCGCGGCCGGCTGCGGGGCCTGCGTTGCATCCACACCGTAGTGCGCGACGGCGAAACGCTTTCGCGCGATGACCTCACCGACCTCGCGTGCCTGAACCTCGACGCGATGGTCACGGTCGGCTTCGACGAGGGGGGCATCCCGACGCTCGCCCACGTGGCGACGTTGAAGCCCGGCACCTTCGATGGCAGCCGCGACGAAGACGACGATGGCATCGAGCGGCTCGACCCGACCCCGCCCTCGCAGCTCGATCAGGATTTTCGCGATTGGATGCGCGCCCTCGAAGAGGAACTCGCGCGCACCCAGCAGAGCCGCAGCATCGGGGGCGGCGAGCGCGCGATCCTCGTCTCGGTGCAGGGTCGTGCCCGCCGACCGAAGCGCGCCGACGGCGTCGAAGAGGTCGAGGGCGATGCCGATGCGCCGACGGATGCCGAAGCCAACATCACCGAGCTGCGCGAGCTGGCGCGCTCGGCGGGTGTGACCGTGATCGACACGGTGGTGCAGCATCGCAGCCGCCCCGACACGAAGACCCACCTCGGCTCGGGCCGCCTGCGCGACCTCGTCATCCGCGCCTTCCAGCGCGACGTCGACCTCGTGATCTTCGACTCGGATCTGACGCCCACCCAAGCGCGCAACCTCGCCGACAAGATGGAGCTGCGGGTCATCGATCGGACCCAGCTGATCCTCGACATCTTTGCCCAGCGCGCCAGCAGCCGGGACGGCAAGCTCCAGGTCGAGCTCGCCCAACTCAAGTACATGATGCCGAGGCTGGCCCAGCGGGCGGACGTCTCGCTCTCGCGCCTGGCGGGCGGGATCGGCGGCCGGGGCCCGGGCGAAACCAAGCTCGAGGTCGATCGCCGGCGCGTCCGCGACCGCGTCTCCCGGCTGGAACGGGAGTTGCAGAAGCTACGCAAGGAACGCAGCGGGCGACGGCAGCGCCGTAAGCGCCAGGGGCTCCCGGTGCTGTCCATCGTCGGCTACACGAACGCAGGAAAGAGCACGCTTCTTCGGTCACTTACGA
>JAFDDA010000237.1 GCA_019311105.1 Deltaproteobacteria bacterium
CTGCGCGGCGTGCGCGTCGGGCGCTGGGCGAGCACCGTCACCGGCCAGTACGTCCCCTACATCGTCCCCCAGGAGCACGGCAGCCACGGCGAAACCCGCTGGCTCGAACTCGCGGGCACGGATGGCCGCGGCCTGCGCGTCGAAGCCCTCGACCGCCGCGGCCCGCTCCTCCGCTTCACCGCCAGCCACTACACCGCCGCCGACCTCTACGCCGCCCGCCACACCAGCGACCTCGAACTCCGGCGCGAAACCATCCTCCACCTCGACCACCGCCAGCGCGGCCTCGGCACGGGTGCCTGCGGTCCGGACGTGTTGCCGCAGCATGTGATCCGGCCGGGGACACACCGATTTGGGTACCGGCTCGGGAAGGCCGGGGAAGGAACGTCATGAGTGAGGGCGAGAACCTGTCTGCTGGGTTCGAAGAACTGGAAGGCGAAGAAGAGTAGGGCCGCGCCCCTAGTGGAGGCGCGCGCGCCAGGCCGCCGCGAACTCTTGGAGCGCCGTTGCGACGTCGGTGTGCGCGGTGACGTGGCTCGAGCCTTCGCGGCTCGTCTCGACCGTGTAGCGGCCGGCGGTCTGCAAGTCGGGCTGGAGCCGAACCGTGCGCCCGTTCTCGACGAAGCGGGCACCTTGAGCCCGGGCGGGGGGTCGCGCCGGGGAGCTGCCTGCGCGTGAGGGCTCGGCCCCAGGGGCTCCGGGGCAGCCTCAGGCCAGCTCGCCGCCGCAGCTCGACCCTGCGCCCGCCGTGCAGCCGAAGCAATGCGAGGCGGTCGTGACGGGCGCGCCGGTGAACTCCGTGAGGTCCGCGATGTCGAAGAAGCCACGCGCCGGCCCGGCCGTGGCGAGCCCGGCCGCCTGGTTGAAGTCGCAATCGTAGAGCCGGCCCGTGTGATCGACGGAGAGGGTGTGGCGGCACATCAGCTCGGGCACGGTCTCCGGGTTGAAGCGCTCGACGAGCAGCGCCTGGTAGGCCTCGTATTCGCCGTCGCGCCGAAGGCTGTGGGCGAAGCGTTTGATCGGCATGTTGGCGATCGCGACGAGGCGGTCGAAGCGAATGCCGAAGCGCCGCTGCAGATCGCCGCGATAGCGCACCTCGAGTTCGGACTGGCTGGGGGGCAAGGTCGGGCCGGTCGGGTTGTAGACGAGGTCGAGCCGGAGGCCCGTGCCCGGCCGTGCGTAGCCGAGCCGATTGAGCCACTGGAGCGCCTCGATGCTCTTTTTGAAGACGCCGCGCCCGCGTTGCCCGTCGACGCTCGCCGCCTCGTAGCACGGGAGCGATGCCACGATGTCCACCCCGTGTTCGGCCAGGAACTCGGGCATCGTCTCCTGGCCGAGCTCGTAGAAGATGGTGAGATTGCAGCGGTCGATGACGCGCAGGCCGAGCCCGCGGGCTCCGACGATGAGGCGCCGGAACTCGGGGTGGAGCTCGGGCGCGCCGCCGGTGATGTCGAGGGTCGCCACGGCCGGGTTTCGCGCGAGCAGCAAGAGGATGCGGTCGACCCCCTCGGCATCGAGCGCCTCGGTCCGCTTCGGGCCCGATTCGACGTGGCAGTGCAGGCAAGCGAGGTTGCAGCGCTTCCCGATGTTCACCTGGAGCGTGGTCACGCGGCCGCGCCGCAGGCGGATCCCGCTCTCGGCGAGGTGGGCGTCGAAGGTCGAGTCGGCGGACGGCACGCCCACCAATACGACGGGGGTGGGCCAAGGGTTACCCCGGGGAATACGATGGGGGTGGGCCAAGGGTTACCCCGGGGGCGCCCGGTGCCTGCCGCGCGCTGCAGGTGTCGCCCCGGCGCGGCGCCGGGAGTCCTCAAGGGCTCAAAGGTGGGCCGGGAGATGTACTACGTGAACTGGGCCCTGATGGATGTCCTGGCGACGTGAGGATGGGATCGACAGGTTCAATAAATATGTCGATTTTTTGCTGTTTTTTCGACATGTAGTGCAAGTGCGGTGGTGGCAACCGCCTTGGTGTTGTGAGGCTCAGCCGGCCGGGTCGCCGAGCCCGCGCTCCGCGACCGTGCGAACCACGTCGAGGCTGGTGACGATCCCGCACAGGCCGCCGCCCTCCCAGACGAGGAGCCGGTGGACCCCGTTCTCCGTCATCATGTGCGCCGCATCCTCGAGGGCCGCGTCGGGGGAGACGAAGATCACGTGGTCGCTCATCGCGTCGCGCACGCAGAGGTGGCGGAGCTTCTCGCCAAACGTGTCCGACGCGCGCTCCATCGCCTCGACCGCCGAGACGTCCTCGTCCCACGGCGTCTGGTAGAACGACACCACGACCTCGGCCACGCCCTCCTGCTCGCCGAGCACGCGCACGATGTCGGCGCGCGAAACCACGCCGAGCAGCTTGCCGCCCTCCACCACCGGCGCGCCACTCACGCGCTGCGCCGCGAACAGGCGCTCGAGCTCAGCGAGGCTCTGGTCGGGCGCCACGCTCGCGACCTCGGATGTCATCACGTCCCGCACGAGCACACTCATGGCGCAGCCTCCCCCGCGCTCGGCGGTGTGAGCCCGACATCGCGACAAAGCGAATCCGCGATCTCGACGTAGTAGAGTCGGCTCGCGCCGGTGAACTCCTCGCGCTCGAGCGCGGCGAAGCTCTCCATCATCGGCGCGACGTGTTCGTCCCCGACCTCCGACAGATCGGCGGAGAGCAGCGCGATCTCCTCTACGTCGAGGTGCACGCGCATGCGCCCCAGATACATCGCCACCACCCGGAACGCCTTCTCCCAATCGCCCTCGTTCACCCCGTCACACAAGAGAGCGGTCAGATCCCGAAGCGCCCGGTGGTCTTCTTCGAGGCGCTGGCACGCCTCGGGCTCGACGAACCCCCAGGCCTCGAGCGCGGGAAAGAAGAAGCGCTCCTCCTTCACGCGATGGATCCGATGGCTGAAGTTCCCGATGAACTCGACCAC
>JAFDDA010000238.1 GCA_019311105.1 Deltaproteobacteria bacterium
CCAGTCGGAAGGCCCACTGCGGCCGGTCGTGTCGACGAAGAGCGCCATTGCCTCCTCGAAGGACAACGTCTCGCCTTCCCGCACGAAGGGCTCCGTCCACAACTCGGGGCGCCGATAACCGCCCGCCGCCACGAATTCCAGGAAGGCTTCGTTGGTCACTTCGGTGCGATCGATGTAGAAGCGCCCAATCTCGATGCCCTCTTCGGGCGTCGCGGCAAAGCCCGCGAGAGGCACCGCGAACAGGGTGCCGGCATCGACCGGGATCATCCCCTCCGGCGTCGTGCCCTCCGGATCGAGCACATAGTGAAGCTTGGGCTCGAGGGGCATCCCCTTCGAGAGGTTCGGCGCCCGGAACGCGAGCTCGCGCGACTCGTAGCCCGGCTTCTCGATACGCCAGCGCAACACACCCAGCGGAGCCCGCACGTCCTCGAGGGGCGTCGTGCCTAGCGTCGTCCACTCGCCCTCGAGGTCTTCGTAGTGGCGATACGAAACCGTGGCACCCGCTGGCTCCGTCACCATGTCCACCCGGGCGCTCACCGCCTGCCACAGCGGGGCGAGGCGCGGGTTGTCGCCGATGCGACGCTCCACCTCGGTCGACAGCGCATAAGCGGCGGGGTAATCCTGAACTCCGACCAGCCGGATGATCTCCGGCACGGCGGTCGTCTGAGCCCACTGTGCGTCGGCGTAGAGGCGATAGGCGCGCAGGCCGCCCACCGCGAGCAGGCCGACGACGGCAGCGGCAATGCCGCCGCGCACGAGCTTCTTGCGCCGAGCCTGGCTCTGTAGGTGCTCGCGTCGCGCGGGCAGTGACCGCAGCCGCTCCGCGAGCTGTGCCGGGCCCTCGAGCCGCTTGGCCGGCTCACCATCGACGCAGGCCGAGATGTCGTCGCGAAGGAGCGCGTACTCGACGTGCCGCTCCCAGCCCGGCGCCAGCGCGCGCGTAAAATCGCCCGCCGCCATCTGGTACAGCACGACGCCTAACGCGTAGAGATCGGAACGGGGCGTCGCCGTGCGTCCCTCGATCACCTCGGGCGCCATGTAGAGGCGTGTCCCCGCCCCGGTCTCGACGGTGCTGGACAGCAGATCCTCGGTCAGACCCGCCACCGTGATCCCCGGCACCTCGAGTGCCGAGCGGCTCGTAACGAGGCCGATGCCGAAGTCCGTGAGACACACGCGCGGCCGACCCGCGGCGTCCTCATGGATGAGCACGTTGGCCGGCTTGAGATCCTTGTGCAGCACGTCGGCACCGTGCGCTGCGGTGAGCGCGTCGGCGATCTGCGCGGCGATGTCGAGGCGCGTCTCGATCGGGACCTTGTCGATGCCGCCCTGCTCGCGCGCCCAGTCGACGAGGTCGCCCGATTCCGAGTGCTCGGTCTCGAGGAAGTAAGGGGGATGCTCGAACTCCCAGTCGAGCACCTGCGCAATATCCGCGCGCTCCCCCAGGCTCTCCTTGAGAATGCGGAGCAGCGCAACTTCGCGTTTGAGACTGCGCAACGAGTCGGCCTGGAAGCAGAACTTGAAGACGCGCCGTCCGTGCGTGCCTTCGTGCTCCGCCAGCCAGACTTCACCAATCGCGCCGCGGCCGAGCTGATCGACGAGCTGCCAGTGCGGGCGCCCGGGGATCCCGATCCCTACCGAGGGACGCCAGCCGAGCGTGAGCTCGTCGCCCGCGGCCACTGCCCGCCGGCCCTTCTCCGAATCACCCGGGGCCTCGAGCGGCGAGAGGCCCTCGAAGCCCGCCTCACCGACGTCAACGGGCTCGTCGATTCCCTTCAGTAGATAGGGACCGTGAGCGAGCCAGGAGATTTCCCTCGGCAGCTCGCCGTGCTCCAGGCGTTGGCGCGCTGCGTTGAAGACCGGCAGCGACATCAGCACCTGCGAGCCCGACGCGAGCGCGCCGACGCGAGCCGCCAGGTCCACAGCCAGGCCTTCGACCAAGGTTGGCTTCGATGCGCCCTCGGGCGCGGCTCGCTCGGTCACCTCGCCCAGATGCATGCCGACGCGCACGGCCGGAAGCTCGGACGACGCTTCGTGCAGGAGCTGGAGCTCGAGGGCGAAGGCCACGGCCGCACTCGGCGCCTCGAAGGTGAGGAAGAAACCGTCGCCTGCGGAGTCGATCTCGCGTCCGCCACGCTTGCTTGCGAGCCCGAGCAGGTCGGTGTGGTAGCGGGTCATCAGCTGACCGGCGGCGGCATCACCGAGGCGAGACTTCAGCGCTGTCGAATCGACCAGGTCCGTAAAGACGAGGCAAAGCAGACTCGATCGGGGTTCGTCCTCGTTCATGGCGGCAAGCCTACTACGCCTGGAGGTTGCGGCGCTCGCAAATCTCGGCTCTGAGACGCGGAGCAGCCCGGGTGGCGGAGAGGGAGGGATTCGAACCCTCGATAGGGGTTACCTATACACCCTTAGCAGGGGCGCGCCTTCAACCACTCGGCCACCTCTCCAAGACGCGGGAGAGTACCTAAATGGG
>JAFDDA010000239.1 GCA_019311105.1 Deltaproteobacteria bacterium
GCGGCGGCGGACATCCCGCTGATAGCGCGCGACGGGTAACCTCGGCGGGCACTGCGGATTCGACCGCCGAGGAAGCATAGAAAGGGCCGGACGTCGAACCGACGTCCGGCCCTTTGCACATCCGCCACACCCGCCTTGGTAGATCCGAGAAGGCCCCGCGAGCCGAAGGCTGAAAGCCCGAGCGAAGGGCTACGCCGCCCCCCCGGGCGTGAAGGCGCACGGCATGCGCTTGATGCCGTGGATGAAGTTGGAGAGCAGGCGCTCGGGGGGGCCCGTGATCTCGAGATCGGGGAGCCGGCGCAGCAGCTCGCGGAACATCACCGTAATCTCGCGCCGGGCGAGGTTGGCGCCGAGGCAGTGATGCACCCCCGGGCCGCCGTAGCCGACGTGCTCGTTGGGCGTGCGCGTCACGTCGAAGCGGAAGGGATCCTCGAAGACGGCCTCGTCGCGGTTGGCGGAGTTGTACCAGAGCACGATCTTCTCGCCGGCGGCGATCTTCTGACCGCCCAGCTGCGTGTCTTCGGTGGCCGTGCGCCGGAAGTGGATGACCGGGCTCGCCCAGCGCACGATTTCCTCGACCGCCGTGGGAGCGACGGCCTCGAAGTCTTCGGCCCAGCGACGCCGCTCGTCGGGATGTTGGCCCAGGGCCAACATCCCGTGGCTGATGGCATTGCGCGTCGTCTCGTTCCCCGCCGCGACCAGCAGCACGAAGAACGACGCGATCTCCTGGTCGCTGAGGGCCTCGCTCTCGATCTCGGCGTTGAGCAGCTGTGAGGTGAGATCGTCCTTGGGAGTCTTGCGGCGTTCCTTGGCGATCTCGTTCATGAGATCGGCCAGGGCCTTGCCCGAGTTCAACGCCGCCGCCAGCGGGTTCTCGCCCGGCTTCACGTACTCCGGGTCGCCGAGGCCCAGGATGGTGTTCGTGTGGTCGAAGACGAACTGCCGCTGGCTCGCCGGAATTCCCATCATGTTGCAGATGATCTCGAGGGGCAGCGCCGCGGCGATGTCGCTGACGAAATCGCACTCGCCCCGGTCGATCACACGGTCGATCACGGCGACCGCCCGACTCTGCACTTCGTCTTCGATCCGTCCCAGGGACCGCGGCGTGAAGCCGCGAGACACGATCCGCCGCAGGCGGGCGTGGCGGGGGTCGTCCATGGCGATCATCGAGCCGAAGAACTCGTTCAGCTCCTCGGGGAGGTCCGGAATCTGGATGCCCTTGCCCGAGCAGAAGAGATCGCTGCGGCGGCTCGCCTCGAGGATGTCGGCGTGGCGGGTGATGGCCCAGTAGCCCGGCCCCTGCGGCAGCGGCACCTGGGGCGGCGGCTCGAACTCCTTGTGGAAGGATACCGGCCGCTCGCGGCGTAACAGCGCGAAGGCACCCTCGCGCTCCTCTTCGCGACGACTCCAGAACGTGATGTCGTCTAAGCGGACGTCGTCGATACTATCGGGAAGAATCGGCTCGAACATGCCTGGCCTCCGGGCGGGTGTGAGTTCGGGGGATCTTCCCAAAACCGTGCGCCGAAAGCCAGCCGCCGAAGCCCTCTCAGCGCAACCCGGCGAATCGCTCCACGGCCGGGGCGAGCTGCTACACACTGGATCCGCCCGGAGAGGGGGACCCACCGGCGAGCGGGTCGCCGAGCTTCCAGGCGGGCGTGGAGCTGAATCGACCGGCGGGTGTGGGTTTCGGGCAGCGAGCCCTCCAGCATCGGCTCCGCTGCGACGAATCATTTGACGGCAGAGGGCGCGCGCGGCCTACACTGAAGTCTGAAGTCGTGAGCGGCAATGGAGCGAGGAGGCAGGAGTGAAGCACCACGCGAAGCTCACCCGGGAAATCCGCGAGGGCCCCGAGGGCCCGAAGGTCGGCGCCTTCTTCGACGTCGACCGGACGCTGCTGGCCGGCTTCTCGGCGAGCGCCTTCGTTCGCGAACGCTTCCTGTCCGGGCGCGCCTCTCCGCGCGAGATGGCCGGCTCGCTGGTGGGCGGCCTGAGCTTCGCCCTCGGCCGCACCGGTTTCTCGGCCTTCGTGTCGGCCCACACGGCGGCCTATCGGGGCCTCGCCGAATCGATGCTGGAGGAGCTGGGGGCCGAGGTCTTCGAGAAGCACCTCGCCCAGGAGATCTACCCCGAGGCGCGCGCCATCGTGCGGGCGCACCAGGAGCGCGGCCACACCGTCGCCATCGTGTCGTCCGCGATGCCGTTCCAGGTGGAGCCCCTCGCCCGGGACCTCGGCATCGAGCACGTGCTCTGCACGCGCCTGGAAGCCGAGAACGGCGTTCTCACGGGCCGGATCATCCACCCGGCCTGCTACGGCCAGGGAAAGCTCACGGCCGGCGAAGAGCTGGCGGAGCAGCACGACCTCGATCTCGACGCGAGCTATTTCTACACCGACAGCGTCGCCGACCTGCCGCTGCTCGAGAACGTCGGCAACCCGCGCCCCCTCAACCCGGACCGGTGCGGAGCTTTCACAGCCGGGGCACGCCCGGCATCGAAGAGTTGGCGCGCACGGCCCTGGCCGTCGGCAGCATCGTTCCGTCGTCCCTCGCCGGGCTGGCCGTGGGGCTGCTCAACCGCTCGTCGCGCGACGGCCTCAACGTCGCGGGGGCGCTGTGGGGAGATCTGACGACCGCCGTCGCCGGCATCGACCTGCGCGTCGAGGGCGAGGAGCACCTGTGGTCGCAGCGACCGGCGGTCTTCC
>JAFDDA010000240.1 GCA_019311105.1 Deltaproteobacteria bacterium
AGGGGGAGTACGACCAGATGGTCGACGAGACCCAGGAGGAGGCACTCCAGCGCGCCGCCGATCGCCATGAACGCGCCACGGGACACCAGGGCGCAACGCAGCGTGCCCCGACTCCCCCGAGGGTCCCGCACGTCGGGTCGGGCCCCAGCCACCGCCCGCGCCCCCGCTATTGAACGCACTCGTCACCGCTAGGATGTTCACGGACAGTGAACTCGCTTCGTTCTTGAACCTCACGAGGACGCCGTCGATGGTTTCGGTGGGGCTCCCACGTCGACGAAAAAATCGTCGAACGCGATCATCGCGCCGCCCTTCCGTACGGTAAGGCCCTAGCGGCAGGAGCTCGGGCCTGGCGCCGTCCCCGTAGACGAGAAACGCGCGAACGGACCCGGCCGCCTTGGGCGGCTCGCGAGCCCGCTCTACGGCTGCGTCCTAGAGGAATGGGGAGGCATGCTCGACTGGGCCGACCGGGCCTTCAACGACAAGCAGTAGGGGGTCGCCCTCAGAGATCGACGGGATCCCCCACCTTCAAGAGCTGCTTCCCGAGGTTCTGCCCGGTGAAGAGGCGCACGAACGTCTCCGGCGCGTTCTCGATTCCAACCTGCACGTCCTCCTGGTGGACGATCTTCCCCTCGCGCACCCACTGGGTCAGCGCGGCCGCAGCCTCGGGGAAGCGCGAGACGTAGTCGATGATGATGAAGCCCTCCATGCGCGCGCGCTGGATGATCACATTCATCAGGTTCTGCGGACCCGGGGGTGGCTTCTCTTCGTTGTAGCCCGAGATCCCGCCACACATCACCACGCGAGCCCGAAGGGCGAGGTTCGCGAGGGCGGCATCCAGGATCGGACCCGCGACGTTGTCGAAGTAGATGTCGACGCCATCGGGACACAACGCGCGGATTCGCTCCTCGACGTTCTCGGACTTGTAGTCGATGGCGGCGTCGAGGCCGGCCTCCTTCTCGAGCCAGGCGCACTTCTCGGGCCCGCCCGCGATGCCCACGACCCGACAGCCCTCGAGCTTTGCGATCTGCGCGGCCACCGAGCCCGTGGCTCCGGCGGCACCGGAGACGAGCACCGTCTCTCCGGGCTTCGGCTCGCCGAGCTCGAGCATCCCGAAGTAGGCGGTCATGCCCGTGAGGCCTGTGACGCCGAGCGGCCAGGTGAGCGGAGTGCCTTCCGCGACGGGCGTGCCGTGCATGAAACCCTGGCCTCCGACGGCCAACTCCTGCATGCCGAACAGGCCCGTCAGGATGGTGCCCCGTGCATACGCCGGGTTCTTCGACTCCGTCACCTGGCCCACCGTGCTGCAGCGCATCACGTCACCCAATGCGACGGGAGGCATGTAGCTCTCGCGGTCTTCCATCCAGCCGCGCATGGTGGGGTCGAACGAGATGTAGAGGTTTCGGACGAGATACTCGCCTTCGGCGAGTTCGGGGATCGGTCTCTCGACGAACTCGAAGTCGGCAGGGCTCACCATCCCCTGGGGTCGGCGGGCGAGCAGCCACTGACGGTTGACGCGATCGCTCATCGGGATGGCCTCCGGTGCAGGAAGAGAAGCACCAGGGTCGAACGCTCCAGGGATTCCCGCAATGGCGGCAGCCGAGCCCGAGACCCAGAACGAGAAGACGCCCCCGAGATCCGGCGGACTTCCGGCGCGCTTGACCGGGTAGCGAGCGCTCGATCCGCCCCTGGGCACCCAATCCGAAGCGTCCGGACTCGGTTACCCTGAGCCGCACGAGCCGACGGGCTGCCACACCGCCTCCATCATTCCAGCTCTGACTCGGTTGAGGGGAGACCAGAATGGCCGAAGCCAGCAACACGCTCCAGACCGAGCCCGTTAGATCGCTTCTCGCTCGACTCCACGGCGAGGCCCGCGGTGATCGCTGGAAGTTCGTGGCCCTGGCGCCCCGTCTGGTCGCGGGAATGATCCGCGGGAAGACTTTCTCGGAGATCGTGACCCCCGAGGCGTTGAAGGATGCCTTCATCCCCATCTCGCCCGAGCAGGGACAGCTCCTCTACCTGACCGCCCGGGCGCTCGGGGCGCGCAACGTGGTGGAGTTCGGAACTTCGTTCGCCATCTCGACGATCTACCTGGCCGCGGCGGTGAGGGACAACGGCGGCGGCCGCGTGATTGGAACCGAGATCGAGCCCTCGAAGCACTCCCGGGCCGAGGCCCATCTTGCCGAAGCGGGCCTGTCCGACGTGACCGAGGTCCGCCTGGGCGACGCGCTCGAAACCCTGGCCGACGTGCCCAGCCCGATCGATCTCGTCTTGATCGATGGCTGGAAGGATCTCTACCTGCCGGTGCTGAAGCTGCTCACACCAAAGCTCGCTCCGCGTGCCGTGGTGCTGGCCGACAACATCTTCACTTTCAAGAAGGACCTGCGGCCCTACGTGGAGTACGTGCAGTCGGGCGAGCATGGCTTCGTTTCGACGACGCTGCATCTCTCCGAC